>CAYWMR010000179.1:0-9277 GCA_964458965.1 uncultured Occallatibacter sp. | reverse complement strand
GGTATTGGGCGGGATTTGTGGGAGCGGGAACCTGGCAATAGCGTGTAAGCCCGGGTCGCTGGATCGCCCCTTTGCTGATTCAGATCGCAGGTTCGACCACTGGTCCGGAAGCAGTTTCAACGATTTGTTCCTATCTATTCAATCTGAGCATCTTGACTCGCGCAGCGAGTTACTCCCTGAATGAACCTCAAATGTACCGTGCCCCATTCATTCGCGTGCTTTTTGCGGATGAGTGGGAAACCACAACCCTCAACCGCCCCGTTCATCACGAGCAGACATAATCCATAGCGGAGGTTCGCGCAGGACAAACTGAGGGACATCACATCCAGGTGCCAGAGCTGACAAAGCCTGCCCAGTACCAGGGATGGGTGCTTTGATGGGCGGCGCGACGCTGCCGCAGCAGTATTCTTGAAGCGTTCCAGGCCGCGTCGGAGGGGGCGCCATGCTGGCCCAGGCGTTGCGCGTAGAGTTCATGCATGAAGCGGCGGGTGGTGTCGTCATCCACCGGCCACAGAGTCATGACCACATTTCGCGCGCCCGCAACGCGGAAGGCCCGTTGCAGACCCAGCACGCCTTCGCCATCGCGCAGTTCGCCGTTGCCGGTATTGCAGGCCGAGAGCACCGCCCAGTCGACCCCGCTTAGATCGAGGGAAGCAATCTGCTGTGCGGTGAGGATGGAGGCCACCTGACTCTTGTTGGCACCGGCAAACACCAGACCGGAATGGAGCAGAGGGTTGCCGTTGCCACAAGCCTTGTCCAGCAAAAAGGCATGGGTAGCAATGTGCAACACGCGATCATTCACAGCTTCAGAGAGAAAGGCCGCGCGGGTTGCGGCGTCGCCGGTGAGCATCGAGGCTTTTTCTGAGTGATTCCAGTGCATCCAGGCAGAGTGGATGTCTTCGACCTCGGCCGCTGAACCGGGCAGCGGCGTGAACTCCATGTCGTGGAACTGGGAGCAGGAGACTTCGCCGCCTCGCAGCGTCCCCTGCGGAGCCGCCACACCTGCCAGATTGAAGCTGGGATTGCCCACGGCCAGCAAACCCTTCTTTTTTACTCCCGCTTCAGCAGGGATCAGATCGCGCTCGCTGGTGAGCATGTGGATCACCGGACCGTGCTCCACCAGGTAGCCTTCGCCATCGGGCAGGCCGGCAAAGGGGATCAGGTTCAGCAGACCGTCAGGCACCACCAGGGCCAATTGGGCGTCGCCCAGCTCAGCATGCAGCGGGTCCCAGATCCGCTTGCGCAGGTCCGCGGCGGTCTCCCGGTAGGAGCGCTCATTGCGCAGCGACCCTGCCCCACCGCCTTCAGCCTCGAGGTCGGCGCTGGCACGGGCGGCGGTGACCAGGTCGTCGATGGGTTTCGCCTCGCCAAGATCGTAGACGCGAATGCGGTTGGAGCCGGATTGCATCACCAGAGCCACATACGATGGAATCGTCTTGTGCGCCGGGTCGACGGACTCGACCGCGCAGCGCTGGTAGACCACATACGAGATAAGCACAGAATGGGCAGGCAGTCCGTGACGCAGATCCTCGATGCGCACATCGGCAGAGCGGTCATCGTTGCGGATGGCGGCGCTCCGCTCGGCGAGCGCGCGTTCAATCGTGTTCATGCGGCTGGTGGCCTGGGCAATTGCGTCGTCGCTCTTGTTGGTGCGCGCGGCCCGCTCCTGCGCAAGAAGATCGGCCCGAGCCTCATCCATCTCCTTCAGCAGGCGCGCAACCTCGGGGTCGTTGTTGGCGTTCAGGTTTCTCTGCCGGCGCGCCATCTCTTCGGTCACCAGGGCGCGGTTGCGCGCCATCTCCTGGAAAACATCGTCCGAAACAAGATCGGGGTGGCGGGCAACCACCGAGAGCGCGATGTTCAAGCCAAAGGGGCGATTCCGGTAGTAGCTTAGCGCCTGCTGTTCGGGCAGCGTGCGGGCCTGGAGCACAAAGGTCTCGCGCCCCACTCGCGAGGCTTCCAGTGCCTCTTTGATGGCAGGCTGCAGCTGGCCGCCTCCAGCCAGCGACCTTGCGTATCCGGCGCGAGACCAGGCCTGGTTGAACATGGTTTGGTGCTGGTTGGAAAGTCCGATCTTGAAATTCTGCCAGGCGAGTTCGAACTGCCCGGTACGGGTGTACATCTCGGCCAGGTTGCCGTGAATGGTTTGCAGCATCGGGCTATCGGACCCATACGCCTTCTCGACAATCTGCAGCGAACTCTGAAAGTGAGTAATGGCCTTGGCAAATTCCTGAGAGCGCAGGTAGTGTGTGCCCGCGTTGCTCTCCAGAATGCCTGTTTCGGGATCGTTGGGACGAACGCGGTGAGCAATGGCAAGAGCTTCTTCCATGTCCTGCGCTGCGCCGGTGGGGTTCTTGTCAAGATCTCGCAAGGCGGACCGGTTGCTCAGGCTGCCAACAAGATCCCATTCCTGGGCCGCGCCGGCTTTACGCTCTTCCGCTATGGCCGCATCCGTGGCGTTAAGCGAGCAACTCCTGTCTCCCAGCGCCTGGCAAGCATCGCTCAGGGCATTAGCCGCATTGGCAAACTCCAGTGTGTCGGGAAACTCTGTTTTCGCGATCCCCATGGCGCGCTCTGCCAGAACCCGGCCCTCGCTGGGTTGATTCACTTCGGTCAGTACATTGGCGGTGGTTGTGAGTGCCCTGACAAAGAGCTTGCTCCGCGTGCCGGCCACTGCCTCAGCCACGGTCATCTCGCGCTTTGCAACCTCCAGCGTCGCAGCATCGGTCAAGCCGTTGCCCATAATTGCGTTCGCCACATCGTCCAGCGCCTTGGCAACCTCCGCTGTATTTCCGGGGTGCGCTGCTTCGGCATCGCGCAACGCCTGCCGCGCCGCGGCGACCGGATCGTTGGGGGCGGGGGCAGGGGCGCTTGGCTGCGCTGTCGATTGCACGCACGCCAAGATGGCAAACAAACAGCAGTAGAAGCTGCGTATCAAAGGATCTCTCGGCCTCCACCTGGCGCAGTCGTTAGAGCGAGACTTCATGGTATGCCGCTCACTCAGCCTTGATGCGGCTGCAATTGCATTCAAGCATCGGTGATTTACCAGTAAACTTGCAAGATAAAAGAGACCGGCGGACGGCCTGCTCAAAACATTCGTAAAATGCGAATTTCACCGAAGAAGTGGGTGTCGCATCCTTTCGCAGCCGCTCGGCGCCCCCGCATGGCAAACTTTGCTTGCTGGGGCGAAGCTCCGTCGCGAAAGGGCCGGAGAGTAAGCTCTCTTGACTCGCGACCATTCTCGAAAAACACCGTAGGGTCTGGGAGCAGCTTGGTGGTCGCGGTAGGGACGGTCTTCACAGGCCGCCCCCCGCACAGATCCGTGCAAGCGCGTCTAGCCCTCCATCTATTCGCAACATACATGCTGTGTATGATTTGCGGATGCTTCCCCGCACGTCCGGACTCTTGATCCTATGCGCAGTTATCTCGGGAGGCTGGGCCGGGTTGCCGTGTCAGGCGCAACGACCTGCTCCATCGTAGTTTGAGCCGAACCTTGGAACGTATGCAGTGCACACTCTAAAGTGCTCTGATCCGTTTCATCGTCGTGCCGACAAAGAGCAACAGGAGACAGCTCGAAGAGCGCTCCTCCCTCCTCAAAAAGGCAAGGCGATGACCCATAGAAGTCAGTCAGCAAGGCGCTCGTTTGCGAACAGTCCTTCAGGTTCCTTCACCCCCATTTCACAAAGCTGCAATTGGATTGCAAGTCAAAGGGCGCGGATCCTTGTTGTGTGGCTCGCAATCGCCGGGTTGAGCTTTTCCGCAAATGGTCAAGACGCGAACCTCACTCTCGCGGTGCAACCGGCGCCGCAGGTTACAGAGCCTGTCAACAATACACGTCTCGTGAAGCTGAGCGGCAATACAGTTGGCTTTGCTCAGCCCGCTCTTGACCAGGGAATAGTTCCCTCTGACTTCGAGTTGTCGCGCATGTTCCTGGTCTTGAAGCGTAGTCCTGCGCAGGAGTCAGCCCTTGCGTTATTGGTTAAATCACAGCAGGATCCGCACTCCCCGAACTATCACAAATGGCTTACTCCCGAGAGCTTCGGTGCGCAATTCGGCGTTGCGCAGGAGGACATCGACAAGATCACTGCCTGGTTGAGGTCAAATGGATTTGTTGTTGGCGGCGCGTCCAAGGCCAGGACCACGATCGAGTTTTCCGGGAAGCACTCTCAGATTCAGGCAGCCTTCCACACCACTCTGCACCGGTACCAGGTCGGAGGCCAGTTGCACATGGCAAATGCAACCGATCCGGAAATCCCCGAAGCCTTCAAGGGCGTGATCGCCGGAGTGAATAAACTCAACGACTCTCAAAAAAAGTCCTTTTCGCATTTGATCGGCAAACACGCCCACTCAACGGCGTTTCCCGGTCCCTCGCCAAGTTACAACAGCGAATCATCGCACTATTTGTCACCAGGAGATTACTGGACAATCTACAACGCCACTCCGACGATTGAGGATGAGATCACAGGCCAGGGGATCACCATCGGGATCGTCGGCCGCAGCGACATTCTGGCCAGCGATGTTGCGAGTTTCCGCTCGTCTTTTCTGGGATCGAGCTACACAGGGACATTTCAACAAATCATCAACGGGCTGGACCCGGGAGATGTTTCGGGGGACGATGTCGAGAACACTCTCGATGTCGAGTGGTCCACTGCGCTGGCTCCAGGCGCCTCGGTGGTGCTGGTTGTTTCCCCAAGCACCGTATCGGATGGCGTGGACCTCTCTGCTGAATACTTGATCGATAACAATCTCGCGGATGTGGTGAGCGTGAGTTACGGGCTTTGCGAAGAACTTATGGGTTCAGCCGAGAACCAATTCTTTGGCGACCTCTGGGAACAGGCCGCGGCACAAGGCACAACAGTAGTTGTTGCATCCGGAGACGGCGGCTCCGCGGGCTGCGACGCCGATACGGCTCCAGCGGCAGCTTATGGCTTGCAGGTGAATGGCATCGCTTCCACACCGTTTAACGTGGCCGTTGGCGGAACAGCATTCAACGATGGAAGCGATGCCTGGTCTCCAACAACAGGGTCGAGCCCGCTACCCGGAACATCTGCGATTGCTTACATACCCGAAGAGGTTTGGAACGAGAGTGAGAGTTCGGGGACGCTGTACGGCGGTGGAGGCGGCGTGAGTAACTGCACGGCAATGGACATCCCGTTCGATGTTACCGGATGCTCGGGTGGATGGCCCAAACCGGACTGGCAGAAGGGCGTATACGGGATTCCCAACGATGAGGCTCGCGACCTTCCCGATGTTTCGCTCACTGCCGCAATCCACGATGGTTATCTGATCGAATTCCAAGGCGGACTCGGGGCGATTGGAGGAACGTCTTGCGCAGCACCCTCGTTTGCAGGCGTAATGGCGCTCGTCAATCAGAAGATGGCCACTCGCCAGGGTCAGGCCGATTACATGCTCTATCAACTGGGGTCGAACGAATTTGGCGGAAATGACTCGCCGAATGCGGCCAACTTGTCTGCATGTAACTCAACAGCACAACCCGCCACTGGCAACACATGCGCGTTCTATGACGTAACAGCAGGGTCGAATGCAGTGCCATGCGAAGGAGGCACTCTTGACTGTTCAGCCTCTGGCGCCGGCACCACCGGATTGCTGACAGGATTCGCTGCGGATTCGGGCTTTGACCTGGCAAGCGGAATCGGATCCATCAATATCTCGAATCTTGTTCAGGCATGGTACGCGGCCACCCCGCACGGAACTGCGCCGACGTCGACAACCATCTCCGCATCGCCTTCTTCTGGGAGCGTTCATGGAGCGCCGGTTCAAATCTCAGGAAACGTAACACCGAAGAGCGGGTCGGGGACGCCGGGAGGATTCGCAATCGTTACTGCGAACGGTGTATCGATCGCCTCCGTGCCGGTCACGAATGAGAGCTACTCAGCTGTCCTCAATAACTTGCCGGGCGGGAATATCCAGATCTTAACCCATTACTCGGGAGACTCCGCCTTCGCAGCGAGTAAGTCGCCGGCTATTTCATTCACAATCACAAAAGAGGCAAGCATCACAACGGTTTCGGTAACGGCTCGCGACGCGCAAACCGGCATCGCCCTCCCAATCGGCGCGATTCCTTACGGTAGCAATGTTATTGTCAGCGGATTGGCGGCATCCGCTTCAGGCCAGGGAATACCGACCGGATCAATGAGTCTGAATGTTGCAAGCTCATCCTACCCTGTTGTGCTGAACAACGCGGGGCAGGCGAGTTACACGATAACCAGCCTGACCGCAGGTTCCTATTCGGTCGAGGGCCAGTATGCAGGCGATGCCAGTTTCACTTCGAGTTCAAGCTCCAGCCCTGCTCCGTTCACAGTGGTTCAAGGAAACACGGCCATCTCCCTCGCAGCGGGTTCACAGGGAAGCGGCGGCACGTCTGTTTCAGTTTCGGTTCTTGCGGACAGCTTTGGCGCCGCACCTTCCGGTCTCGCCCAGTTCTATGTCAATGGAAATTCCGTCGGCACCGCAGCGATTCAGGAAGTCTCGATGAACGGTAGTGGGACCACGTCGGGGGCGACCTTCGTCGTCTCCGCGAGCCTAATGTCGGTTGGGGCGAATAGTGTGACGGCGCAGTACCTGGGAGACACGAATTATCTGCCTTCCGCACTCTCGGCGCCTCTTACAGTCAATGCACAGAAAGTTACGCTCACCAGTCCAACTCAGCCCGTAGCCACAGTGTCGGCGCAGGAATTGAAACCTGGGATCATTCTGCCCATCTCCGTGACTGTGCTCGGTAGTTTTCAGAGCCTGAATGTCCAGTGGGCGCCTGGAACGAACCCGGTTTCCGGATGGAGCTCACAGGGGATAACGCTGAACGGATCGATCTCACCACCGGTTACCAGTCAAGCTGTGGCGAACTGGGATACATCGGTCATAACTGCCGCGGGATACTATACGATTCAGGTCTCGGCGGTGAACCAGGGCACCACGAGTACGGGTTCCGCACTGGTTTACTTTGAGCCTGCCCTGGTTTCCTCCAACTGGCCCAAGTGGCTCGACGGCGATGTGGAGTATGCCGGATACAACAGCATTGTTCCCGCAGTTTCCTCTTCTGGCAGCACCAGTCTGGTTGTTGCACAACTGAATGGTCAACACACGCCGGCTCAGATCCTGGACTTTACCGCGGATGGCTCCTCTGTATCGACTTTGCCAATTTCCTGGGCCGGATTCTTCCGGCCGGCCATTGGGAATCTCGACCTTAGTCCAGGGGACGAGATTGTCATGCCGGACGGAGACCTGGTCCACGTGTTCTACCCCGATGGAACGAAGTCGGATCGAAGTTATAGCGTTTCTGGAATCCCGGTTTTCTTCGCCTCGCAGCAGCCGTTGCTCGAAGATGTCGACGGGGACTCACTGCTTGAGACGGTGACATTTGGAGACGGAGCGGATGGGCAAGGGGGATGGAGCGGAACCGGCTACCTCTTCGCCTGGCGCAACGACGGGACGCTGCTAAATCAGAATTTCCCGGCCATCATCCCGGATCAAAATAACTTTATCCGAAATTATTCTGTACCACGAGTGCTGGTTGGAGACGTAGCAGGAGTTGGCTCGAAGGATTTTGTCGTGATTGAAGGGACGAATCCCTCAAGCTTCACTCCACGCCTTTTCGGTGCGGACGGCACCCCGCAAAACTGGAACTCCCCGACCATCGTTGGAGAGCCGGTTCAGATGGCCTTGGCAGATCTGGACCACAACGGCAAGCTTGAAACGATCATTCTCACCTACGACCAGTTCGTGCATGTATTGCAGCCCGACGGCTCGGAGCGTGCTGGATGGCCTGTGAACCTGTACCCGTTCGGAACGCTGGCATGGGGAACGCTGGCTGTGGGCGATCTAAATCGCGATGGGCGCGAGGAAATCGTTGTCTCGGCCGGAAACCTGTTCGTCCTCAATGCGGACGGTACGGAATTCTCCAGTGCGTGGCCCACCCACGCAGGCTCCAACATTTATGGGTCAGCCGTTCTCGCGGATGTCAATGGTGACGGCTATCCGGAGATCGTCACAACCCTGGGAATCAACAATTACGTAAGTGGAACACCCGACTCCGCACAACTTCTCGTGTTCGACCGATTTGGCAACGTGCTCACATCCTGGGCGTTGCCGGGCGCCCCGAACGAGAAGCCCTGGATTGGCGATGTGTTCTTCCCAACAGTGGGCGATTTCACCGGCGGCGGGACCGCTCAGATCGCAGTACTCTACACCACAATCTCTCTCGCCAACAAAATCACTCAGCATTTCATCGCAACCTTGCTGGATACGGGGGCACCTCTTAATCCAGCGGCGAACGACTGGCCAATGTTGTATCAGAATGCACGGAGTTCGGCGGTTCGTCGCAATGTGGGCGATTCAATCGTTTCACTTGCGGCTGCAGCAAACCCGTCCACAAGCGGGGCCGGGACGTTCTTCACGTTGAGCGTTTCAGATCCGTCATCGAGCGGCACAACTCCTACCGGAGTAGCCAACCTGCTGGATGGCAGCCGGAATATCGGTTCCTGCAATCTGGTGTCTGGCACCTGCACAGTCGCTCCGTCCCTGTTACAAGGAACCCACAGCCTGGTAGCCGGATATGTTGGCGACATCAACTACGCCCCAAGCTTATCTGCGCCACTCACCCAGGTTGTGAACCCTCCGGGAGCCGCGACAACTACTTCTGCCGCGGTGCTCCCATCGAGCGTGCAGTTAGGGGCGACGATAAATCTGACTGCTTCTGTCACCTCGTCGCCCGCTGGCACGCCTGGCGGAACAGTTACTTTTGCAATCGCAGGCAGCCAACTTGGTAGCGCAGCACTGTCAGGCGCCGTTGCCGCGGTGAACAACATGCTGGTGAGTGCGGCCAATGGATTCACTGTCGGCTCGAATTCGATTACGGCAACCTACAGCGGGGATGGGTCCTATGCTGCGTCCGGAGATAGCACCACCCTGACCGTCACTAACCCGGCTGCAGTTCCGGTCTTCAGCCCCGCTCAGGGTACTTACACTTCGACCCAGTCGGTTTCGATATCGGACTCGACGCCTGGCGAGGCGATCTACTACACCACCAACGGCGCGACCCCGACCACTGGCTCGACCCTTTACAGCGGACCGATCTCTGTCTCGGCAACGGAGAGCATCGAAGCCATCGCGGTTGCATCCGGTTATTCGTCGAGCGCGGTCGCGACGGCCGTCTACACCATCACTCCACCCGCGGCTGCTCCGGTCTTCAACCCGACGCAGGGAACTTACACAACGCCGCAGTCAGTCTCAATATCGGACTCGACGCCTGGCGAGGCGA
>CAYWMR010000178.1:0-9285 GCA_964458965.1 uncultured Occallatibacter sp. | reverse complement strand
GCCATCCCTTGGGCCCCTTCACAACGTTGAATTGCACGGCTTGACCTTCCTGCAAGCTCTTGAATCCGCTTGAGTTGATCGCAGAGTAATGCACAAAAACGTCTTCGCCGTTCTGACGAGAGATAAAGCCGAAGCCCTTCGCGTCATTGAACCACTTCACAGTACCTTGTTCCATTTTGATCGTGTTTCCTGGTTTTGAATTGCGCTGGATGAATCAAAGCGACCACTGGCAGAATCTTGCTTGGTTGGGCGAGTACTGCTCACGCCCGCTCAGTCTCTAACGCTGACGATAGTGTACCATTGCTTCCCAAAAAGGGCGCAGCAATTCTTTCTCGTCGTTCCAAGCCCCACCTTTGCTGTCATCCTGCGCACTTTGACTCGCGCCGCCGAGTCGCGCCGCCGAGTTACGCCTTCAAGGAACTCGCTGTCCGACCCACAAATGCACCGTGCCCCATTCATTCGCGTACTTTTGGCGAATGAGTGGGAAACCACGACCCTCAATCGGACTCTCTTCACAGGGAGGGAGCGGAGCGAGTCGAAGGGCCTCCGTCTCGTCCACCTGGCGCAAAGGTGGGTCCGCGCCCAGCTTGCGTATCGCAGCAACCCCCAATTCTCTTTACTCCCCACCGGCGTTGCATACCCACAGGCGGACGAAGCTGTGCCCCATTTGGGCGCCGGGGTACCCTCGGGGTCGGGGCAGGACGTTTTTGTCCGATGAGTGGGAGCCCGCAGAACTCCACGGCGTCCTGCTTTGTTGAACTTGCATTTTTGTTTCCTTTTAGCCGTCCACCGGCTTCGCCGACAAGAGGAGGATGAAGCTGTGGCCAATTGGGGCGCCGGGGTACCCTCAGGGTCGGGGCAGGGCGCTCTTGTCCGATGAGTGGGAGCCCGCAGAGCTCCATCGCGTCCTGTTTTCGTTGAACTTGCATTTTTGTCCTCCGGGGGCGCGGCCGGGGGCGCCTGGTTACCCTCTGCGTCGAGGGTCGAGGGTGGAGGCCCCCGCCGCAGCGGTCAACAGAGCCTTCGACCCCCGAATTCACGTCAAAATCACTCCGAGACAACCTCTCCTCGCTCTGAGAGTTAAAAGCCGAGACCGAATAGCTTGAAGTGCCAGCACTGATATCACTTGTCTCACTTTGTAAACGCTTACACGCGCAATTTGGCGTTCCAAAACACCCTCATTTACGCACTTTTCGCGCCTAAAACGGCCTTATTTCATGCTGTTTTGCACCATTTGTCACGCGTTTGCCTGTGCAGATATGCGTATGCAAGAGTGTGACTTTCACCGTCACAGCGTACGCGAATAATCGCACTCACGGCCAAGCGCCTCTTCCGATGGCTATTCCTATTCCCTATTCCCTATTCCGTATTCCCTATTCCCTGTTCCCTGTTCCTTATTCCCTCTTCTCCGCTGTGATACTGTGATAGGTCGCCATGTCACACGATCCAGTGCCAGCTCTGCTTTCCCGCGCCACGGAACTGCTTGAGGCGGAGTTTGCGGCATTGCCGGAATTTGAGCCGGCGCGTGAAAAAGGTATCGATTCCGCTGCGATTGCCCGAGTGCTTGAGGCCACCGCACACCGGCTCGGCGACAACTACCCCTATTTCCACCCCCTCTATGCCGGGCAAATGCTCAAGCCACCGCATCCGGTTGCGCGTGCAGCCTACGCGCTGGCCATGACCATCAATCCCAACAACCATGCGCGCGACGGCGGCCGGGCCAGCTCTGAGATGGAGATTGAAGCCGTAGCCGGCATAGCGGCGATGTTTGGCTGGGAGCAGCCTGCCTTCCTCGGCCACCTGACTTCCAGTGGAACGCTGGCTAATCTGGAGGCGCTCTGGGTAGCCGGCCAGTTGGCGCCGGGACGGCGAATTGTAGCGTCCGATCAGGCGCACTACACCCACAAGCGCATCTCCGCCGTCCTCAAACTGAAGTTCGCGAGCATTCCGGCCGACAACCGCGGGCGCATGGACATGGATGCTCTGGAGGCCGAATTGCGCTTGGGCGACGTGGGCACGGTGGTGGTTGCGCTGGGCACCACAGCCATCGGCGCTGTAGACCCGCTGGACGAGATACTTGCGCTGAGTCAGAAGTACGGCTTCCGGGTACATGTGGATGCAGCCTATGGCGGCTACTTCCGGCTGATCCCGAAAGCGCTGGACTCGCCGGCCCGGCGTGCATTCGGGGCGATCGATCGGGCGGACTCCATCGTGATCGACCCGCATAAGCACGGCTTGCAACCCTACGGCTGCGGCTGCGTGCTCTTTCGCGACCCGGCCGTAGGACGCTTCTATAAGCACGATTCGCCGTATACTTATTTCACTTCAAAGCAGTTGCACCTTGGCGAAATCAGTCTGGAATGTTCGCGAGCCGGAGCCGCCGCCGTTGCCTTGTGGGCCACGCAACAGCTTTTCCCGCTCCAGCCGGGAGGCGAGTTTGCCCGTGGGCTTGAGCGAAGCCGGTCGGCGGCCATAAAGCTGGATGGCCTGCTCCGCAAGGATCCCGGCGCGCGTTTCCAGCCGCTGTCAGCCGGGCCACCGGAATTGGATATCGTTGTGTGGAAGCTGGCCGCAGAGACCCCGGAACAGGCATCGCAGTTGGCACACAAACTATTTGTTGCGTGCGCCACACGGGATTTGCACCTGGCCCTTGTAGAATTGCCGCTGACATGGTTTCAGCCCGCAGCGGCCGTTCATCCCGGCCAACAAGCTGCGAGTCAAACCGGAGCGGTAACCTGTCTCCGCTCAGTGCTGATGAAGCCCGAACATGAAGCATGGTTGGACAACATCTGGCAGAGATTGACCGCGGCGTATGGGGACCTAATCGGAGAATGAAGCAAATGGAAACGGAATTGATCAACACCGAAAAAGAAAACGTTCTCATGCAGGCCGGAAACTGCTCCGTGACCATCTTCCCCGAACTGGGAGGCAAAATTGCATCCATTCGCGTCAACAATCGCGAGTTACTGCAGGCCCCGCTTGCTCCTTACGCCCCCCGCACGCGCGCCATGGCCTTCGATGAGGGAGACGCCAGCGGCTGGGACGAGTGCCTGCCCTCGGTTGCCGGGTGCACCGTCAAGACTGCTGCCGGAAGAGCCTCGGTTCCCGACCACGGCGACCTGTGGCGGGTGACCTGGTCGAAGAACAGGAATCGGGTGGCCCAGAGCTCGAACTGCGCGACCTTACAGGGTGAGTGTTTCTCGCTCCCGCTTACGCTTGAGCGGACCGTGGAACTTTCCGAAGCCGGCGAAGGTTGGAAAATATGCCTGGACTACAAACTGACGAATACCGGCGAGTATCCATCGCCATGGTCCTGGGCGGCCCACCCGCTGTTCCTGGCGGAAGAAGGAGACAGGATCGTTCTCCCCGGTTCCATTCGTGAGTTGCGTCTGGAGGGTTCTGGCGGGGCACGGCTGGGAAAAAACGGCGATGTGGTCGCTTGGCCGCTCGCGCACTTATCCCGCGGAGGTACGACCGATTTGAGTGTGGCTCAGAGCGCAGGCACGGGCGTTGGCGATAAGCTGTTTACCGGTCGCTTATCTGCGAACGAAAACTGGTGCGCGCTGGAGCGGCCCAGGGCAGGCCTGCGCATCAAGGTAGGCTTCGATCCGGCAGCAACGCCCTACCTGGGACTTTGGCTCTGCTATGGCGGCTGGCCGGACCGTCCAGGACCGAAACAGACTTGTGTTGCCCTGGAGCCTTCCACCGCGCCTGTCGATTCCCTGGCACTGACGGGGCCATGGTCGCGCACACTATCTCGCGGAGAATCCTACTCTTGGCGGATGGAAGTCGATCTTCAACCCATGTAGATTTGAGAGCGAGACCTTTCATGCATAATTCGTCCGACTTCCGTACCATGCACATTGAGCGTTTTCAATGCGAACCGGCTATCTTTGCGGCGCCCGGCCGCGTGAATCTGATTGGCGAGCACACCGACTATGCCGAGGGCTTCGTGATGCCCGCGGCCATCGATTTTGCCACTTTGGCGGGCATTTCACCGCGCTCCGACGGCAAGGTCGTTGTTTACTCCGAGAACTACGGGCAGGAGAGAACGTTCGATGCATTGGAGTTGCCCACCGGAGCGGGCAAGCACTGGACCGATTATCCGCTCGGAGTGGTCTCCATCTTCGCTGGGGAGGGCTACGCGATTCCCGGGTTCAGCCTCAGCCTGTGGGGCGATGTTCCGCTGGGGTCGGGGCTTTCAAGCTCCGCGGCCCTGGAGGTTGCGACAGCTCTGGCGTTGCTCTTCATCCTCGGGGTCGAGTATCCAGGATCCGATTCAGGGTCTGCGATTTCCGGGCCGGCTCTGGCTCGCCTTTGCCAGCGAGCCGAAAACGAGTTTGTCGGCGCCAGTTGCGGCATCATGGATCAGTTCATCTCCGCCAACGGAGCAAGGGATCACGCTCTGCTTCTGGATTGCCGCGACCTGAGTTTCAAGCTGGCGCCCATTCCAGCAAACGTAGCTCTTGTTATTGCAAACACTATGGTTAAGCACTCGATTGCTGGCGGAGACTATGCCACGCGACGGGCGGAATCGGAAGCGGCTTGCGCAATCATCAACAGCCACCGCGGCGGTGTGCCGTTTCTGCGCGACGCTACGCTTGAGGACCTTGATAAGTGGGGCCACGAGATGACTCCCAACTCGCTAAAGCGGGCACGGCACGTGATCAGCGAGAACCTGCGCACAGTAGCCGCGGCCGAGGCGCTGCTCAAGGGCGACATGGTCGAACTGGGCCGCCTGATGGCCGAGGCCCACTGGAGTTACAGCAAGGACTTCGAGGGCAGTTGCGTAGAGGCGGACGCTATGGTGAACTTGGCGCAGGACTTACCGGGCCTGATCGGCGCGCGGCTCACCGGCGGCGGGTTTGGCGGTTGCACCATCAACCTGGTGGAACAAGGCGCAGCGGGGGCATTTGTTGAAGCGCTGGCCGGCCGTTACGCCACGGAAACAGGCATCGTGCCGCAGATTCACATCTGCCATGCCTCCGATGGCGCACACCGGATCGAATAGGGCAAATTCGCGCAAATGACGCGTCGCCGTGCGTGCGGTTATATGCGCACGCTGCGATGGCAAAAACGACCGCGCAGTGTATGCAAAACTGTTCAGGCAAACGCGTGACGTTTTGTGTAAAACGACATGTTTTTAAGGCCGTCTGAGCGTGTTTAAGGGCGTTATTGACGTGTTTCTGGTACGCTTTTTGGGCACCAAAATGGCTGTTTGGGGTGGGAAAGTGCATGCAGTGCATGCAATCCAGGTCTCGCCGAGGATTCCCTCCCCGGTCTCCAAATGCGAGAGACCGGGGGCACCCCGCCAGCTTTTGGCTGGACAGACTGTGGGGCGCCCGGTAACTTCGCGACGGTGCAAAACCATTTCTGGATGAATTCTCAAGAAAAGAAGTTACAGGTTCACAGACTGATAAGTTAGGGGAGCTTATAATTCTAGTTCATTCGATGTATTGGGGCCTCTAATTCACAACCGGGCATCGAAGGGGGAAATCATGCGCAAACTGGTTCTGGTGTCGGCATTCCTGGTCGCATCGTTCTCTGCGGGCGCGGTTGCACAAACTGCGACCACGACTACCCTGGCAGTGACGTCGGGAACCAGCGTGGTGACTACAGTTGTATCGGGCACCGTGGTGACGCTGACCGCGACGGTGAACGCCGGGACCACGCCGGTAACAGCGGGTCAGGTGAACTTCTGTGACGCTACAGCGAAATCGTGCACAGACATACATTTACTGGGCACGGCACAACTGACGAAGGCCGGGACTGCAATTCTAAGGTTCAGGCCGGGAGTCGGTAGTCACAGCTTTAAAGCAGCCTTCCTGGGAACGCCCAACGGTTCCTTAAGTACCGCGGCCAGCACCTCCGGCGCGGCGGCGTTGACGGTGACCGGGCTTTATCCGACTGTAACAACAATTAAGCAGAGTGGAAATGCGGGCGACTACACGCTGACGGCTACGGTTGGCGGCACGGGCAGCGCGGCGCCCACGGGAACGGTCTCATTCCTCAACGCCAGCGATGGAAGTGCTGTGCTGGGCACGGCAGCCCTGACTAACGGCACAGCGGGACTTAGTTTCCTGTACTCGCCGGGCTTTTCTCTGGCACTCACGTCCACATATGTCGTGGCGTCCGGTTTTTCCGCATCCTCAATTGTGGTGGGTGATTTCAACGGGGACGGCATCGCTGATATAGCCGCGGTGGACTCGGCCGGGTGCGCGACCCTGCATTGTTGGGACGCCGAAGCGACAGTATTCCTGGGCGACGGGCAAGGCAACTTTACGGCGGCTGCGATATTGGACCTTGGGACACTGACTACAGACTCTATTGCAGCGGGCGACTTCAACGGGGACGGCATTCTCGACCTGGCCGTGGGATCCAGTGACGCCCAGACTGACCCCGGAACAGTAACGACACTGCTAGGCAAGGGAGACGGGACCTTCACAGTAGGTGGAAGCGTAGCGACAGGCGGAGCTTTCCAATCGTTTGTGGTAGGCGATTTCAACGGAGACGGTATCCCGGACCTGGCTGTGGCGAACAGTACCGCCGACATGGTGTTTCTGTTTCTGGGCAACGGCGACGGAACATTCACGCCGTCGTCAGCAGCGACTTCGGCAACGGGCAGCGGTCCTACGGCAATCGCCGTTGGCGACTTCAACGGAGACGGCAAACCGGACCTGGCCATAGCGAACTTCAGCTATCCCAGTGGCACGTTGACGATCCTGCTGGGAAATGGAAACGGAACATTCACTACAGCGGCAAGTCCTGCGACGGGTGGTGATCCTAATTCGATTGCTGTGGGCGATTTCAACGGGGACGGCATTCTGGACCTGGCAGTGGCGAACTACGCCGACGGCACGGCGACGATACTTCTTGGCAATGGGAATGGAACATTTGCGCCATCGTCAGATAGCCCCGTCGGCCCTAACCAGGTGGGTAAGATCTTCGCCGTGGGGGACTTCAGCGGGAGCGCCAAGGCAGACTTGGTTGGCATTGGCGGGGTGCTTCTGGGCAAGGGGGATGGCACTTTCACTGAAGTGCAGTCCGCCGGAATCAACGGCATCCTTGCCGTGGGAGACGTCAATGGGGATGGCTTGACGGATTTAATCGGTGCGGGAGCGGTATGGCTGACAGCAACCGAGACTTCAACCGCAACTGTAACAGGAATCAACGTGCCAGTGGCCACGGGCACCCAGCAGGTGGCAGCAAGTTACCCAGGGGATAGCAACTATGAGACCAGCATCTCCGGCGCAATCAGCCTGGCCGCGACGCAAGGTGCACCGATAGTGAGCCTGACAGCATCGCCAAACCCGGCGACCACAGGTTCTCCGGTAACCTTGACGGCAACAGTTACAGGGACCGGGCTCACACCCACGGGCACGGTAACCTTCTACGCTGGCAGCGTGCTATTAGGTTCGGCCGTGTTGAACAGCAACGGCGTAGCCACATTTGCGACCAGTAGCCTCGCGACAGGCCAGGACAGCGTTACGGCTTCCTATGGGGGCGATGCGAACTATGTTGCAGCGAATGCGCCGGCGATCGTCGTTTCGGTAACTGGCTTGATTACGCCTACGGTGTCGGTGACGCCGTCTTCGTCAAGCGTTACGACCGCGCAGGCACTCACAGTGACCGTGACGGTGAACGGCGGAAGCGGGAATCCGACTCCTACCGGTTCAGTGACGCTCGCCAGCGGTAGCTATACTTCTGCGGCAACGACTCTGAGCGGCGGGAGCGCAACGATCAACGTTCCCGCCGGATCGCTGGCCACGGGCAGCGACACGCTGACAGCGAGCTACACACCGGACTCCAACAGTTCTGCCACGTACAACGCGGCCACGGGATCGAAGTCGGTTGCCGTGACGGCAGCGACCAAAACGACGCCAACGATCACCTGGGCGACTCCGGCTGCTATCGCCTACGGTACGGCGCTGAGCGCAACGCAACTGGACGCCACCGCCAGTGTCGCTGGATCTTTCTCCTATTCGCCGGCGCTGGGCACTGTTCTGACGGCTGGTTCGCAAACGCTCACTGTAAATTTCACGCCTACGGATACGACGGACTACACAACCGCTGCGGCATCCGTAACGCTGACGGTGAATCAGGCTACGCCGATTGTCACATGGGCGACACCCGCGGCCATTTTCTCCGGCACGGCGCTCACGGCAACGCAACTGGATGCGACGGCCTCGGTGCCTGGAACCTTTGTCTATACTCCCGCGCTTGGAGCTATGCCGCCGGTGGGGAATGACACGCTGTCTGTAACTTTCACTCCAACGGACAGCGTCGATTACTCGGCAGTTACATCTACTGTAACTCTTACCGTCAACGTTCCGCTGAATCCTGTGCCGTTTGTGGGTAACATAACTCCGGCGATTGCCAATGCTGGAGGCGTGGCATTTACCATCACCGTGAATGGATCCGGATTCCTGGCTAACTCCACCGTGTACTGGGGCACCTCGGCGCTTACCACAGTGTTTCTAAGTTCAACCGAACTGACTGCCACAGTTACTGCGGCCGACATTGCCACTCCCGGGGCGACCGCCATTACTGTGCAAACCCCTGCTCCTGGCGGTGGAATGTCAGACGTATTGCAATTCGAAGTGGATTCGGCCGCGGCTGCGGCAACCGCGCCGACCGTTCCCACCGCAGTGGTGACAGTTACTGCCGGATCGACCGCAACTTACTCGATAAGTTTCCCTGCATCGGTAACTAACGCCACCGCAAGCTGCCTTAATCTGCCTGCGGGCGCATTGTGCAGTTTTTCATTTGCGTCCGGTGTGTTGACGATTTCGACTTCGTCGACAACTCCGGCTGGGACTTATCAGGTTACGGTTGTGTTCGATGAGACGGTTTCCAGCACCTCGTCGGGCTTTATCTTGCTGCCGTTGCTTCTGCTGCCGGTCTACTTGCTGCGCAGGAAGCTGACTCGGCGTGGCGTGTGGGCGGCTGTTGGGCTGAGCGTGATGCTGGCGGGGGCTGTGGCTTTCAGCGTTGGCTGCGGGGGGTCGAGCTCGTCTTCCACGACTAAGACAACGACTCAGGCAGTAACGAGCTCAGGGGTGGTGGGGATGGCGGTTCACTAGGGGAATCATGACCCTGGGCCTGGGCCGCCTGTCAGATTCACGGGTGGTGGGCTACGACTGCAACGGGGATGGATTGGAGGCCAGCGAGGCGCCCGATGCCTTGGAAGCTTGCGGCGCTGAACTAACCTGATCGTCCTCCGAGACCATTTGGTAATGGCGATTGCACACTCTTGATTGGGAATCCCCCGAACGTGGAAGGGAT
>CAYWMR010000177.1:0-9318 GCA_964458965.1 uncultured Occallatibacter sp. | reverse complement strand
CGCCGGCAAGAGCCTCCACGACGGCTTTCCCGACTCCGCCACACGCACCTATCTCGACCTGAACCGCTGCGGAACCCCGCTGGTCGAAATCGTATCCGAGCCCGACATCCGCACCCCCGACGAAGCCTTCGAATACCTCACGCGGCTCAAGGAGATACTGCTCTACACCGGCGTTTCCGACTGCAATATGGAAGAGGGCTCACTGCGCTGCGATGCCAATGTGAGCGTGATGCCGAAGGGCGCGGAGAAGTTCGGGACCAAGGTCGAAGTGAAGAACGTGAACAGCTTCCGTTTCGTCCGCGCCGCCATCGAGTACGAGATCGAGCGCCAGATCGAGGTCATCGAGTCCGGTGGCCGCGTGACGCAGGAGAGCCGCCTGTGGAACGCCGCCGAGGGCCGCACCTACTCCATGCGCTCCAAAGAGCAGGCCCACGACTACCGCTACTTCCCCGAGCCGGATCTGCCGCCGCTGATTGTCTCGCCGGAGTTCTTAGCCGAAGCCAGAGAAAAGCTTCCCGAGCTGCCCGAAGCTCGCCGAGCCCGCATGATCGCCGAGTACGAAATCACCACGCGAGATGCGGCAACGCTGACCTCGTCGCGCGAATTCGCCGACCGCTTTGAAGCCGCGGCCCGCACCGCGCGCAATCCCCGCCGCGTAGCCAACCTGCTGCTCAGCGAGATCGGCGGCCGCCTGAAAGCCTTGAACCTGGAAGCCGACCAGTCCCCCGTTTCGATGGCCGGAATCGTTCTGGCCGCTGACCTGCTCGACGAGGACAAGATCAGTTCCAAACAACTCAAGCAGCTCTTCGACACATGCTTCGAAAAGGGTGAGGACTTCCCCGCTGTCTACGAGCGCGAGAAGCCCCGGCAGCTCACCGACATCTCGGCGATTGAAGCCATGATCGACGAAGTCATCGCCGCCAATCCAAAGCAGGTGGAGCAGTACCGCGCGGGCAAGAAGACCATCGCCGGATTTTTCGTTGGCCAGGTGATGCGCGCCTCCAAAGGCCAAGCCAACCCGGCGCTGCTCAACGAGCTCGTTGCGAAAAAGCTTGAAGGATAAGCGGGCCAACGGAACCTGGCGCGGGGATTCTGCGTATTCCCACCAGGCTTTCGCCGAATTCACAGCGAAAGCCAGGCGGGAAAACAATGAACAGAGCGCGCGCGACTTCCCTGATTATCATCGCCGTGGCCATTGCTGCCGGCTTATCGGGCTGCAAGCCAACGGAGTATTCCAAGTACTCGTACAGTACTGAACCGGGCGCGGCTTCCGATTCCGGCGCCGTCAGCATTCAGCAAATGGGCGGCGGCATCGACGTGAAGGACGCTCCCCATGGAGCTGATCTCTCCACCATGGGCGGCGACATCCATCTCGGCAACGTGGCGTCGTTCGCCAGGGTCAAGACCATGGGCGGCGGTGTCTCCATCGACCAGGCCACGGGCTCCGTCGACGCCACAACCATGGGAGGCGGAATCTCCATTGGCCAGGCAAATGGCGCCGTCAAGGCCACCACCATGGGCGGAGATATTCAAGTTCGCATGGTTGGTACTTCGAGCGAACGGCGCGATGTGGAACTGACCTCGCAAGGAGGCACCGTCACGCTCACCGTGCCCAAAGATTTTCCCATGGACGTCCGGATCACGCTTGCCTACACGAAGAGTGCGAATCGGAAGTTTGAAATCATTGACCATGTCGATCTTGAGCAGCAGGAGACGCCTGACTGGGACTTTTCCAAGGGAACACCCAGGAAGTACATTCGCGCCCAGGGCCGCGTTGGCAACGGCTTGAATCAAGTAACGATCACCACCGTCAATGGCGATGTGATTCTGAAGCAGGAGTAGCGCTGTCTCAAATGAATCCTCACCCTGAGACCGCGCCGCCGACCACAGACAAGCCACGAGTCCTCTTCGTTGGCCGCACTACGCTCGACGCGCTCTACCGGCTTGATAGCCTGCCGGACGAAGACACCAAGATCTACGCACGCGAGTTGCGAGCCGCGCCGGGCGGACCCGCCCTGAACGCCGCCATCACTCATGCGCTTCTCGGTGGCCAGGCAATGTTGGTCAGCGCAGTCGGTGGGGGGCAGTGGGCCGCGCCGGTTCTTGACGAACTCAATCGGCTCGGCGTGAGCCTGCTCGATCTGGCCGCCGGAACGCCCTATGAAACTCCCCTGTGCGCGGTCCTGCTCAACAGCCGGAGCGGGAGCCGCACCATCGTCAATCCGCCCATTTCGCAGGTAGCCCTTCGCCGCCTCGGCTCTTCCTGGTCTGCGGAAATCCCCGTTTCCTGGGGCCCGGTTCCGCCTGTGGTGCTCTGCGATGGCTTTTTCTTCGGGGAAACCGCGGCCTTGCTCACCGCCTGTAAGGGCGCAGGCTCGGCCATTTGTCTCGACAGCGGCAGTTGGAAGCCCGGAACCGGCGAGCTGGCCGAAATGCTAACGGCGGCCATCTGCAGCGAGCGCTTTTCCGTGCCCGGGGAGAGTGGCTCGCCGGATGCCACTTTTGCCTGGTTTGCGGCCAAAGGCGTTCCCCACATAGCTGTTACTCGCGGCGCACAGTCCATCCTCGGCTGGGATCGTGGCCGCCGCTTCGAGGTTGAGGTGGCCAGAATCGACGCCATCGACACGCTCGGCGCTGGCGACATCCTCCATGGCGCATTCTGCCACCATTTCGCCCGCAGCCGGGAGTTCGAACCAGCACTCCGCTGGGCCTCTCAAATTGCCACGCTCTCCTGCCAGAGTCTCGGCGTCCAGGCATGGGCATCACAGGCATCGTTGGCCGCCCAGGTTGAGGCCCGCTAAACCGGCCGAGCGGACGAACCGGAGTCCTGTGGTGTAAAAAGTAAAGGACGAAGCGGTTTGAACGGGCGGAGGCCAAAAATGGCGGAAAAGGTCTGCACTCATATTGCGGAGCACCTGAAGAAGGTGAAGCCGCGGACGAAGGGATGCGAGGAATGCCTGAAGATGGGCGACACGTGGGTCCACCTGAGGATGTGCCTGGAATGCGGCCATGTGGGCTGCTGCGACTCGTCGAAGAATCGCCATGCGCGAGCCCATTTCCATGAGACGAAGCACCCGCTGATTCAATCCGCCGAGAGGGGCGAAGATTGGCGCTGGTGCTACATCGACGAGGTGTATTTGTAGACTGCTACGCTAGCTCCACTTCGATTTTCTTTGTTTCCGGATCTAACTTCACAATCTTGAATGTGCGAATCTGGCCCTGGGTTAGGGGTTCCGGCTTGGCGTTCTCAGCGGGAGCGTTGCCTTTCCAGCGGTCCTTCAACATCGACGACAGGCTGGATAAGTCGACCTTTCCGCTTACCTTCGCTTCGGGCGCGATTGATTTCGCGGCGGACTCTTTCAAGCGGCACTGTGCACGAATTCCCTCGCCAAGCTCGACCGTCGCGATTCCCGCGCCGAACTCGACCACCCGCCCGGAGACCTGGTCGCCCTTTTTGTGTTCAGCGATATATTCGTCGATGCTGGTGGGGATGAGCTGCTTCATGCTGAGCTTGATCTGGCGCTTTTCCTGGTCGATAGCCAGCACCTGCGCCTTGATAATCTGACCCGCGCGCAGAACGTCGGAAGGGTGGTTGATGCGGTGGCCGGCCGAGATTTCGCTTACGTGTACCAGACCCTCAACCCCTTCGGCGAGCTGAACGAATGCGCCGAAGTTCATCAGCTTGGTCACGGGTCCCTCAATCTGCGAGCCCACTGGGAACCTCTGCAGCACCTCCGTCCAGGGATCGGCGAGCGTCTGCTTCAGGCCCAGCGCGATGCGTCGCTCCTCCGGTTTAACTGAGAGAATGACGGCGTCGACCCGGTCGCCCTGCTTCAGTATGTCGCTGGGGTGGCGGATCTTCTTTCCGTAAGACATTTCGGAGATGTGGATCAGGCCCTCGAGTCCCGGCTCGATCTCGACAAACGCGCCGAAATCCATCAGGCGTGTGACCGTGCCCGTAACGCGCTGGCCTGCAAGCAGTCGGGCCGGCGCGGTTTCCCACGGTTCGGGCTGAAGCTGCTTGAGGCCAAGCGAGAGCTTCTTGCCGTCGGGATCGATCTTGAGAATCCTGACCTGGATTTCCTGGCCCACGGTCAGCACATCCTCGGGCTTGTTCACGCGGCTCAGGGAAATGTCGCTGATATGAAGCAGGCCATCGATGCCGCCGAGGTCGATAAAAGCGCCGTAGGGCATCAGGGTTCGTACGCGGCCGGTGACGGTGTCGCCGACTTTCATTGAGGCTTGAAGTGCGTCCTGGCTGGCCTGCGCGAGGGCTCGCGCCTGCTCTTCCAGCACCACGCGGCGATCTACAACCACGTCCTCCTCGGTCACGTCGAGCTTGGTAATGCGGCAGGTGATCTCAGTGCCAACAAGCTTTTCCAACTCTGCGGCGTCGCGCGTTCCGCTGCGCGATGCGGGCATGAAAGCGCGGACACCCACGTCGACGTTGAGACCGCCCTTGACTACCGCGGTGACCGTGCCGACAACGGCCAGCTTTTCGTGAAACGCGGCTTCCAGCGCGGACCAGTCGCGCGGCTGCGAGACCTTGAAGCGCGAAAGCTGGTAGTAGTGCTCCTCGTTGCGGCCGGTTACTGAAACCGGAAAGCTATCCCCGGGCTTAACGCCCTCGGCGTTGTCTTTGAAGGCTGAGCGCGGAAGAACGCCCTCGGTCTTGTAGCCGATATCGAGGAAGACCTGATCGGCGGAAACGGAGACGACAGTGCCCTGCAACTGTCTTGCGCCGGGTTCGGCCTTATGAGAATGGGATTTCTCGAATGCTGAAAGCAGGTCGGCGAAAGATTCCGTGGATTCTTCGGTCGGGGCCGGATCGGGCTCAGGAGAGGTTTCGGGAGCGAATTCTGAACGGTTGTCGTTGGTCATTGTGTCTACCGTTCCATTCTCCCACGATTGAGCGGCATGGTGCTGAACTCATGGAGACCGGAACGGATCGGGTTCGTGGTTTCCCACCCATCGCCAGGAAAAAGCGATGGATGGGGCACGGTGCATGGGTGGGCCAAACGCTGGACGGCCGCTGGTGGCCTGCTACTGAATACCCAGATCCGCAAGAACCTTCGGCTTGGTTTCGTCCACAGCCAGCAGGTTGTGGCAATTGGCGCAATCCTGGGTGATGAGCTTTCCGCCCTTGGCAGTGTGGTCCCCATCATGGCAACGGAAGCAACCCGGATAGTTCATGTGACCGATATTATTTGGATGCGTTCCCCAGGTCACCTTCATATCCGGAAAGACATTCTGGCTGTAAAGCGTGACCAACCCTTCGCCCGCGGATTTAACCAGCGCGGCCTTCGCAGGCAGCACCTCAGGATGCTGGGTTCGATAGAATTCCTCAAGCTGTGCCGGGATCTTCTCGCGCGCCTCTGCCTGGCTGACGTAGGTCGCGTTCAGCAGTTGCAGGCCTTCCTTGTGGACCCAGGGAAGTTCCGGACTGATGGAGCCATCGGCCATAGCCCGGTTGATTGCTTCCTCCGCGGTGACGAAGGTGTGCGACGCGCGGTTGTGGCAATCGATGCAGTCCATTGTCCGGCGCTCGCCCTGGGGCATGGCTCCGTTCAGGGCCGACGAGGTGAACACCGTCTCCGAGCCGTCGGCGTTCTGTCTCTGTACCCAGGGAATGGTGGTGCGGGTCGAGTCGGTGGCGACGTACTCCATTCGGTTGAGATGGACACCGTGAATCCCGGACAGATGGGATAGCGAATCCTCTCCGCCCAGGTGCAGCACCAGCACGGTCTGGGTTTCGGAGTTCTGCTGATCGTCGGCGAAGTTGGACTTTACCAGCAGTTTTTCGCCCACAAACCGGGCCGGCGTGTGGCAGCCCTCGCAGATTACGCGGGCCGGACGCAGGCTGGTGACCGGCGACGGAATGGGAGTTGGATAGCGGTGCAGCGTGATTTCAACAAGCTGCTTGGTGCCGTTCACCTTGGCGCTGAAATAGGCCTCGGCGCCGGTGCCGATGTGGCAGTCCACGCACGCCACGTGAGAGTGGGCAGAGATTTTGTATGCCGTGAACTCAGGATGCATCACATGGCACGACTGGCCGCAGAACTGCGGCGAATCCATGTACGCCGCGCCGCGATAAGTGGCGATAGACACAACCAGCAGGTTGACAATGGTGGCCAGCAGCACAATGTCAAGTCCGTGGCGAAAGATGCGGTCGTTGAAATCGATCTTGGGAAATTCGGCAGGAATCTGCCCGGCCTTTTGAAGCACCCGGCGGCGCAGGAACACGCCTATCGGAATCAGTACCAACCCACCAATGAACAACGCCGGAAGAATCAGGAAGAAGATGATGCCGAGGTAGGGGTTGTCATTGGGCCGGCCAAACATCTCCACCAGCCAATAGCCGATCATGGTAACGCCGGAAGCACTGGTGATTGCGCCGCCGGCCAGGCTTATGGGATTGTTGCCGAAGAACAGCGCCGGCCGCACCCAGTTTTCGCGGAACTTTTGAAACAGTGACACCTTTCCCCCCATGCACACTTAAATGGGCGGCCCGCCATTGAAGGCGGGCCAGTATCGACTACCCGGTTTGATTGTACTTGCTACTTCAGGCCCTTATAGAACGTGGCCACGTCCTTGATCTGGTCTTCGGAGAGTCCCGCGATCGCCTTCATCTTGCCCTTGCCGTCCTTAACGACAGCAGAAATCTGGGCCACGGTGAGCTTCTGGATGTCCGGGTCGGACACCGCCTTGATGCCCATCGCCTTGGCCATCCCGGCGCTAGGTGTGCCGGTGGCGCCATGACAGGTTTTGCACTTCAAGCCGTAGGTCGCTTCGCCCGAAGACTCGGCAAAGCACACGGCGCTGGCCACAGCAACAACTGCAGCAAGAGCCAACTGGGATCGAATCATCTTGGTCATTCCTAAACTCCTTGTTCAGTGTCACGGAAAGTGTACGCCAGAAGCGTCACTGGCCGCGCATGGCTTCTTCGACAACAATGTCGCACGCTGGTTGTGCCGGATAGGAATTCCTGGTCCTCCGGCGGTTACGCCTTTTTCAGAAGAATGGGTTAGACCGGTTTGACGCCAGTCTACCCATGCATTCCGCTTCAGGAAGGGCATCTGCATCAGAATTCGTAATGCACTCCGAGGCTCACGTTATTGGCGTGAAAGTTCCTGGGAGCGGTTAGGCCGGCGGGCGATTCGGTCAGGCCTGTCGGTTCGGATAAGGATGTGCAAGGAACAACTGCCGCTGTCAGGGACGTTGAAGTGCTGCAATACTGCGAGCCTGACTGGCCGCCCTCGCCGTAGCCGTAGTAGTTGTACTCCGCCTTGAAGATCAATGCGGGACGGACCGCCCATGCAAGATTGATGAAAGGAGTCCAATATCTGGAGTCGAGCGAACCGTTGACCGCTCGCGCATCGTTGAAAAACTGAGTCCCGTTCACCGAGCTTACGCGATAGCCCACGTTGGAGTGGAACGGCTTGGCGGGGGAAAGCATCACGGACGCTGTGAAGTACTGCGTCGGAGCTTTGCTGAAATCCTTGGCAAACCAGTCCGAGAGCGCAGTTCCACTGAGTTCCGTAGCGCCCGTAGCGCCTCTTCCGAATACGTTCGGGCATACGGTGCTGGTGGCGCTTTGCACGGCTCCGGGCAATGTCGCCGTGGCGCCATTCAGGTAGCAGATGTTGGTCGATGCATAGACATCGCTATAGGCGTAGTCCAGGTCCAGTCCGTAGTGCTCGTTGGGTGCCAACACCGTGCCAACGCTGAAAACCCGGCTGTAATCGACGTGTTGAAGCGGGCCTTCATACGGGGTCCCGGATGCGGCGGTTCCGTTGGGAGCCGGTGTTGCCGATGGAGGGACGAATAACGCCACTGCGGACTGATTATTGTTCGTGTTGTTATGCCGCTCCAGGTCGTTATAGGCGCCCGATATCGTCGCCCATGGCTTTGGCCTGTAGAGCGTGTGCACTCTGTAGTGCCTGGTTTGCCGCGCGCCCACCGGAGTGAAAGCGTTGTCGGCGTAGAGCGCCTCGACCGTGCCATTGACACTCCAATTGGCGGCGGGACGAACTGCGGCGTTGAGAATTGCGCCGTTCTCGTTAATGGTTACGGTCCCGTTCGATGTGGCGCCAACAGCTAATGGAGTGTTATGAGGACTGCCCTGCGCGATGGTGTGAGTGTCGTACCGATAGGTGAGCGAAAGCGTCGTGCGCGACCCTGCATCCCAGGTTCCCGTCAGGTTATTGGTCAGGAAGTTCTGGCCAAAGTAGCCCGGCAAGGGGGTTCCCACTGCGCCGCTGCCTTCAAAAGTGGAGGCGCCGGCAGCAGCATTAGTTGTGGTTAGTGGGCCAGCAAAGTTGATAGTTTCGTTGTTCGCAGTTGCGGGTGTGGCCAATGTGGTCACGCTCGTCATCGTGGTAGTTCCCGGTTGGTGGGTGCTGGAGAAGGTCACCTGATCGGCGAGGCTGACCGTCTTCGTAGCGTTCCATACCACGCCATAGTCGGCCGCAAGCACTTCGCGCTTCGCAGTTGCAACGCCCGTATACGTAAGCGAACGAGTGGTCCCATTCAAGCCCTGGTAGCTGTCGTAGTAGTTGGGCAGATTCATGTTCCCATTCATGTAGCGAAGATCGCCGTTCATTGCAATGTTCTTGATTGTGGAGCTTTGCAGCCGGAGTATCTCTGTGGGATAAATGATCCGGGTCGGTTGCGAACGCAGATAGCTGGTCACCACATCGCATGCCGCATTGATCACCGGCAGTCCGCCGGCAGTCTGCGGAGCCGAGAGCATGGGCGTGGCGCCGATGCTGTTTGCGTTGCAGGCACTGCTCGGATACGGGTTCTGGCTATCGAAATCGTCAAGAGCCGCCAGCGTTCCGTCCGCCTCCTGCACGTTGAAGTCGCCCGGGGCCATGGTGAAGTAGGAGTCCGCCTTGTAGTGGTCGATCTGCTCTTCAAACGTCAGCTTCGTACCATGGATCGGCTTCCAGTCGATGCCGCCCAGAAAATCGTCGGTGCTGTTGCGCTGATACTCCTGAAGAATGGCGTCGTACTTGGCGAATTGATAACCGCTGGGGCTCAGGCTCGGGCCCTGGAAGATGTTCTGCGAGTAACCTACACGATACGTCACCTTCGACAACGGAAAGATGGTCAGGTTGGTGTCCGTCATGCGGCGCACGGTGTTGAAGAGCACCGGCGACTGATTCACCTGCGGCCACGCATATGAGCCCGTTGGCGCATTTTTCGGCCCGATGGCAATCGACTCCCCCGTGGGAATGTTCGGGTTGCCCAGCAGATCGTAGTCGAAGTATTGACGATCGCGCCGGAATATCCCCGAAAACTCATAGACTTTTCCCT
>CAYWMR010000176.1:0-9338 GCA_964458965.1 uncultured Occallatibacter sp. | reverse complement strand
CGATTCCTTCATCCTGGTCAGGCGTGTGCCGCCAAGTTTGCTAGTTCCACAGCAGTGCTGGGTTGGGACGGGTCCCTAGGCCATTGTAAAAGCCAAGGGTAGGTTGTGCCTAGTTTCAGCCGGACACAGGGCAATCCAATGAGTTTATTGCTCCCATTCTATCCTCCCGCGCCACTGAATCCGGCACTTGGCTTCCATACCTTCCAATTTCGGGCGCGGATGCGGTTTGGACGCTGGAACAGAGGGAAACGTCAACGCGCCAGCTAGGGGCCAGCCGCAACGGGGGCCGCGGCCGAGTAAAGCCGCTCACCCGCTTCCGCCGCGACCGCATGATTTGGTAATGGTCGGAATGTAGCGCTGGCCTCCTGGCCGGCTGTAGCGCGGACGTCCTCGTCCGCGCTTGTTCATGATGAATCATAATTTCTTGCGGTCTAACCACTGCGCGTCCGCCACCCTACCACACCCGGCAGGAGTTGACCGGATACATCGGCTGTCCCTTTTTGCAGCCGAACGCCTTGCCGAATGCGTCGAAGTTCTGCACCGTGCCGTTTACGCGCCATTTGCCCGGCGAGTGCGGATCCGTCAGCGCTGCCTGCCGCGCCACCTGATCGGTCCGATTTTCGCACCAGACCTGCGCGAACCCCAGGAAGTAACGCTGCGCTTCCGTATAGCCGCCGATCTTCCGGTCGATCGTCTTGCCCTGCGCCGCAAGCGTATCCAGCAGCGCCATGTACGCAATGCGCAATCCGCCGTTGTCCGCCGTATTCTCTCCCAGAGTCAGCTTGCCGTTCAGCAACTGCGCCGGCACGTCTCCGTGCGCCGGAGCTGCCTCAAATCCGCCATACTCCTTGGCTTCGCAATCGGTCCGCTCCACAAACGCCTTGCGGTCGTCGGCTGTCTGCCACTCGCGCAGGTTGCCCTTGCCGTCAAACTTCGATCCCTGGTCGTCGAATCCATGCGTCATCTCGTGCCCAATCACCACCCCGATGCCGCCGAAGTTTACTGCCGGATCCACAGTGAAATCGAAGAACGGCGGCTGCAGGATTCCCGCGGGGAAGTTGATGTCGTTGAACGACGAGCTGTAATAGGCGTTCACCGTTGGCGGTGACATGCCCCACTCCTTTTCATCCACCGGCTTGCCCAGCTTGTTGTAGTTGTAACCGTTCTTGTAGATGTCCACATGGTGCATGTTTCCGATCAGGTCATTCCGGTCTACCTTGATGCTCGAGTAGTCGCGCCACTTCTCCGGATACCCAATCTTGTTGCGGATCATTGCCAGCTTGGCTTCCGCCTCTTGCTTGGTCGCGTCGCTCATCCACGGCAACGCCTTGATGTCGTCGCCGAGTGACTTCTCCAGCGCGGCAACCAGCTTGTCCATGCTGTCCTTTGCCGCCGGCGGAAAATGCTTCTTCACCCAGTCCTGCCCCACCGCCTCTCCCAGCGCACTATCCGCATCCCAGGTGCATTGTTTCCAGCGCGGAGTGGGTTCGTCCTGGCCGGCCAGCGTCTTGCTGAAAAATGCGAAGTTCTCATCGAAAAACGCCTTCGGCAAATTCAATGCCTGCCCATGCAGCGTGTGCCAGCGCAAATAGCTCTTCCACGCGTCCACTGGCTCGGTCTCGACAAGCCCGCTCAGCGCTTTGAAGAAAGCGGGCGTCGCCACATTCAGCGTGTCGAAGTGCCCAATCGGTAGGGCCCCAAAAAATGCAACCCAGTCGAAGTTGGGAGAGATCTTTTCAAAGTCGGCGACTGTATAGATGTGGTAGCGGTTCTCCGGCTGCCGCATCTCCGTGCGGCTGATCGCTGCCTTGGCGAAAGCCGTCTCAATCTCCATCACTGCCGCCGCTTCCTTCGCGGCCTGCTCCGGCGTGTCCCCGGCCAGCGTGAACATCTTCTTCAAATGCTCAATGTATTGCGCCCGAATCGTCTTGAATCGCTCGGAATCGACAATGTAGTAATCGCGATCCGGCAGCGACAGGCCGCCCTGGAACACCTGAGCAATCTGCTGACTCGAATCCTTCTGATCCTGTCCCACCCCAAATCCGAAAAATCCATAAGGACTGCCCTCGTTCTCAAGCTGGCTCAGCAGCGGCGCAAGTTGCTTTCCGCTTTGGAGCGCAGCGATTTGCGCAAATGCAGGTTGCAGCGGAGCAATCCCCTTCTTTTCCACCAGGTCCGTGTTCATGCACGATGCAAAAAAATCGCCATATTGCTTCTGCAACGGACCCACGGGGTTCTTTGCCGCTGCGTCCAGTGTCTGCCACAACAGGTACACGTTGCGCTCGTCCAGCACCGAGAAGGAGCGCGCCCAGTCCACCTGGTCCGCCGGCACCGGGTTGTTCTTGACCCAGTTCCCGCAGGCGTATTGATAGAAATCCGTGCAGGGATCCGCGGTCTTATCCATCGCCGTCACATCAAAGCTCTTTGAAGCCGGTGGCGCCGAAGGGATGGACGAGTCGGCTTTGGGAGCGGCGGGCGCCTGGGCCAGCGCAGTTCCGGCGGCCAGCAGCAGCATTAGTGCGAGGCGAATCTGGTTCATGAAAACTCCTTGGGTCGCGTATCGCAAAGGCAGCGGTCTGCCGGATATTGCGAGTCATAATCTGGATTGGAAACAACCGGGAGAAGCTGCGAAACAGCAAAAAATCGATACATGGGAGGCTATCACGCGGAACACGCGCCAACCAATCCATTTGTTGCGATGAAATCAGAAGAGGGGCAATAAAAATCAAAATGCCCGGATCCCCAACGCCGGCTGGCGGGGCATCCGGGCATTCAATTTGCTACCACACGCGGCAGGAATTGACCGGATACATCGGCTGGCCCTTGGTGCAGCCGAAGGCCTTGCCGAATGCGTCGAAGTTCTGCACCGCGCCATTGGTGCGCCACCTTCCCGGCGAATGAGGGTCAGTTAGCGCCGACTGCCGGGCCGACTGCTCGGTCTGGTTCTGGCACCACACCTGCCCGAAGCTGAGGAAGTAGCGCTGCGCCTCCGTATAGCCGTCGATCTTCTCGTCAATCGATTTGCCCTCGGCAGCCAGCGTATCCAGCAAGGCCATGTAAGCAATGCGCAGGCCGCCGTTGTCTGCCGTGTTCTCGCCCAGCGTCAGCTTGCCGTTCAGCTTCTGCAGCGGCTGGTTGTCGTGGGCTGGAGCCGCCTCGAAGCCGCCGTACTCGGCCACTTCGCAGTCGGTTTTCTCCACAAAGGCCTTACGGTCGTCGGCTGTTTGCCACTCGCGCAGGTTGCCCTTGCCGTCGTATTTTGAGCCCTCGTCGTCGAATCCATGCGTCATCTCGTGACCAATCACCACGCCGATTCCGCCGAAATTCACCGCAGGGTCAATGGTGAAGTCGAAGAACGGTGGCTGCAGGATGCCGGCGGGGAAGTTGATGTCGTTGAACGAGGAGTCGTAGTAAGCGTTCACCGTCGGCGGCGTCATGCCCCACTCCTTCTCGTCCACCGGCTTGCCCAGCTTGCCCAGGTTATAGTTGCGATCGAATACCGCTGTCCGATGAGCGTTTCCGATTACGTCGTCCCGCTTGACCTTCAGTGCCGAGTAGTCGCGCCACTTCTCCGGGTAGCCAATTTTGTTGCGGATCATGCCCAGCTTCTCTTCTGCAGCCGTTTTGGTGGCGTCGCTCATCCAGGGCAGGGTCTTGATGTCGTCGCCCAGCGACTTTTCAAGTGCGGCGACCAGCTTGTCCATGCTCTGCTTGGCCGCCGGCGGGAAGTGCTCTTTAACCCAGTCCTGCCCTACAGCTTCGCCCAGCGCGCGGTCGGTGATGCTGGTACATTGCTTCCATCGAGGCGTATGTTCCTTCTGTCCCGCCAACGTCTTGCCAAAGAAATCGAAGTTCTCATCGAAGAACGCCTTGGGCAGGTTTTCCGCCGAGGCGTGCAGCGTATGCCAGCGGAAGTAAGCCTTCCATGCGTCGATCGGTTCTTTGTCGATAAGATCGTTCAGAGCTTTGAAGAAGTTGGGCGTAGCAACGTTGAGCGAGTCGAACTGGCCAACCTTGATGTCCTTGAAGTAGACCGTGAAATCGAAGTCCGGCGTCAGCTTCTGGAAATCGGCCAGCGTATAAATGTGGTAGCGATTTTCCGGCTCCCTCATGTCCGTGCGGCTGGTAGATGCCTTGGCCAGCGTGGTCTCAATCTCCATCACGGAAGCGGCATCCTTGGCGGCCTGGTCGGCGCTGTCGCCCGCCAGCGTGAACATCTTGGTCAGGTGTTCAATGTATTGCTTGCGAATGCCTTCGAATCGCTTGCTGTCGACGATGTAGTAGTCCCGATCGGGCAGCGACAATCCAGCTTGGCCAATCTGGGCAATTTGCTTGGACGAGTCCTTCTCGTCCTGGCTCACTCCGAATCGGAACAGCGGTGCAGGGTTGCCTTCCGCAGCCAGGTCGCCGATCAGCGTGGCCAGATGGTGCGCGTCTTTCAAGTCGGCGATGCGCTTCAGAGCCGGCTCCAGCGGCGTCAGGCCCTTGGTCTCCACCAAATCGGTGTTCATGCAGGCGGCAAAGTAGTTTCCGTACTGCCTCTCGAGCGGCGTTTTGGGATGTGCGGCGGCCGCGTCCAGCTCCTGCCACAGCAGATACCGGTTGCGTTCGCCCAGCAGCGAGAAGCTGCGCGCCCAACGCACCTGGTCGGCGGGGATGGGGTTGCTCTTGACCCAGTTGCCGCATGCGTACTGGTAGAAGTCGGTGCATGGGTCGGCGGTCTTGTCGATAGCCGAAAGGTCGAAGCTCCCCACGTGTACCGGCGGCGCGGGTGTTTGCGAGCCGGCAGGCGCAGCCGCTGGAGCCTGCGCGAACGCGGTTCCGGCGGCAAGAATCAAAACTGGAACGAAGCGACAACAATTCATGGGATTTCCTCTTTGAAAACGGTATAAGCCGATCTGGTCAACCAGCACTGGTGATTTCGTAATGTCTCTCATGAATCTGGGTGCATGAATCTGGGTGCCCCAGGTCTCGCCTTTGAGACCTGGGAAACCGCAAACCTGCACGGTAGAAATACTCGTCAACCAGCCAAACTGCCCGGCGCTTATCGAGCCAGTGCCGAGGCCAGGTATCAAGTCAGGATCGAATCTGAAGCAGCCATTTCGAAGCAGGCTGCGTTGCAGAAAAGCCTATCACGCTGGGCGGATAAGCATGAAGGGCTGCGGACGAGGTTGTGCGTAACTTCCGGATTGCCGGTGATACGCCCGGAACCGTCAAAATTCAGGATTACAGTCGCAAAGCCGACTGACGGGGAGAAATATTTTCTCTGCGGAAGCGCTATGTCTCCTAACCCTGAAAACAACGGCTGCTCGGCTATCGAGTAGATGACTCGGTTAGCCCTTCTCGCCTCCCAATGGATGGCCATTAGTGTTATACCGTATATTCGCAATGCGCCGATCCAAGCGGTATCGTTGAGTCAGTGCTCGCCGCGGGCGAGCTCGGAAGGAGGCTCAAATTGCAAAGCGATCAAATCCATCCCTTGTGGTCCCAACTCCGCGAAGAATTCCGGGGACAAACGCAGCAGATGAACGATGGCTTCGTCTTCGGCGACCAAAGCGACCGGGAATTTTCAGTCACCAAAGGGGCTCACAACCTCTCGAACCGATACCATTCGGACACCGGCAAAGTCGAAATCCGGCGGGACAATCAGCCCCTCGATTGGCTCGTTGTTGCTAAGTCTCACCTCGACACGAGCCAAGACTATCTCGTCTCGCGCGAGACGAATGAGCGGGTCAATCCAACGTCCTACGCCGCGAGAGCCCTCAACGAACTCGGCGGGGGCTCCAAACATCGCTTCTTACCCATCGACTAGTGTCGTCACGTGTGCGGGTGCCCCAGGTCTCCCGCCGTTGGAGCGCCCGGAGGATGGGTGCAAAAAATCGGCTTCCTGCGATATTCTCTCGCCACGATCGCCTGAGGCGCTGCTGCACTATTACTTGCTGTCGAGATACGGCAACACGACTTCGATCAATATGTGTTGAGCCCACAGAGTGGCCGTTGGGCCTGGGAACCCGCCCAAGAATTCCAGCTGCTGCTTATCGATGACGCCTCGCTGCTGGAGGTCATCGATATCTTGCCAGAACTCGTGGTCCATCAACAGCGCTGCGAGCCGAGTCCAATGCCGCGCTTCCTGTGCAGGATCGAGCGGTCTGCTGAGCATGGCAAGTTGATACTCAATTTGGAATGCGTGAGGTTTTGCGATTCGAATGCTCCATTCTCGCGTTGCCATAGCATCCACAGCACGCTTCGTGAAACGACCACCGCTCGCAGCAATGGTATCGTCGTACTCCGTCTTCAGCCATTGCTCCTCACTCGGAGAGAGCGTTGGAATTCGGTCGTACAACACCTCAAAATCCCTGTGGAGTTTGAGGGCATGGGCCTGTCGAGCCTGGGGCGTTCTCCACCAATCCGTCGAGTTGCTGATCTTCGACTGGCCGAAGGCAGAGATGCCAAGCAGGAAAAGGAATATTAACGAAACGAGAGGTTTCATTATTGCCTCGTTGCAGCACTTCAGTAATGTCGTTGCCAGAATAGAACACGGGCCTGCTTGGACGGTACCTAATCTCAACTTCTGGATGAGCGATACCAAGGCACTTATTGAGCCACAGATAAGCCTAATTCTCGGGATTGCTCCCCAAAAAACGCCCCATGCTCCGGAAATCGCGTTGTGACTGTATTGTCGGCAATCCGTACATAACACCGCTCGGGGTTCCCCAGCCACAACCCCAGCGACCCCACCCCGTCCCATTTGCTAAACTCCGAGAACAGTTGCCCCGGAGAGCGAAGCCAATGTTCCTAAATAAAAAACTAGCAGCAGCATTCCTGATAGCAGCCAGCGTAGCCGCCGTCTCAGCCCAGCCAGCGCCCCAACCCGCCGCCAAACGCACCCTCGTCCGCGCCGGTCACCTGCTGGATGTGAAGACGGGCAAACTGCTCGATAGCCAGACCATCGTCGTCGCAGGCCAGAACATCGATTCCATTGCGCCCACAGCCCAGGTGCAGGCGCAGCCGGGCGATGCAGTGGTCGATCTCAGCGGACTCACGGTGCTGCCCGGCCTGATCGATGTACACACCCACCTGACCATGAACACCGACTTCGATCCCTATCGCGAACTGATCACGACTGACGCCAAAGATGCCATCAACGGCGTGGTGAATGCGCGCGCCACATTGATGGCCGGATTCACCACCGTGCGCAATGTGGGCGCAAGCGGCTTTGTGGATGTGGACCTGCGCGACGCCATCAATGCCGACCAGGTTGCCGGACCCCACATGCAGGTCAGCGGCCCGCTGCTGGGCATTACCGGCGGCCACTGCGACGAGAACCTGCTTCCCATCCACTATCACGTGATTGGCGACGGCGTTGCCGATGGCATTGCCCAGGTGCAGCACCAGGTGCGGCAGAACATCAAGTACGGAGCCGACCTGATCAAGATCTGCGCCACCGGCGGCGTGCTGTCCAAGGGAGACGATCCGCAGGCCTCTCAGTACACGCTCGAAGAAATGCAGGCCATCGTCGCCGACGCCCACCGCCTGGGCCGCAAGGTTGCCGCGCATGCCCATGGAGCGCAGGGAATTCTGTGGGCCACCGAGGCCGGCGTGGACTCGATTGAGCACGGCAGTTATATCGACGACGCGGCCATTGCCGAAATGAAAAAGCGCGGCACTTATCTTGTGCCCACTCTGTATCTCGAAGACTGGATAGTTGAGAAGGGCAATCTGCCGCCCTTCTATCATCAGAAGATGGTCGACGTTAGCGCGGTGGCCAAGAGCAACATCAAGCACGCCATGCAGGCCGGAGTAAAAATTGCGTTAGGTACCGATGCGGCGGTCTATCCGCACGGACTGAACGCGCACGAGCTGGATGTATACGTGAACCAGTTAGGCATGGCTCCGCTGGCTGCTCTGCAAACTGCCACCGTGAACGCCGCCGACCTGATGGGCTGGACCGCAAAGACCGGCACCCTGGAACCCGGCAAGTGGGCAGACATAATCGCCGTAGACAAGAACCCGTTAGACGATGTGCGAGTGCTTCAGGACGTGAAGTTTGTGATGAAGGCGGGTGTAGTTTACAAGAATGAAGGTAGATAGGCGCCGCCCCTCATAGTTCTTGACAAACGTACAGAAAAGATGTACGTTTGTTATCAGGAGAAATCGCCATGCCAGTCGAAACCACATACACGGCACTGCGCGGGAAACTAGCCGGATTTCTCGACCAAGTGACAGACGACCGCGAAGTTGTGATAATCCGCCGCCGTGGAGCGCGGGATGTGGCGATGGTTCCCGCCGACGAGCTTTCGAGTCTGATGGAAACAGCATACCTGCTGCGTTCGCCGAAGAACGCCGAGCGATTGCTAGCGGCTCTGGCTCAGTCCATCGAGAACGATAAAAGGGTATTTCCGGCACAGTCTGCGGCTGATGCTCTTCAGGAACTGCGGCGCTCGGTCGGTCTTGAGCAGCTTTCCGATACAAGAAAATAGGCTTAGCCGATGAGCAAGAGCGATGAGCGGGCAGCCATCTTTCTGCCAGAATTCCGACAGGACTTGGCCTACCTGATCAGGACCGACCGCAAGGTCGCGCTTCGAACACTGGAATTGGTCGAGGCAGTGCTGTCGGATCCGTTCAAGGGCATTGGCAAACCGGAACCGCTGAAGTTCGAACTGGCCGGGTGCTGGAGCCGGCGCATCACGCAGGAGCATCGTTTGATTTACCGCGTAACCGCAGAGCGGGTCGATTTTATGCAGGCAAGATACCACTACAAATAGCCGCAAGGACTGTTCGCGCTTCTTTACATCCCGCCCAACCCCTGCCACACTAGGGAGTGGACACCCAGACAATCGTAATCCTCGATTTCGGCTCGCAGTATACGCAGCTTATTGCCCGGCGCATACGCGAGCTGAACGTCTTCTCCGTCGTGCTGCCATGCACCGCGCCTCTCACTGAAATTCAGGCCCTGCATCCCCTGGGGCTGATCCTCTCCGGCGGCCCATCGTCGGTATACGACGCCGATGCCCCGGCCGCCGACGCCAAAGTGCTAGAGCTGGGCGTCCCAGTGCTGGGCATCTGCTATGGGCTGCATTTCATCGTGCATCACCTGGGTGGTGAGGTGCTCTCCGCGCCGCGCCGCGAATATGGCCACGCCGAAGTCACCATCGAGGATGCTACGTCGCCGTTGTTTGCCGGCCTGCCGCCAACGCTCCAGGTTTGGATGAGCCACGGGGACGAGGCGCTGCAACTCCCCGCGGGATTCCGACGCACGGCAATCTCGTCAAACGCGCTGGCTGGGATTGCCAACGAGACGAGCCGCATCTGGGCCGTGCAGTTTCATCCCGAGGTGC
>CAYWMR010000175.1:0-9360 GCA_964458965.1 uncultured Occallatibacter sp. | reverse complement strand
TCCAGTGCACATAGAGAAAGTTGAGCCCGGGCGTGGTGCCCCAGTGGCCCAGCAGGCGCGGCTTCACGTCTTCCAGCGTAAGCGGGCGCTCCAGCAGGGGATTGTCTTTCAAATAAATCTGGCCGACCGAAAGATAGTTGGCCGCGCGCCAGTAGGCATCCATTTTGGCCAACTGTTCCGGTGTAAGTGGGCCTTTGGGGGCCAATTCGCTCCCGGTTTTCTCGATTTCAGATTCCTGGATCATAAGTGCCCCTCGCAACGGTTGAATTGCGTGACGTGAAAAGCCTAGCAGCAGCAGATTACAGCCATGGGTGATTCGAGTCACAATTGGGTAATATAACGGCCCATTTTGTGGGATTTTGCGCTCTACTTAGTTTGAATCACGATTGTTGCAAGAAGATGTACCAATCGCTCTTGACATCCACCTTGCATTCGCGGTTCAATCAACTGCTGCCGCTGATAGTGTGGCGGCTTGCACGTTAAGCCGCGGCTTTTACGCGGGAGGCAGATGAAGCTATGAACGTTGTACTTTGGATTGTCCAGATCATTATGGCCGGCGTTTTTCTTTTTACGGGATGCAGCAAGGTATTGGCCTACGACAAACTGAAAACAGCACTTGAAGCGCGCTACAAAGGCAACAAGATCGGTATGTCGCGGGGGCTCGCCGCCCAGGTAGGCCTGCTGGAGATAGTCGGCGCGGTGGGGCTGGTGCTGCCATACGATTTTTGGCCCCCCAATGTTCTTCTTCGGCTCGTTGCCGGCGGACTGGCGGTGTTGATGGTGATTGCCGGGATTTATCACGCCCGCCGCAACGAGAGGGCCACGCCGAGTGTGGTGCTGTTCCTGATGGCGGTATTTGTGATTGTGGGCCGCTGGCCGAAGTAGACGCTTCGCAACCTGGCAGGCGGGGCAACTTGCCTCAGTTTGCCGGAACCGTCAATGGGATCTCCAGCGAGCCAACGCGAACGCCGATGCGATCGTGAACCGCAATCATCAGGAAATCCTGCCCGGCGGGGAAATCCAATTCCATGCGGACCGGCACTCCCCTGGCCGTCAAGTGCGCAAACTCATCGGGCGTGAACGCCATTTGCAGGATGCGATCCATGTCATTCACCAGCTTTCCATCCGCGTCGAAGGCGACCAGCGCAAACTCGAGCGCTCCCTGGCGGCGTCCGTCGGGGGCGGTGTCGAACGTCAATGTTTTCGGATCGACGACCATATCGACTACAAAGCGATAAACCGGCGGCTTGAGCTTATTCGCCAATTCGCCGGCTGGGCCTTGGGCAAGCTTCACATCCTTGAAGACGGGGTCGGTGGCGGGGAGCACGCGCGTCTGGAACAGTACCTGCGAGGATGGCGGCGCACCGTGCAGCGTGGCCGCGGTCATCAGGCTGACTTCGGTCAGGGTGTTTCCGCCGTGCTTTCCGGGCGGGTCGGCGTAGTAGCCGCGGCGATAGGCGAGCTCGCAATGGCAGTCGTCGATGCGCACTTTGAACTTGCGAAATTCTCCATGGAAGTCTCGAGACTGCGGCACGTATCCGATGGTGTAATAGCTGGAGCCGTTGTCAATGGCGATGGCCACGCCGCGTGCAAAATCGTTGTGATTAAACAGCGCCATACCGCCTGTTTTGTCGGCTATTTCCTCCATCGTAAAGTGCACATTTGAGGCCTGGAAGCTGTTTCTGGAGGTACGGCCAGGCTGCACTCCTCCCAGGCCGCTGTTGGCCGCGTCGAATGAGGCCGGAGTCGCCAGTCCCGCGGCGTCCATGGGGTAAACCGCGACCCGAGCGGTGGCCAGCATTTCAACCGTGCTCCGCACCTGGTCCTGATAGCTGCTGGAACCGGCCGCTGGATTGGCGACGGTTGTTGGTCCAAGGGCGAGCGGAAACGCCCCTGAAAACCAGATGAGGTTCTTGCGGCCCGGGACCGCGCTAAGATAGCGGGCAAGCTGCTGCATAGCATCCAGGGTGAGCGTCACGCGACGGTCCGTCTGAAACGTATCCGAGGCATCCTGAAACTGTTGCATCATGGCGACCGCGGGTCCGGCTTCCGAGCCCATCAATTGCAGGTTGCTGACAGCCGAGTCGAATGCTCCTCCCGAAGGAGCGTCCAGCGAAACCGATTGCCGCGGATTGGCCTTTGCACTCTTCAAGGCGGCCATCAACTCGCCGGCGTTGCTGGTAAATCCCTGAATCATGCGCAGCCGCGACGAAAGCGTGAAGATGGCCATGGTTGTGCCCGGCTCAATGGTCCCAAGGTATTTGATCATCTGACGGCGCACGTCCACCTGGTTGCCCAGCGGAGTGTTCAGAGCATCGAGCAGCAGCACGTTCACGGCGCTTCCCGGCGGGTGAATCGGCAGGTTGTTGAAGTAATGCGGCGGAAGCGGCGCGTGCTTTGGGGCCGGGGGCATTTTCTCCGGCGCATGTTCTTCAAGGAACGAGATGGCCTGTTCCTTGCCGTCTTCAAGAATGTGAAAACGCTTGCTGTCGAGCCCGGTGATTCGCTTGCCATTTTGGGTAACCACCACGTCCACCAGAACCGAGTACGCCTGGGCGTTAAGAACCACTTGCGGAGCGTTTTGCGGCTGGTCAGGGGCAGCCTGCGCGCATGCTGTAGTTACAAGGCCGGAGAGCGTCAGGGTTACCGCGATTTGGTGCAAAATCATTCCGAGAGTCCTCACGCCATTCGACTGGCATTTCACTTCGATGGTAAGGTCTTTTGTTTCGTTTGACAGGGAAACGGGCAGTCAGGCTTGCAGCTAGCTGGACCCGAGTTACCCTGGCGGAACGAGCGCCTCCAGCGACCCGGCCCGGTCAGCATTGAGATCGTGGACCGCGATGCGCAGCCAGGCTCTGCCCACGGGCAGATCGAGCGCCATGCGGATCGAGATGCCGGTGGCGAGCGCCCGCGCATATTGCTCGGGTGTAGGATTCACCTGAAATCCGCGATCCTGGTAATTCAGCCTGCGCCCATCAGCATCGAAGCCCACTATCGTGAACTCCACCTTTGCCCGTTGCGAACCATCCGGCGATTGCTCGTAGTCCAGTTGGCGTGGGTCCACTTTTATCTCCGCAATCACCCGATGCAGAGGTCCTTTCAGGGTAGCAGTCGCCTCGCCCGCCGGGCCTTCGGGAAGTTTTGCGTCCTGCAGCAGCGGGTCGGTTGCGGCCAAGATCCGCGCCTGAAACGGAATCTGCGTTGAAGGCGGAGCGCCATGCAGAGTAGCCGCCATAATCAGGCTGGTTGCGCGCGGGTTGTGAGCCGACGGCTTGTCAATCGGGTCAGCGTAATATCCGTTCCGGTAGGCCAGCTTATATTCGCCATTGTCGACGCGAAGCTGGATCTTGCGGAACTGGCCGTCGAAGGGCTTGCCGGCAGGCGAATAGCCGACGGTGTAATAGCTTGACCCGTTTGCCACAGCGCTTGCCACGGCTTCCTTCAGCCCGTTGGTGTTCAAGTAGGCATGGCCGCCCGTCTCGACGGCAATCTGCTGCATTGAGCCTTGCTCTTGCATCGTCTGCTTCATGAAGGCTGCATCGTCTTTGGCAACGCTGGGTTTGTTTGCGGTGGCGGTGGAGCGCGAACCGCCGCGGCCGCCGGTTACTGGGGCGCTCATCAGGTTGGTGGATGCGATGGACGAGGCGTCCGCTGTGAGCAACGTCATCAGCCCACGCGCATCGACCGGGTACACGGCCACGCGCGCGGATGAAAGTAGTTCGTTGGTCTCCCGAATATCGTCCGTGTAATTGCGCATGCCTTCGAACGGATTCTGAAGCGTGTCGTCGGGATCGAGAGCGATGGGAAACGAGCCGGAGAACCAGATCAGATTCTTGCGTCCCGGAACGCCGCTGAGGTAGCGCGCCAACTGCTGCATCGCGTCCAGCGTCATGCGCACCCGCTGGTCGGTTTGGAATGCTGTGATGTCGGCCTGGAACTGCTGCATCTCGGAAATGGCGTTGTCGCCGCCGCCTGCTGACGCCAGGCCTGCGCTCATGCTTGCGATGTCGCCGATGCTGGCGTCGAGAGCCTGATCGGATTGCGGGTCGAGCATCACGGAGGCCTGCGGGCCGGACTTGCTGTCTTTCAGAGCCCTGGCGAGTTGCGCGGCATCGGTGGTGAACCCCTCTACCATTCGCAGCCTTGAAGCAAGAGTAAAGATGGCCAGCGAAGTTCCGGGTTCAATCTTGCCCATATAATCAAGCATCTGGCGGCGAACCTGCATCTGGTTGGGCATGGGCGTGTTCAGCCCGTCGAGCAGCAGCACGTTCACCGCGGGCGAGGGGGGAAATGCGGGGATGTTGGTGTAGGTGTGGGGCGGCAGCGCGGGTTGGGTTGTGGCATTGGCGAGCGCCGGGCTGGGCTGGTGCTCGTCGAAGGTGGTAATGGCCTGCTCGCGCCCGTCCTCGGAGATGTGAAAGCGGGTCCGATCGAGGCCATGGACTGGGTTGCCATGGTCGGTTACCACCACATCGATCAGGACGAGGTTTGCATTGGCCCGCAGCACGGTCGGGGCCGCATTCGGCGCGTTTGCCGGAGCGGCCTGCGATGCCGGTGCTTGCGATTGGGGAACAGGACTTGCCGGATTCGACTGCGCCAAAATGCAGGCGGGAATCATAAGTCCAGCAAGGGCGGCTCTGGTGATGGCGCGAATGGGATGCACTGGTTAGCTCTCAGGAAGTGGCTGCGTGCGTCTCTATTCCATATTGGCTGAAGTTGGTGGCATTTGGTGTCAAAAAAAGCGTTTCAGCTTCAGGATTTGCGACTCGAATCCAAACCACAGCGCGGTGGCAACGGCGGTGGATGCAGCCAGGCGGAAAGCTACGACGGCCAGATTGCCCGGGGTTCCGTAGTGGTCCATGCGCGCGTCGAACCAGCCGAAGTAGATGAACACAACGATGTGGCACATGTAGAGGCCATAGCTGATTTGGCCATAGAAGGCTAGCGGGCCGCGTCGCAGCAGGGCGTTGAGCGGATTGCGCGCGCCAGTTGAGGCGATGGAGGCCAGCACCAGGCCGGCAAAGCCCACGGCCAATGCGGAATCGAGAAATGCGGTGCCGCCGGCCACCGTTGCGGCTGCTAGAAAGCCCAGTGGAATGGCTGCCAGGCCGATCCAGAGCCACACGCGGCGGGGTAGGGGAAGCGTGTGAAGGGCGAGGGCCAGCAGGCTGCCCCACGCCAGACCGTCGAGATGAGTGAGCGTATGGGTTGGAGTGATCCAGGCGAAGTGGCTCATGCGAAACATTGGCGCGGCCACCAGCGCACAAGTCAGAATCGAGGCAAGCATCCACGGGCGGCGCAGGAAGCGGACCAGCGGGGCCCAGAGGAAGTAATACTGCTCTTCAATGCACAACGCCCAGGTGGGGCCGATGGCGGGGGGTAGTGTGAGGTGGAAAAGATTCTGCACGAGGAAGATGTATGCGAGCCAGGGCGCGGCCTTGATGGCGTCGATGACGCCGGGGCCGATGAACCACGGCGCGTTGAGGTAAACGACTACCAGCAGCAGAATGTATAAGGGCCAGATACGCAATGCCCGGCGCGCATGGAAGTTATGGAAGTAGTGCGGCTTGTCGCGGGTTAGAAGCAGGTTGGATGTGATGAGAAAGCCGCTGAGCGCAAAGAACATCGACACGCCGGCCCAGCCCCACAAAGAAGCTGGATAGAGCCATGTGCCGACCAGGCGCGGATGGCAGTGGTAGATGACTACGGCCAGAATGGCGAGGCCTCGCAGGCCCTGTAGTTCGGGGATGTAATTCGGCAGCCAGGTTGGGCGTTGGATGGGCAAGGTGGTTGGTGAGGCAGTGAACGAGTGAACAAGTGAATAAGGGAACCAGGTCAGTTTAGCTTGATTTCTGTTGCAGGAGTCGTTGGGTGATATCGCTCCTCGTCCACCGACTCCCAAACTTCGTCTTCGTGAACCTTGAACGCATTCGACACATGCCGGACAAGGATTGCGATCAGCGCGCCGTAATCTTTGTGGTCCATCTCCCCCGGATAAATGTGGGTTTGAATATGTCCGTCGTTCTCGAAAACGATGATCATAGGCGATTCGATTTTGATTGTCTCGTTCGGTTCGATAACCATGGGTTCCTACCCCGCAGCCAACTGCTTTGCCCGCTCCGTAGCCCGCATCACGGCTTTGATCAGCGTTACACGCAAGCCACCTTCTTCCAGTTCCAGAATGCCGTCGATGGTGCACCCGGCGGGGGTGGTCACGGCGTCCTTCAACAGCGCTGGATGATAGCCGGTTTCAAGGACCATTTTGGCAGCGCCGAAGGTGGTTTGCGCGGCCAGTTGCGTGGCAATTTCTCGCGACAGGCCCACCTTTACGCCGGCTTCGGCCAGGGCTTCAATAATGATGTAGATGTAGGCTGGTCCTGAGGCCGAGAGGCCCGTTACGGCGTCCATGTGTTTTTCATCCACGGTGACGGTGCGGCCCACGGTCTCGAAGATGCGCTCGGCAAGTTCCATCTGCGACGCTGAGACAAATCTGCCCTTGCATAATGCGGCCGCGCCCGCGCCCAGCGCCGAGGGCGTGTTGGGCATGGCGCGGATCACGGCGATTTCCATCTCCGCCGCTTCTTCAATGGCGCGGGTCTTCACGCTGGCGGCAAACGAAACCAGAGTTTTTGAAGTGGACAGAGCGGGGCGAATCTCCGCAATAAGGTCAGGCACCTGGAAGGGTTTCACGCCCAGCAGGATCAGGTCGGCCTGCCTGGCCGCCTCAAGATTGTTGGTGCTTACGTCCACGCCCCACTGCGTGCTGAGCGCAAGCGCCCGCTCGGCGTGGGCTACGGTGGCATGAATCTGATCGGGGGCAAACAGGTTCTGCTTCAGGAAGGCTTGCAGCAGGATGCCGCCCATTTTGCCTGCGCCCAAAACGGCCACGCGAACCCTGGGCAACTGCGCGGGTACTTCGGTGGCCTCAACGGCTATCTCCGCCATGATTTTCCTTGTGTTGAATGAGAGTGGTGGTGCTGCTCTCAAGGATACTCGCATTCGCGCCGGGCACGCCACGACGCGCGCGCGGCACGGCTGTCGGCGCTGAGGCGGGCTCATTTCTGGCTGGCGATCCATGCGTCGATGCGGTCGCTCAGTACATCCAGAGGCAGCGCGCCTGAGTCTAGCACCTGGTCATGGAAGGCGCGAATATCGAACTTGTCGCCCAGCGCTTTCTTTGCTAAGTCGCGCAGTTCCAGGATTTTAAGCTGGCCGATCTTGTAAGCCAGCGCCTGGCTAGGCCACGCAATATAGCGGTCCACCTCAGCCTGAATGCTGGTGTCGTCAATGTTGGAGTGGTCGTGGAAATACTGCACCATTTGTTCGCGGGTCCAGTGGTTGTTGTGGACGCCGGTGTCTACTACTAAGCGAATTGCTCGCCAGATGTCGCCTTCGAGGCGGCCATAATCGGAATAAGGGTCCTGGTAAAAGCCTACATCTTTGCCGAGGCGCTCGGAGTAGAGTCCCCAGCCCTCGATGTAAGCGGTGTATCCGCTATTCTTGCGGAAGGTGGGAATGCCATCCAGCTCCTGGGCGATGGAGATCTGGAGGTGATGGCCGGGAATGCCTTCGTGGTAAGTGAGGTCCTCGACCTGATAGAGATTGCGGTCGGTGGCGTTGTAGGTGTCGATGAACAGGCGTCCTGGGCGGCTGCCGTCCGGAGCGCCTGATTCGTAGTAGGCGGGCGCAGAGGTTTTGGCCAGGAAATCGGGCACCGGGACCACTTCAAACTTGGCCTTGGGCAAGCGCCCGAAGAGCTGCGGGAGCTTGGCCTGCATGGGAGCGAGATCGTCGCGGACGGCCTGGAGCAGCGCATCGGCAGACGCCGGGTGGAGCTTGGGATTGGTCTTGAGGCTGGCGCGGAAACTGGGCAGGTCGGCGAAGCCAAGCTTCTTTGCGATGGCCAGCATTTCGGCTTCGTCACGCGCGACTTCATCCAATCCGATCTGGTGAATCTGGTCGGCGGTGAGGTTGGTGGTGGTGGTGCGGCGGATGAGGAACTGGTAGTACTTGGCTCCGTCGGCGAGCGCCGCAATGCCGGGCTCGGCTCGGCCGGCGGGAATGTAGGCGACCTGGAGAAAGCGGCCAAAGCGCTTGTAGGCCGGCAGCACTTCTTTCTGGATGGCGTCGAGCATTTCTGCCTTGATGCGCTCCTGCTCGGCGGGCTTGATTGAGGCGGGAAACTTCTTCAGAGGCAGCGCAAAGGGTGAATCCTCAGGCTTTTGCGCGGCTAACTGCTGAACCTGCGCCAGCACTTTTTCCAGGAGATACTTCGGCGGCACGCGGTGATCGTCGATGCCTATGGACATGTTGGTGGTGACCTGGTCGAAGGCCGCTGGAATCAGGTGCAGGCGGGCGATCCAGTCGTCGTAGTCCTTTACTTCGGTGAAGCTGAGCTGGGCCACCAGGCGCGGATAGGCCATTTGAATGCCGTCCATCTGGGTGACGGGCATCTCCCACGGCTTGAACTCGGAGGCCTCCTCGTCCGTGGCCAGGCGGCGCATGAGCAGTTCGCGGCTTATCTTTTCCTGGTCGGTGAAACCGGTGTCGTCAATGGCTGCCAGCTTCATGAGGAGATCCTGCTCGCGAGCCAGGTTTTCGTTGTAGGCCTTCACGCTGTAGTCGGAGATCTGGTCGTTGTATCGCTTGTCGTTCAAGGACGAAGCCAGCTCGGGATTGTGCTTGAGGTTTTCTTCCCAGTAGTCCTTGAAGAGCTGGTCGGCGGCTTTGCGGTTTTGCTTGATCTCGGCGGGGGTCGGTTGGGTCGCGGAGGAGGTTTGTGAGCGCAGCGGGTGGGCAGCGGCCAGCAAAAAAAGTGCGGAAGATGCCAGGACGGACAGGCTGGATTTTCTCAACGGATTGGACCTCGGGAATGAAATGTTGCCCTCCCGATGAGTGTAGAAGACGAGGCGTGGAGCGCAGCGAAAAAAGGTGCGCACTTGCAAAACAGGTATCGTTACAAGCCTACGAAAAAGCGGATTATGTGGTGGTGTAGCAGGACGAATTTGGAAAGAAATGTCCGTGGGACCAAAACGTCGTGGTTTGACCATAGATTTCATGCGCAAAGGACGCGCTCTGGTCCTACAAAAACATGAAAAGCGAAGCGTTTAAGGTGTGTTTTGGATGCGTTTTCGTGTGTTTTTGCGTACAGGATTGCACCGATTCATGATCAAGAACTGAGGAAAGTGCATGCAGTGATATCACCCGGCTGGGTACGCCGCGCCGTATCAAAACCGTCCTGGCGGTCGCAGTTTCTGGATAGGCTCTGGAGCGCCAGTCCGATCCCTTGACCGTTTGTTTGTCGGGGCCGGCCCTGGTGGACCGCGGGCTTCTTGGTGCCGATTGGGGTCCGCAGCCTCC
>CAYWMR010000174.1:0-9383 GCA_964458965.1 uncultured Occallatibacter sp. | reverse complement strand
GACTGAGGGACTAGGGACTGAGGGACTAGGGACTGAGGGACTAGGGACTAAGGGAATAGGGACTAGGGAATAGGGAATAGGCGAATGAGCTCTATTTTGAGCACTGCGAAAATCAAGACCCAGCCGGGCGGGCGTCCGCCGGCGGCGGTGGAACTTTCGCCGGAGGGGGCACTTGCCGCCGCGATTCCAGGGCCCGGTCAGGCGCCGGTATACGCATTCCAGGCGCTGCCCGCCGGAGCGCTGGTTCCCGGTATCGGCGAACCGAATCTTCGTGTCCCGGAGACTGTGGCTGCCGCGATTCGCTCGGCATTGAGCCAGGTTTCCCCGCGCACCCGCGCCGTCACGCTGGTCATTCCGGATACTGTGGTCCGCGTCTTCGTGCTGGACTTCGATTCCCTTCCTGCCAAGGCGGCTGAAGCTTATCCGGTACTGCGCTTCCGATTGCGCAAAATGGTTCCCTTTGACGTGGAGCATGCCGGACTCAGCTACCAAATCCTGGCTCAGTCCAAGTCGGAGTGCAGGGTGCTTGCGGCCGTCATCCCCGGGCCCATTCTGGCTGAATACGAGGGCGCGGTGCGCAATGCGGGGTACGAGCCAGGCGCGGTGTTGCCATCCAGCCTGGCCGCTTTGCAGGCGGGCAGTTCAAGCGATTCAATGGAGGCCATTCTGGCAGCCAATCTGAGCCCGGTTGCGCTCACCACATCCATCACCAACGGCCAGGACCTGATGCTCTACCGGACCATCGATCTGCCGGAAGACCCCGAGTCGCGCCTCACGGAAGTCCAGCGCGGCATTGCGGTTGCAGCAGCTTACTTTGAGGACAAGCTGGGGGCGCGGCCGGGCGGCCTCTATTACGCCGGCATTGGCAGCGCCAGCGAGTTTGCACGCTATATCGACGACACGGAGTTGACGGTCATTGAAATGATGCCGCCGCCCGAAAGCGGATTTGTGACCTCGCTGGGCGATGCAAGCATTGCCGGAGTAGCCGGCGCACTGGCGGGGGCGAACTAGGGCCATGCGGATTACGCTCAATCTCGCTACACGGCCCTTCGCCGACCTGGGACCGGCCATCAAGCGCCTGCGCATTGCCATGGGAGTGCTGGCGCTGGCGGCCATCGGCCTGGGATTTGGCCTGCATGCGCTGCACCAGAAGGCAGAAGCAGCCCGCGCTCGCGACCACTCGCTGGACGGGCAGATTGCGCGTATTGCAAAAGAACGGCAGGACTACCAGGCCATGATGCGCCGTCCGGAAAACGCCCAGTTGGTAGCCCAGGCCGCGGCGCTGAACAAACTGTTCGACGAAAAGGCATTCTCATGGACGCTGGCCATGGAAGACCTGGAAACGGTGCTGCCGGGCGGGGTGCACGTTACGAGCATTGAACCGGTGCGCAACAAGGACGGCCATATCACCATTCATCTGCGCGTGAACGGGCCGCGCGATCAGGACGTGAATCTGGTACGAAACCTGGAACACTCCAGGCGTTTTCTTGCGCCCCGCATAACGGGTGAAAACGCCGAAGCCCAAACCGGACCCGGCCAGCGGCTGGAGCCGGTGAGCGCCTCGAACCGCGTGGATTTCGATCTGCTGGCCGAGTACAACCCTTCTACTGCCGACGAACGCAAGACGGGGAGGAAACCTGGTGCGACGGACAGGGATAAGAAGCCCGGAGGCCGGATTGCGTCCCGACCGATAGCGCCATTGGGTACCGCAGGCGCGATGCCCGGCACGCGAATACCCTATACCGGCCCCGCAACCAGGCCGCTGCCGAACCGGCTCGTGCCAACTTCGCCGAATCAAAACCGGCCCATGCCGAACGTGCCGATTCGGAATGTGCCCTTTCCCGGCAGGCCGGTTCCAAATTCGCCCAATCCCCCCGCGGCGGATTATCCCCAGCCGCCGAACTTGACGCCCGGAGGTCCGAAATGAGCATTCGTCCTTCCTCCACATGGCGCGAGCGTTTCAAGTCTCCGCTTACATGGCACCTGGCGGGGTTCGCTGTGGTGCTTCTGCTGGTGATCGTGCTGGGTGTACGGCTAGGCCTGGATTGGGCCGCGACAAACGGCCGCTCCATCGACGCCCTGGCCGGTAAGCAGGTGGAACTGAAAGCCCTGGATATGGAGACCGCTCCCCTGCGCGGCCTGGACAAGCGCGTGGAAGAGTCTCGCGCCCAGATCAAGACCTTCTACGCCAAGCGCATCCCGCCCAACTATTCCACCATCTCCGCTCGTGTAGGCGAGTTGCAGGTAAAGTCCGGGGTTCGGCTCTCCAGGCTGCAGTACACGCAGGGCCCTCCAGGCTCCGATCTGACCGAGATTTCGATGGATGCCGGCATCAGCGGCGCATATCCCGAAATCATGCGATTTGTGAACGGCCTGGAGCGAGACCAGAACTTCTTCGTGATCCGGACGATGGCTCTGACCGGACAGCAGGGGGGGCTGGTGAATCTGCGGCTGCGCGTCTCGACCTGGCTGCGACCGGAAGATGCCGCGGCCAGTGGATTGCCGCCGACCCCTGGCCCCGATGAGAAAACTCCCGAGCGCTCCGCTGCCGGCAAGGAGGGCGAATAGCCATGGCCATGCGTCTGGGAGCGGAGAACAAACGCCAGGTGTACGTGGTGATTGCGCTTTTCGTGGTGATCGCAGTCGTCGGCGGCTACGAGCTTTACGACAGCTTCAGCGGCCCTTCCACGCCTGCGCCCAGGCCCATTCCCGCAGTGCCCGAGTCCACCAGCGTCCGTCCGGCGCCGGGGGCGCCTCGAATGTCCGAAGGCGCCAGCGGCACCGGGGGTGCAAGCAAAGCGGGCGCGACGGGAGTGGAAGCGCAGGCGCTGACCAATGCGGGAATCGACCCCAGCCTGCATCTTGAAAAGCTGGCCCAAAGCGAGCAAGTGGAATACGAAGGCACGGGGAGAAACATCTTTTCCGCCGATTCGGCCCCGGTGGTTATTCCGGAACCGCTCAAGACCGGGAGGGGTGAAGATAAGGCTGTCGTGTATACCCCGCCGGGTCCGCCGGCTAAGCCACAGCCGCCGGCCATCGACCTGAAGTATTTCGGTTACACGCAGACAAAGGACAAGGCGCTCAAGGCATTTTTCGTCCACGGAGACGACATTTTCATGGCCAAGACCGGCGAAATTGTGGACCATCGCTACAAGGTGGGAACCATATCGACGACCAGCGTGCAGGTGACCGACCTGAGCTATGACAATACCCAGACGCTAACCTTTACGCCGAACTGAAGCCACAGGATCCGATGAAGACGCTCAACCCAAATCGCCGCCGGCCCCAGCCCGCTGAAGAGGGTTTTACCCTTATCGCGGTCATCTTCCTGGTGGCGATTCTGGTGATCGCAATGGCGGTGGCCGCGCCCAGTATCAGAAAAGATATTCAGCGCGACCGCGATGTTGAGACCATGCACCGGGGCAAGCAATACAGGCGCGCCATCAAGCTCTACTACAAGAAATTCAACGCCTATCCGCCGACTGTGGAAGCGCTGGTGAACACAAACAACATTCGCTTTCTGCGCAAGAAGTACATTGACCCGACGACCGGCAAGGACGAATGGAAGATGATCCGATTTGGCCAGAACAAGGTGCCGACGGCATGGGGCTTTTTCGGAGTTCCGCTGAATGGGACGACAATTGCCGGGACCGGGCCGAACGGCGGTGGCACTGGACTGTCCGGTACTGCGAGCGGTGGTGGATCAAGCGGCGGATCGTACGGTGCGTTTGGCGCATTTGGCAGCGGGGGGTCGTCTTCCGGCTCGGCGGGCGCTGGTTCGCCTTCCGGATCGCCCGGGGCAGGGACCAACACCAATGGATCGTCGGGAACTCCGGGAACGCCCGGTGGAACCGGCAGCACGGACCCGAATGCACCCGGAGGGACTGGATCGACGGGAACGGGCCTGACCGGGCAGACGTTTGGCGGAGGCGGCATCATAGGCTTCTCTCCCAACAGCCCCAAGCAGTCCATCCTGGTCGTGCACAAGAAGAATCACTACAACGAATGGGAGTTTGTCTACGACCCGCTGGCCGAGCAGATGATGATGCAGGGTGGCGCAGGGTTGACGGGCCAGCCGAATGGCAGCCCCACCACGCCCGGTGGGACGACCAGCCCGTTCGGGGGCACATCCGCGCCATTTGGAGGGTCTACTCCAGGCAGCGGTCCAACCTCCAGTCCGGGGACTATGCCGCCGCCGCCTTCGTCGCCGTAAGCGCGCGACCGACCTCCAGCTGCAATGGCCGCAAACGGTTAAGGCTCACCAAAAAGCAAATGTCCCGTCCCCATGCAGCGGGGCGGGACATTTGCGCTTACCGATCCATCCCTGGAAGTCGAGATAACTTACACGCTGAACGAGGAGCCGCAGCCGCAGGTGGACTTCACCTGGGGGTTCTCAAACTTGAACCCGGCGGCCTCCAGCGTCTCTACATAATCGACGATGCAGCCGTTCAGGTACATCAGCGAGGTGGCGTCCACAAAAACCTTCAGGTCGTCGAAGTTGAAGACCTTGTCCATCATGCCGCTCTGGTTCTCAAAGGCCATGGAGTATTGAAATCCGGAGCATCCGCCGCCCACTACGCCGATGCGCAGGCCGGCGGGAAGCGGATCCTGTGTGGCCATGATCTCGCGAACCTTGGCGATGGCCTGAGGGGTCAGGTGAAGGGGCGCTTTCTTTTCGGTTTCCTGCGCGGGTGCAACGGTTGCTGTGGCCATGTTCTCTCCAGAATCGTGGGATTGACGCTAACTGTAACTCTACCGCTCGACGGGGCGACGTTACAAGCTCAATCCGCCGACTCGTTCCATTAGATGCAACCGGAGCCCGGAAAGTCTCACGATTGCCTGCCTAGCCGCGCGCTGCCAACAGGCTCCGGCCGGGAGCAGTCGGGGAGTGCGAGGGGCTCAAGCCTGCACCTCAATGGCTGTGATTCTGGTCACTACGAAAATGGCCGTTCGGGACTATTATCAGCAACCGTACGGCCCATTTACCCGCTGCGCTGCGACTCGGTCGCGAACCGGGCGGAATCTGGGACCGAAAAGCAATTTGGAGGTGGAATATGATGGGATTTGTTCCGGTAATGTGGATAGCATGGGGCGGGCTGGTGTTGCTTATGCTGGTCCTCAAGATTTACATCGGCAGATTGAGCCGCGACGAAAACGACCAGCTCGTTCTGGATGATGCGTTCAATAATTTGAAGACCGAACAGGCTGCCAATATTGCAAGAATCAGCAAGGTTCAGCCGATTGGCACGGCCACCATCTGGCTTGCGGGCGCCGCGACTCTGTTCGTCATCGGTTATTACATTCTGGACGTGATCAAGCAGTTCAATTAGACCCGCTCCAGAGGGCTCGTTTGGGCAAGCGGCGGCTTCCATAAGGCAGCCGCCGCTTGCTGTACGCCTCTCCTCCGATCCTGCTATTCCACTTGCTGCCTGGCGCGATAGCCGTCGCGGGTAATGATGTCGTACTTGAGCAGCCGTTTCTTCTCGTCCTGGATGGTCAGAGGGTGGCCCTCGTCATCCACCAGTTGCACCCGCAGCTTTCGAAATGTACCGTCCTGCTTGGCGTTGGTGGGATGGTAGATCAGTTCGTATTTGGCGCGGATGTTCTGGTTGACGGTTTGGAAGATTTCCGGCAATTCTCCTTCGAAGCGCGGAGCAAAGCTCAAGCCGCCGGTCAAATCCGCAAATGTCCTCAGTTCGTTCTGGGCCTGCAGATAATCCATATCCCGCATTCCGCCCGCCATTCCGCCGCGGCCTTCGCGCATCACCTCCTGCGCTCCGCCTGTGGAGATGGTGAAAATGGTGATGTCGTGGCTATCCTTCACCTTTTTCAGAATCTTGTCCAACGTGAGCTTCGACATGGAATCGTGTCCTGTCGCGATGAGAACGATATACTTGCGCCCCTCGATGCGGTCGAGGCGGTCAAGTCCCTCATAGAGGGCGTCGAAAACATTGGTCTCAGAGAAGCCCGGCATGCGCAGCGAGTCGATGGCCTGGAAGAGCTGGCGCTTGTCCTGAGTGAAGTCGGAGACGATATGCGTCCGCAAATCGAAGGTCATCAGGGCCACGTAGTCCTGGGGGCGCAATTGCTGCGCAAAGGCGAATGCCGTATTGCGCATGTCATAGTTCATGCCGCGGCCGTTTGCGGCAAACTCGCAGATCATCAGGGCGGTGATGGGCGCCTCCACGCGTTTGAAGCCGACCACCTTTTGCTCGACGCCATCCTCGTATACGCGGAAGTTGGTGGGCTTGAGGCCGGGCACAAAGGTGTGGGTCTTTTCCAGCAGCACGCCCACGTCCACGCTGACCTCGGGCACGTCGATACGCAGGGACATGGTTGCCATCCCCTCAGGATTCTTCACCGTGGGCTGCGCGGGAGCGGGCGGCGGCGTATCCGGTGTCGCATCCTTCTTTTTTGGCAGGGCGATCACACCTGAGTCGGCGCCGGGACCACCCGCGTCGGGCGAGGCCTGGTCGGGCTGCGGAGGAGGAGTCGGCGGGGCCTGGGAATGGAGCAGGGGCGCCGGCGCCAGTGCGATAACCGCCGTCAGCAACATCGAAACCGGGAAACGATGGAGCTGAGGGCAGCGAGAAGCAGGAAAAGACGGGCGCGAAACGTACGGGTGCGGCATTGACATGGCGACCTCTGTACCGAAGAGCATACGGGAAAACAGCTTCTAGCTTCTAGCTGTTAGCTCCGGATTCTCATCTCCTGGGACTTCATTTTGGAGTCCAACGATTCTGAAGAGTCTCCGATAACGGCGAAGTCCCCGACTCTCAGATTGCTAGAAGCTAAAGGCTAAAAGCTAGCAGCTAGCACCTGGCTCCAGCCGGGAGCGTCCCGCTGTAATCTTATAGACGTGAAAACAAGTGAGAAGGAAGTCCGGCCTGGCCCAGTCGCGGTCGCGATAGCCGTTGCTTTGCTCATGGCGGCCGCTGCGCTCGTTTCCTCCAGGACTCTGCAAGCACAAGCCACGCCTGCCGCCTCCGGCCCGCCACCGTCGAGCGGAGGCATCTTCCCGCTGAGCCAGGTGCGCCGTGGAATGACCGCGACCGCATGGACAGTGTTCCAGGGGAGCAAGCCCGAGCCGATGGATGTAGAGATTCTGGGAGTCCTGCGAGGCGCGCGCGGGCCCGGCCACGACATGATTCTGGTCCAGCTCCACGGCTCCAAGCCTGAGTACACAGGCGTGGTTGCCGGGATGAGCGGCAGCCCGGTTTATATCGGCGCGCGCCTTCTGGGTTCGCTCTCGTACCGCATCGGGCAGTTCAGCAAGGACCCCATTGCCGGCGTTACCCCCATCGAGCAGATGCTTGAAGTTCGCGATCTGCCCATAGAACAGGGACCAGGGACTGAGGGACTAGGGAATAGGGAACAGGGAATAGAGAAGGGCGGTCCCAATCTCCAGGAATTTTCCTCGGAGACTTTTCAGGCGATGGAGACGCCACTGGTGATGGGCGGTTTCAGTCCCGAGGCCGTGCGCCTGTGGAAGCAGCAAACGGCAGGGACGGGCCTGGACATGGTTGCCGCGGGAGGGATGGGCGGCTCATCCAAACCCCGCACAGGTGAACCTGAGTCTGCCATTTCTTCAGCAGCTCTGGCTTCCGTTGTGCCGGGGTCGGCAGTCAGCGCTCAACTGGTCCGCGGCGATCTTGAGATCTCCGCCACCTGCACGGTGACTTACATCGACCCCAAACAGCTTCTCGCCTGCGGTCATCCCATTTTGCAGGCCGGGCCGGTTTCGTTGCCCATGACCACGGCCGAGGTGGTTGCCACGCTTGCCTCACCGTTGAATGCCTTCAAGATTATTAATACCGGCGACCAGATCGGAGCCTTTACTGAGGATCGCGACTCCGCGATTCGCGGCGTGCTGGGCGCGAAGGCGCGCATGATTCCGCTGCATATCGCGGTTCACTCGGCGGGCCAGGAACGGAAGCTCAACATCGAGGTCCTGGACCTGCCTTCGCTGACTCCACAGGCGGTAATGGTATCGCTTTACGAGGCGCTGCTCGAAACCAACGAAAGCACCTTTGAAACCAGCTATCACTTGACAGGCAGCATTCTGCTGGACGGATACCCTCCCTCGCCGATCGACATGTTCGCCTTGACCGGAGATCAGAATCCCGCGCCGATCATGGCTGCTTTTCAGGTCGCCGATCGCTTTAATCGAATCTACTCGAATGACGCCCGGCAGGGCACTGTGCGCGGAATCGAGTTGAACGTCGAAACGATTCCACGGCGGATGGGGGTGACGCTGGAGACGGCCCGCCTGATTTCAAGCGATATCGTTCACCCCGGCGATACCGTTGTTGTCGAGGCAACGCTGCGTCCCTGGCAACAGCCGGCGCGCAATATTCGCATTCCGGTTACGCTTCCGGCAAGGCTCGGCTCCGGCAATCTGCGCCTTCTGGTCTCAGATTCCGGCACGCTGGACCGCGCTTTGGACCCTCCGCGCATTGGCTCCCGCCCCACCGATCTTGATACTGTGCTCAAGCAAGCGCGCCATCTGCACCCGGCAGACAAGGTCTACGTAAGCCTGTTGATGCCGGAAGCGCAGGCCGCGGTTGGTGGCCAAACGCTGTCCAGCCTGCCAATTTCAGTAGCCAACGCGCTGGAGCCTCTGCGCGGATCGCAGGACGTCAGCCTGAACGGGGAGTCGGCTCAGGTGGCGGGAGAGGCCTCCGCGGGAGGGTTGTTGAGCGGATTCCAGATATTGAATCTGCGCATTGAACCGGGCGGCGGTTTAGACTAGGGGTGACGGAAAATTCTGCCGCCAACTTTCGGGCCGGTTCTTGGGTGTGTTTGCCGGCTTGTTTTAACCCCCAGTGAGGAATCAGGAACGACCATGGCTAGAATTCAAGGACTTGCCGCACACGCAGCGGGAGCGGAAGTGTTGCCGTATCACTACGACCCAGGCACGCTGGGTCCGCATGAAGTTGAAATTGCCATAACTCACTGCGGCATCTGCCACAGCGACCTTCACCTGATCTCGAATGACTGGGGAGTGAGCCAATATCCGTTCATTCCAGGTCATGAGATTATCGGCACGGTGGCAGCGGTGGGCGACGCGGTTCGATTGCTTGCTGTGGACCAGCGCGTGGGCCTGGGCTGGCAATCGAATTCCTGCGGCGAATGCGAGTGGTGTTCGAAAGGCCTGGAAAACCTTTGTCCGGCGTCGGAGGGCACCTGCGTGCATCGCAACGGCGGCTATGCCGACAGGGTCCGCGCCAACGCCCGCTTTGTGATTCCGATACCCGATGCGCTGAAGAGCGAAGTTGCGGCTCCGCTGCTTTGCGGCGGCATCACGGTTTATAACCCGCTGCGCACCCACGGCATCAATCCGTCATCGCGGGTTGGCATTGTGGGAATCGGCGATGACGGAT
>CAYWMR010000173.1:0-9419 GCA_964458965.1 uncultured Occallatibacter sp. | reverse complement strand
CGAGGACTTCCTGAAGTTCAAGGAGTTCTTCTATCGCCGCACGGGCATCAGCTTCGAGGCATCCAAACGCTACTTTGTGGATAAGCGGCTGGTTGAGCGCATCGAGGCCACCGGCACAGGCACGTTTCGCGGCTACTTTACGTTGCTGCGCTTTCAGGCTTCAGGCGAAGAGCTGCAACTTCTCACCAATTGCATGACGGTGAACGAAACCTACTTTCTGCGCGAGGAATATCAGTTCAAGTGCCTGGTCGATTCCATTCTTCCGCAGATTGTTCATCGCCGAGTGGGCACGGATGCGATCCGCATCTGGTGCATTCCATCGTCGAGCGGCGAGGAGCCGTATTCGGTGGCCATGTATCTGCTGGAAAAATGGGCGGGCATCAGGGAGTGGGACGTGGAGATCGTCTCCTCGGACATCGACACCAACATCCTGCGCCGCGCGCGCGCCGGACGCTACTCGCCGCGCTCGGTGCAATATGTTCCCGAGCCGTGGCTGAAGAAGTATTTCAAGATCGCGGGCGACGAGTATCAGCTATGCGAGGATCTGCGCCAGGCTGTCGAGTTCACGCGAGTGAATCTTGCCCAGCCGGCCGACACGCTCGGCTATCGCAACTTCGACGTGATCTTCTGCCGCAATCTTCTTATCTACTTCGACGACGCATCGCGCAAGACGGCGTCGGAGACCTTTTATGAAGCGTTGAACCCGGGTGGGTATCTTTGCCTGGGCCACTCGGAATCCATGAGCCGCATTTCATCCTTGTTCGAGGTGCGCAAGTTTCCGGAAGCAATTGTCTATCGCAAGAGTCTGGAGGCCAGATGATGGAAGGCCGGATGGGGAATGAAGCCGTGATTGCGAAACGCATTCTGATCGTCGACGATGCAGCGACGGTGCGCATGTATCACCGGGGCATATTCGAATCGGCCGGATATGCGGTCGAGGAGGCGATGAACGGAATCGAGGCGCTGGAAAAAACTCTCCAAGCTCCATTCGATTTGTATGTCGTGGATGTAAATATGCCCAAGCTGAATGGCTATGGCTTCTTGAGTGAACTGCGCCAGCAGGAGATTGGGCAACAGCCGGCCATTATGGTCTCGACCGAAGCCGCGCCCGGCGATGAAGCAGCGGCGTACCGCTCGGGCGCCAATGCTTATCTCATCAAGCCGGTGCAGCCAACGCAGTTGTTGACGTATGCGCGCCTCATGCTCGGCGAGGCGATCCAATGAGCCCCTTGCCCAATAATCCACTGCTGGAGCAGTTTCTCCTGGAATCCCGCGAGCTTCTGGAAGTCATCGGCCAAAAGCTGATGCAATTGGAAGACTCACCCAACGACCGGCGCATGATCGACGACCTGTTCCGGTCGGTACATACGCTGAAGGGCAACAGCGGGCTGTTCACATTTCCGGAGATGACGCGCGTGCTCCATGCCGGCGAAGACCTGCTTGGAAAAGTGAGAAACGGTGAGATGACGTTCTCGCGGGAGTTGGCGGATCGTCTGCTGGACGCAATGGATTTTGTGGGCGTGCTGGGGATTGAAATCGAATCGACGGGGTCGATCGATGCTGGGCGCGCAGCCGATTCTGCTCGCCTGGGGGAGTCGCTGCGGGCGCTGATTGTGAACCCCGCCGGCTCGGCTCAATCCGGTGCTGCCGGATCGACTCCCGTCACGACGAAATCAGCCGCCGATCCGCTCGGGGGTATACCGGGGCTCAACAAGGTCCCCGAGGCATTGCGCCTTGAAGCCTTCCGCCGATGCGGCGATGGGGAGAAGTTTCATTGGATTGCCTACCACCCTGTTCCAGAGTGTTTTTTCCAGGGCGACGATCCATTCCATCGCGCCCGCCAGACACCGGGTCTGCTGTGGGGCGGGGTTCTGCCATCCGAACCTTTGCCGCCTCTTGTGGAGCTGGACACTTACCGGTGTTCGCTCAAGTTTCATCTGCTGACAGCAGCCTTCCACGAAGAGCTGGTCGAATACTTTCGCTATGTGCCGGATCAAATTGAGATGGTCGCTGTCGATCCATTGTGGCTGGCGATTTCAGAATGCGAGCCGGAGCAGAGAGCCGGAATTGAAAACAAACTTGTTTCCGGATCGCGAGTTTCCGAGCCGGCAACAAGCCCGGAAGCACAAGAAGAGGCTGCCGCGCTCACACGGATCGTGACAGCGCAAGAGCAGATTCTCGCTTTCGACGATCGTCCCGCCTGGCTCACCGGAAGGCTCAAAGCGGTTGCGGGGGTGCTCAAGAATCTTGCCAGGTCCCTGGGCAATGCCGAAGCCGAAGGTCAGGTTGAAACATCGCTTGCTGCGGCTCAGGCTTCTTCGAGCCCTCGCCCGCTGCTCGAATGGCTGAATGCGCATCGGAGCCACTTCGCGTCAACACATGGTGCAGAGCCCGCTGCGAACCCTGGCAGGGTCAACGTTGAAGTGGAGCCCGCGGACTCCGACCCTTCCCGGGCAGCCGCCGGCAATGGAAGCAAGTTTGGCCGCCGCGCCGAAGACAACCAGGCCGGTCCGCGCAGCCTCAAGGTCGATCAGGCGAAGATCGACCGACTGATGAACCTGATCGGCGAACTCGTAGTCGAGAAGAACGCGCTGCCATATCTGGCTCAGAGAGCGGAGGCGCAGTACGGCGTGCGCGAGCTTTCGCGAGAGATCAAGGGCCAGTATTCGGTCATCAATCGCATCGCCGACGAGATGCAGGACGCGATTATGCAGGTGCGGATGATGGCAGTTTCGACTGTCTTTCAGCGCTTCCCGCGGCTGGTGCGCGACATCTCCCACAAACTCGGCAAGGAAGTCGAACTGGTGCTCGAAGGCGAGCAAACCGAGGCCGATAAAAACGTTATTGAAGCACTGGGCGACCCGCTCATTCACATCGTCCGCAACAGCCTCGATCACGGATTGGAAACTCCTGAAGTAAGGCGAGCCAGCGGCAAACCGGCAACCGGCACACTCAGGATTCGCGCCGCGCAGCAAGCCGACCGTGTGGTCATCGAAATCGTCGACGACGGCAAGGGCATCGATCCGGCGGTGATCAAGCGCAAGGCGTATGAGAAAGGGCTGATCGACGAAGCGGCTCTGGAGCGAATGGACGACCGCTCGGCGGTTAACCTGATCTTCGCTGCCGGCCTGTCTACGGCGGAGGTAGTATCGGATTTATCGGGCCGCGGCGTGGGCATGGACGTGGTGCGAACGGCTGTCGAAAAGCTGAACGGCACCGTGATCGTCGACAGCGAGCTGGGCAAGGGCACTTCGATCCGCATCTCGCTGCCGCTGTCGATGGCCGTGACTCAGGTCATGGTGATTGAGTCCGACGGCCAACTCTTTGGCGTCCCCATGGACCACGTCATAGAAACCGTGCGGGTTCCCCGGCATTCCATTCATCGAATCAAACAGAGCATGACGGCGGTTTTGCGTGGACGCGTGGTTCCCTTGAAGGCTCTGAACGGCCTGCTGGGAATTGCCGCTCAACATAGGGCCAACGCGGACGATGAACTATCTGTACTGCTTGTTCAAGCGGGGGGCGGAGTGCTGGGCCTGCTGGTGGACGGATTCAGAGAAACACTTGGCGTGATTCAGAAACCTATGCCAGGCTTTCTGTCGAGCTTGTCCAACTGGTCAGGTTCGGCGCTGATGGGCGATGGTTCCGTGTTGATGATTCTGAATATCAGGGAGATTATCTGATGCCTATCGAGTTCAAGAGAAACCGCGTGATCTTTCGAGAGGAAGTGCGAGTGGAAGAGGCCGAGGCATTGCTCGAAGCATTGCAGAACAAGCCGTCATCCAAAGTGGATCTCGCAGCCTGCACCCATCTGCATACGGCCAATCTTCAGGTGCTGATGGCGGCTGGATCGTGCATCGACAAATGGCCGCAAGATGCCCAGTTGCGCACATGGCTTGAAGCCGTGCTCCTACCTCGATCGTAAGGACGGCTTCTGTACAAGAGCAGCGAATGAGAGGGTTCGAGCTTCTGCCTGCCTGGAACAGCACGAGGCAAGCTGCGCCATGCGGCAGTTGACGATTGAACCCGGTGAAATGCAAATGAAGTTCTGCAAGAGGCGGGTTTATCCCCGCGGCCAGCAACCTGGCGCCACCCATGCATGGTCTGTGACCTTTATCCTGGATTCCAGGTCCAGATAAGTAGAGACTAATAGATGGACATGAAAATCAATCTCGTTCCCGCAATCTTATTCCTCTTGCTCCAAGCTTCCGCGTCCATCTCCCAAACCGCCACGCAACCTGGCCAGACACGCCCGTTGCAGGCAGGGCCGGCCCAGACACAGCAGGCCAGCGCGCAACCGGCCGGGCGCGCAAGGGTCATTGTTTTTGTACACGGCCTGCATGGGAGTCGCGAGTCGTGGCGGGCTTCAAACGGGGCCTATTGGCCGGACATGATTCGGTCGGACCCGCGCTTTGCCTATTCCGACGTAGCCGTTGCCCAGTTTCCAACCCCTTCGTCGAATGGCAAAATGTCCAGCGTGCAGTTGGCCGAATACCTCTTCGCTCACCTCAAGCAGGACCATGTCTGGGATCATCGCGAGGTGGTTTTTCTGGCGCACAGCCTGGGCGGAATTCTTGTTGAAGAGATGCTGTTGCGGCATCCCGCCGAGGCGGCCAAGGTCAGGTTCATTGTGTCGTATGGCACCCCGCACGAGGGCTCGACGATCGCCCGGATCGCTTCCATTTACGACCGCGACCCGCTGCTGAACGATCTGAGCGATGCGGGCGACAACGCCTTCCTCACCCAGTTGGAAATGAATTGGAGAGGGCACGATTCGGTCAACGGCATTCACCGGTTCTGCGCTTACGAAACCGAAGACACCAGGCCGGAAGACGGAGTTGGCTACTATCTCAGGGCTCATGCCCGCGTGGTCAGCTACTTCAGTGCTACCTATGGTTGCGATGTAACCACGCCGCCGCAGGCGATTCCGGCAAATCATGTGGACATGATCCGGGTTTCCGATCGCAAGTCGGCAGCCTACGATTTTTTCTACCGCGCGTACCGCGACAACCCAATCCTTGAAGAGCAGGTGGTGACGCGGGACAACGTGATCGGGGGCCTCGAAGCTGGCTGCGATCGAACCAACGAGAATCCCGACTTGCAAGTCCCCATTGCTCTCGATTACGCCATCCACGAAAAGGTGCTTGCGGCGACGGCCTCCTTCATCGATACCGTAGACCTCAAAGACGTAAATCCCAACCCACCGGTTGTCACCAAAATCGATCCGGACGGCGTAGCCCATGTGAATTACGGATTCAGGGGTCCAGGCAAGAAGCTCTTCGTTTGTCTCGGCGCCGCCCACGCATCCTTGAAGGTAGAGTTTTCCATCGACCGCCAAGTGCAGGTTCGTGAGCCGCAGAATTGAATCCCGGGCCTGTTGCCTTAACGACTCGAAAACACAAACTCATTGCCATCGGGATCTTTGAATTTGGCCATCGTTCCCCAGACCTCCTTCTTGGGCTCCTCGGCCAGCTCCACCCCCTTGGACTTGAGAAGCTCGGCCGTCGCAAAAACGTCGTCGCACCAGAAAGTGACGGATTGAAAGCCGCCGATCCGATTCTCGTGGCCCGGCGGGGTGAACAGGGCCAGGTTGACATCGGAGCCTGGAATCATCAATTCAATCCATCGCTGCCCAGGCCCAAAATGCTGGTCGGTGGCGACCTTGAACCCCATCTTCTCTGTGTAAAACTTCAGTGAAACATCCTGATTGCCGACTGGAATGCTAACAAGCTTAATTCCGCGAATCATGGCGGACCTCCTCGTTGAGATGCTCGGAATATATCCGCAAAGCTTATTGGTTGCAATCAGTTAAGCATTGCTATAGTATTCATCGGTATAGCTATGCCAGTGATCGATGATTACGTGACGGGCGTTCTGATGCGCGACCTCGTGGGACACGACAAGAGGCCAGCGAGTTTCCTTGTTTACATCTGGCTTGCCGCCGAAGAGCAGCGCCGCAATGCAGCCGTCCAGATCAGTTACCGCGAGCTGGCCGAATCGATTGGAGTGTCGAAGAGCGCGGCGCAGGCCGCCATCGCTTGGCTGGTTCGCCGCAAATTGGTCCACGCAGCAAAAGCCACCGTGACAGCGACGCCGGAATATAAAGTCCAAACGCCGTGGAGAAGGTAGCAAATGACGTGCGCTACCTTTCCCGCCCATTGTTGAGCTAAATTCACGTGTGGCGGGCCAACCTCCGCTTGCGGCCTTCGCGTAGCACCTACGGCTCAGCAGATCCGGGCCGCCAGGGTGTATAAATGTGTCCGCGAGTCGGTCGAAGGAGAAATCTTCACCTGCGCTCATCCTGCCCGCAAGAGGAACTCCTGGCTCGCATGGAGGAGATCATGTCGCAGCGAACCATCTACCTGAGCAGGCTCATCGGCCTGTACTGCATTCTCGTCGTAGGCGCCCTCGTCATTCACCGGCAATCCACAATGGGCGCAATGACGGACATCTTCAACACCCCCTCTGTCGTGTTCACCCTGGGCGCCGTTACTGTAGCCGCCGGGCTGGCGCTGGTTCTGGCGCACAATCGCTGGACTGGCGGTGCGCCCACAGTGGTGGTAACGCTCGTAGGCTGGCTTTCGCTGCTCAAGGGAATGCTGTTTCTGGTCCTGCCGGACGGAGTGGAAGGGGAGATCCTCCTGAAATGGCTCAGCCGCCCGTCGCTCTTTTATGTGTGGTTGACGCCATCTTTGCTGATCGGCATTTATCTGACCTACACCGGGTTCAAGTCCAAAGCGCATTCCTGAAAGGCCGCAGCCCAGCCAGGCTGACTGCCCGCCGCGGTCGTGTGGCTGGCTCGACGCAAATTGGTCCATGCCGCGAAAGCCACCGTGACGGCGACGCCGGAGTATAAAGTCCAACCGCCCTGGAGAAGATAGCAACCGGCGAGCCCTACGCCGTAGCCCGATGCCGCTCCCGATTTCCCAGCCGCACACTCACCACCTTGGAAACGCCAGGCTCCTGCATGGTGACGCCGTAAATCATGTCGGCGGACTCCATCATGCGCTTGGAGTGCGTGACCACCAAAAACTGCGTGTCCTTGCTCAAGCTGTGCATCAGGTCGGCAAACCGGCCCACGTTGGTCTCGTCCAGCGGCGCATCCACTTCGTCGAGCACGCAGAACGGGCTGGGCTGGAACTGGAAGATGCCTACCAGCAGTGAAAGCGCGGTCAGCGCCTTTTCTCCGCCTGAAAGCAGCAGCACGTTTTGCAGCTTCTTTCCCGGCGGCGAGGCCACAATGTCCAGTCCGCTCTCAGCCTGATTCTCCTGGTCGGTGAGCCGCAGAAAGGCTTGCCCGCCCTGGAACAAGCGCGAGAAGACGTGAGCAAAGTTCTCGTTGATCTTTGCGAACGCCTCGTCGAACTTGGTGCGCGAAATCTGATCGATCTCCTTGATCGTCTCCTGCGTGTTGGCAATGGACTCGATGAGATCGTTGCGCTGGGCTTCGAGGAATCCGTGCCGATCGGCCGTCTCCTTGTACTCTTCCAGAGCCATCATGTTCACCGGGCCCATCTGCTCAATGCGTTGGCGCAGCGTGAGGCAGGTCTCTTCCTCAACTGCCAGCGCATCCGCTTCGATGTGTTCAATCGACTGGTCCGCGCGCAGCACCTGGGCCTCGACGTTTACTTCAGTAAGGCAGCTTGCCTCAAGATGCTCAAGATCGGAACGAAGCTTTGCCACCTGAGTGGAGCAACCGGCGCGATGATCCCGCAACTGATCCAGCGTTGCGCGGCCCGTCTTAAGTTGGGTCTCCATGCTGGCCAACTGCTGCCGCAAAGCCTGAGCCTCAAGCGCAAACGCCTGGGCCAAAGCCAGCGCCTCGGCACGCGCATTGGCAAGCTCTTCCTGCCGGATGGCCAGCGCCGCGCTTTCAGTGATGCGCTGTTGCCGCTCAGCCTCTGCCGATGCGCTCTGCTGCTCGATTGCCAGCACCCGGCGCTCCAGGTCGGCATACATGCGGTCGATGCGCTGGAAGGCCGCCTCTGCGCCGCGGCGACGCTCCTCCAGGCCGGCCAACTCCGCTGTAACCTGAGCCGCCTGCTGCTGCAAGCCTTCGCGATTCTGGCGCAGCGTGGCCAGTTCCGCCTGCAAGGCATCCAGAGCGGTCTCAGCGCTCGCGTGTTCGGCCTCCAGGCGCGTGGTCTCTTCGCGCTTCTGCAGGATGGAGCTGCGTTTCGCTTCCCGCGCATCCTGGTTGCGGGCTGCCTGCGCCGCCCACTCCTGCAACCTGCGCTCGATGCGTTGAACCTCAGACTCCATTTGCTTCAGCGCCGCACCCTGGTTGGCAGCGCCGGTTTCAGCTTCCCGGCGTTCCGCGCTGCGCTGTTCCAGTTGGGCGGTCAGGTCCTGAATGGCCCGCGTCAGCAGTTCGGCCTGCGTCTCCGCCTGCGCCACGCCGGTTTCAATTTTTGCCAGGCGGCTCCGGGTTTCGCGCAACTCGCGCTTCAAGGCCAGTGGACCGTCGCTCGAAGGTCTTCCGCCGCTCACGGTCGCATTGTGAAAGCATTCCCCGCCCGGCGTGAGGAAAAAGGCGTACGGATGCAGCGCAGCCAGCCGCACGGCATCGTTGGAGTCCTCGACCAGGTAACCATGTTGCAGCTTGGGCAGAATCGACTCCAGCGTTTTTCCGAAGCCGTTCAGCATGCGGATCGAGTCCTTCAGCGGCGTCAGGCCGGGTCCGCCGATCCCTTCCGCGCGATCATCCAACGCCCCGCCTTCAGCAACGGAATGAATGAGGAAAGTAGCCCTGCCCTCCACGCCGGATTTAAGCAGACGGACGCCTGCATCGGCCGCCCCCCAGGTCTCCACCACGACGTAATTGAGCTCTTCGCGCAGAAACTCGTCGACAACTCCCTCGTGCGCGCCGGTCACCTCAAGAAAGTCCGCAAGTGTGCCCACCGGGGTCATATTCGCCCCCAGCGCGCCAGGCTTAAGCAGCCGGCGAACGGTATCGGTGGAGTAACTGTGATTGCGGATCAAGGCTTCAAGCGAGTTTTGCCGCCCGGCCACGGTTGCCTGCTCGCTGCGCAATTGATTGGCCTGGGTCCGCTGCTGGCTTTCTTCGGTGCGGCTGGCCTGCAACTGCGCTCGAAGGGCCGAAATCTCCGCTTCAAGCCGAGCCAGTGTCTCAGCCGCGGACTCGAAGCGCAACCGGGCCTGTCCGCTCTGCACGCCCAGGTTTTCCAGTTCATTTCGCGCCTGGCCTATCTCGGCTTCCAGGCGATCCGCTTCGCGCTCCAGAGCTGCCAGGCTCTCTTCTCCCTGGGCGGTGTGGTTACGGGCGTTGGCAGCCAGGGTAAGCAGGTGCATGGCGTGGCGGCGGCTGGCCTCCAACTGCCGCTCCGCTGTGAAAACCTCTTCGGCCGCAGTTCGGGCTTCCAGTTGACGCGCTTCCACGTTTTGCCGGAAGGCTTTAG
>CAYWMR010000172.1:0-9455 GCA_964458965.1 uncultured Occallatibacter sp. | reverse complement strand
ACGCCTCATCGTCATCGATCCCTACCGCACCCGCACCGCCGCGCTGGCCGACTGGCACATCGCCATCCGTCCGGGAACCGACGGCGCGCTGGCGCTGGGAATGATGCAGGTGATCCTGAACGAAGGGCTCGAAGATCGCGCATACATTGACGAACGGACGCACGGGTTTGCGCAGCTTGCCGAGCGGGTGCGCGAATATACGCCGGAGCGAGTATCGGCGTGGACCGGCATGACCGCGGCCGAGATTGAGCAACTGGCTCGCGAGTATGCAACCACCCGGCCTGCGGCATTGCGAATGAACTACGGCGTGCAGCGGTCGCAGAATGGCGGAACGGCGGTGAGGGCTATCGCGATGCTTCCTGCTTTGACGGGAGCGTGGAAGCATCGCGGCGGTGGCGGAGTACTTTCCACATCTGGCGGGTTCGAGTTTGACGAGCATGCGTTGCGCCGCCCTGACCTCGCGCTGGTTTCCCCGCTCGGACGGTTGGCGCGCACCGTGAATATGTCGGAGTTGGGCCAGGCCCTGACGGAACTTGGCCAGGGCGCGAGAACGGAAGACGGTCCGCCGGTGAAGGCGCTCTTCGTATATAACTCGAATCCCGGCGCGGTGGCGCCAAACCACAATGCCGTTCGGCGGGGAATGGAACGGACGGACCTGTTCACCGTGGTGCACGAACAGTTCTTTACCGACACGACGGACTATGCGGATTTCATTCTGCCGGCAACAACATTTCTCGAGCACACCGATATTCAGGGCGCCTATGGGCATTACTTTGTGCAGCTCTCAAAGCAGGCCGTTGAGCCACTGGGAGAAGCGCGTTCGAACGTGTGGCTCTTTGGCCAACTGGCCCGGCGCATGGGTTTTCAAGAGAAGTGTTTCAGCGATACGCCCGAGGATCTGATCCGGCAGGCGCTGGCAATTGGGGCCGATGGCCGATCGACGAATGCGAGCATGGAGCACATAACCTTTGAGGATCTCGAACAACAAGGGCACATCCCATTAGGCTTCCATCGCGATCCGGAGACGCGGCCATTCCTGCCATACACCTCCGGACCGGTTCCCACGCCGTCGGGCAAAATCGAGTTCTATTCGGAGACGCTGGCGGCACAGGGGCTTGATCCACTGCCGGGATTTATTCCGCCAACCGAATCCCGCTGGGGTGAAGGGGCCAAGCGCTTTCCTCTTGAGTTTCTAAGCCGCAAGGCGGATAACTACATGAACACCACGTTTGCCAATTTGGATGGGCACCGGAAGATGGAAGCCCGCACGAGTCAGCGGCTGGAGATGCATCCGTTCGACGCAGAAGCACGCGGAATTGCCGATGGCGACCTTGTGCGAATCTGGAACGACCGCGGGGCTCTGACCCTGACTGCAATGATGAATGGGAGCCTGCCGACGGGGGTGGTGGCCGGAAAGCTGGACTGGGCCAAGCTGAGCGTGGACGGAGCAAACGTGAACGCGCTAACCAGCGAGCGGCTCACCGATATCGGCGCGGGGGCTACGTTTTATTCGACGCTGGTGGAAGTGGAAAGGCAGGGAATAGGGATTAGGGAATAGGGAATACCTGGCTGCATTCTTCGGCGCTGGCTTGTGCGGATGGTTATGGGCGCGGTTTGATGGGTTCGGATTGAAACGGCAAAACCTCGATGTAGTCCAGCGCTGCAGGGTCGGCTCCATCAGGCGCTCCGTCTATGCGAATCACGTCGCCGGGGTTCAGCTCTACGTTGGGAGTTGTTTTGCGGGTTGAGTTGTCGCCGTTTGGCCGTCTCGATGGCAGTGTAGCGTCGGCGGCCCATGACGCTGCGGGAAGACCGTTCAAGTAGAGCGCGAAATGGGCTGTGCCGCCTGGCAAATCGAAATATTGAGCGGCGAGATTGAAGCGGCCTGGCTCGCCAGAGTAGGTCCACTCGGCGGAGCAGGTACGCGTTTCCCCAGGGGATAAATGGATGGGTTGAAACCCATCCCTACCAGCCCCGCCTTCTTTTTGGGCTGTGTTCGGCACCCGTTCGACTTCGCTCAGGGCAGGCTTTGAAGTCGTGCCCTGATTCAAAGCTCGGCCGGGATTAGGCGCGAGATCGCCGCAAATAACTGCCTTTCCGCCTGAAGCGTCTTCCCACGGAATAACATCGATCACCTTATAGCCCGACAGGCGCGCGTCTTCAGCTTCCATGCGTCCGGGGTAGTGGCCGGCCCGGCCCTCATCGTCGGCAATGCCCGTGAGTTTGAAGAAGTACTGCACAATAGCGTCGCGCCATACAATCGCATGTCCAGCCTGATACTCAAGGCGGGCAAGCACATCGTTATAAAGCGCGGGGTCGATCCGGCTCTTAAGGGTCTTCCATTCTTCCACCAGCTCGGCGGCCTGCGCGGCGCCATCGTAGTGGCTGTCGTAAATGTGCTGGATCACCGTCTTTCCCGATTGAAGGTGGAAGTTGTACGGAACGTGATGAAAGAAGAGCAGCAGTTCATCGGGGCACGTGAGCAGCGATCCGTAAAGCTTGGCAACGTCCGCCGGGTACTGGCCCGTGTAGCCGGTTCCGGTCGCAACGGTGCGGTCCATGCCGACGCCCTCGTGGTCTGCGCGGTGCCACTGCCCCCAGCCATTGTTTTCGCTGGATTCGATGTTGGGTCCATAGTGGCTGCCGGTGATGTCGGTAAGTGTCTGCATCCCCAGCGGACCGGTGTAGCTCTCATAAGCCGGCCACGACTGCATGAGCATCTTCTCCACGGTGCTGACCACCTGCGGGTCGTCGCTTATGCTTTGCCTGATCCACTCGTCGGCAATCTGTTCCGGGATCAGGTCGGGGTTCCACGCCAGGCGGCCAAATGCATACAGGTTGGCTATTGCAAGGGGCGATCCAAGCCATGCATTCTGGCCCACCCCGGCCACGCCCACGATTCCGCCCAGCGGCTGCTGGAAGGCCTTGCCTGCGAGAATCTCCTTCACCGGCGTAGGCCGGTTGTCTGCGCGCAGATCAAAGTCCAGCACCTCTTTCCACATTGGCGCAAGGTAGACCAGGTGACGCTGCTGCCCGGTGTACTCCTGCGTGATCTGCACCTCCATTGCCTGGCTGGTTTGCCTGAGGCCTGCAAACAGCGGTGAAACCGGTTCCCGCGCCTGGAAGTCGATGGGGCCTTCCTTGGTTTGGACGATCACGTTGTCGGCAAACTTGCCGTCGAGCGGCTGAAAGATGTCGTATGCGGCGCGGGCGCGGTCGGCTTTGGGGTCGCGCCAGTCGGCATGGTGGTTGTAAACAAAGGCGCGATAGAGCACAACGCCGGCGTGCGGCTTCAGCGCGAGGGCAAGCAGGTTTGCGGCATCGGCCGGTGTACGGCCATAGCTGGCCGGCCCAGGCTGCCCCTCGGAGTCGGCCTTCACCGTGAACCCCGCAAAGTCGGGAATCTGCGAGTAAATTTCGTTCACCTTGGCGGCCCACCATGCCTTCACCGCGGGGTCCAGCGGGTCATAGGTGGCAAGCCCTCCTATGGTCTGCGGGCTGGCAATGGCCACGCTCATGGCCAGCCGCACGCCCCACGGACGCATGGCGTCGGCAATGCGGGCCAGTTGCCTTATGTGGTCTGAGTCGAGCAGTTGCGGCGCGGCGTTCACGTTGTTCACGTTGCAGCCGTTGATGCCCACAGACGCAAGCAGGCGAGCATATTCCGCTACTGGGCTCAGGTCCTGGCGCACGTTGCCGCCGTCGAAGAAGATGCTGCGGCCGGCGTAGCCGCGCTCGATGGAACCGTCGGGGTTGTCCCACTCGTCTACCCAGCGAATTGGCATGGCGGGAGTCTGCTTGCTTGAGGTGCCGGGTCTCCAGCCGGAGGTTGCGAGTTCACGAATTAGCGCGAACGCGCCGTAAAGGACGCCGCGTTCGCTGCCACCGGCAATCACCACAAGTCGCTTTCCATTCGCAAGGGAGTCGGTAATCCAGAAGGCTTCCGGCGGGAGTGAGGTCGGAACGTCCAGCAGTGGAAAGGCTGATCGCACTTGCTGCACTGTGCCAAGCACGATTGCTTCCTCTGGGTCGGCCTTAAAGGTCCGAGATGATGAGCCGAAAACTCCGTCGATACCCTTGACGATTTCGTTGGCGGCCGTATTTTCAAGCTGTTCTTGTCCCAATGCCCACACTCGCATCGGAACTGGCAGAGGAAAATGGGAAGTGCCGTGATGCAGCCAGGCCTGATCCGCAGTTTGTCCGGATGCAGCAATGCTGCTCGCTAGCGCCACGGTGAGCAGAAGCCCTTTCACGAATTCGAACTTCACCGCCATTCGCATCGCACTCCCGCTTTGCATACGTTCAATCATGCCAATAAGTCTCCGAAGGCGCCGGAAAAGCAGTTGCTCAACAGTCTTCCCAATCAATCTCCGCCAATCGCACTCCGCGAACCGCATTCGTCAAATAGATGGCATCGGCCGCACGCAAATTTTCAATCGAGAGTACTCTCTCTTCCACGCCGGACTGCGTCTCCATTACATGGCGTCGCATAACACCCGCCAGCAGACCGCATTCCACCGGCGGAGTAGCCCAGCGGCCATCCTTTACCACAAACACGTTGTGAATGGTCCCTTCGGTTACCTCGCCGCGAAGGTTCAGGAACAGCACATCGTCCAGGCCGGCTCGGGTCGCAGCTTCGTATGCCTCCAGGTAAAGCCTCCTGTGAGTCGTTTTGTGAAACAGCATACGGTCCCGCGGATCGGTACGCGCGGACGAAATGCGCATCCGCACCGGCTGGCGGAACTCCGGAAGCACTTCAGCAGTGATTTGCACGGCCCCGTTCCAGTCGAGCAGCAGTCGAACCTTGCGTGGGGTGTGGTGTTCAAATCCATTGGCAAACTGAAGAAGTGCGCGCTTTACCGTCTCACGGTCACATGGATAATCAAAATAGCCGGCCGAATCTTCGAGCCGGTCGAGATGCAACTCAATCAGGCGATACGCCCCATCCCAAAGCAGCGTTTCAACCAGGGAAAACCGCTCCGAATCCCCATTTGGCGGCCGGGTCAAAAACTCCGCCTTCAGCAGGCACTCGGCGAACTCACCCGCCGCATCGGAATCAATAACGATACCGCTGCCCACGCCCATTTTTCCGTGCTCGCCGTTTAGCTCCAGCGTGCGAATGGCCACGTTGAAGATCGATTGCGCTTTCGAGAAGAACCCAATGGCGCCGGTGTACACGCCTCTTGGTTCCTGTTCAAGGCTCGCCAGCAGTTCCATGGCCCGGACCTTGGGGGCGCCGGTAACGGAGCCGCATGGAAACAGCGCGCGAAAAATCTCGAAGAAGCCGGCCTCGGCTCTCAGCTCGCCAGTAACGGTCGATGTCATTTGCCAGAGCGTAGGATAGCGCTCAACGGCGAACATCTTCTCTGCGCGCACGGTGCCGTAGTTGCATAAGCGGCCCAGGTCGTTGCGCAGCAGGTCCACAATCATCACGTTTTCGCTGCGGTTCTTCGGGTCGCTGCGCAGCCAGTTCGCCAACTCAAGGTCTTCGCTTGTGGTGCGTCCGCGGCGCACGGTGCCCTTCATGGGGCGCGTGGTGATTCGCCGCGGTGTCGTTCGAGTCGTCGGGTCGTCGCTTTCCAATCGGAAGAACAGCTCCGGCGAGAACGACAGAATGCGGTGGTTTGTCTGCCAATGGAGAAATGCCCCGTAAGGCACCGGCTGGCGCGAGCGCAGACGCCGATAAAGCGCCGCAGCGCTCCCTTGCGCATGCACGTGGAAGGGAACCGTGAAGTTGAGCTGGTAAACATCGCCGGCGCGGATCCACTCGTGAATGGCCGCGATGCGCTCGGTATATTCCGCCTCAGTCAGATCGAGAGCCGCTTCCAGAGCAGCCTCGGCTTGCGAATGTTTCTCAGGGTCAGTGCCCGGCACACCCGCGCGAAAATCGGCCAATCCAGGCGGATCGCCGCCAACAAACGCTCCGGTTCGATGGTCAAACGGGTAATCGCGCTCATAAATTCCGAACCAGGCCAAGGGTGGGGCTGGCCCATCGCCTGCGCGCGCCAATTGTCTCGCAGTTCGCGGCTCAAAAAAACCGCCGCATTCGTAGGTTAAGAATCCGGCGGCAGACAGTCCAGAAGTGACGGCGCTTTCAATCTCTGCGAAAAGCCTGGGAATGTCGGCCAATTCGTGGGCCACGCACTCGCGAACCGGAGCGGTGAACAACCTCGTCCAGCATTCCCGCTCACCCTCTGCAGCGCCATGGCCTGCGCTCTCCAGCAGAACCGTAGCCGGCGTGTGCTCCACCAGCGCATACAGTTCCGCTGGTAGAGAATGCCGGCGGTTCATGCGGCTTGACTTACTGCACCGTCAGAGCCAGCTTGGCGGAGTTGGTAATGGCGGTAACGCCGTTGCTGGACTGCGCTGTCACCGTCACGGTATAAGTGCCCGCGGGTGTGGCTGGCGGAATTGGAGGGCCGTGATTGTAATAGTCGTAGCGCGCGTTGCAGGCCGTTGCGCCCAGCATGGTAACCAGCCCCACCAGCGCCAGCAGTGTGAGCCGGTTGAGCCATTGGCGGCGGCGAACTCCCCAGGCTAGACCGCCCAGCCCCAGCGCGCCGGGCAGCAGCAGCGCCCATGCTACCGGGTCGCCCCGCCGATTTGACGCCGTGCCTACGCCGGCCGCCTGGGTCACAATAATCATCGAGCTGGTAATGGCGTTCGTCGCGTTGGGCAGAATCTCCACGTTCTCCGGTGTAAACGAGCAGGCCGCCTGGTCGGGCAGGCCAGAGCACGACAGCGTGACAAACATCGGAGCCGTCAATGCGCTGCTGTTCTGGGGAGTAACGGAGGCAATCAACGATCCCGATTCGCCTGGGGTCAGCGTCAGCGTGGTGGGCGCAACGGTGATCCCGAAATTTGGGGTGGCGGTTGCCTGCGCCTTAGCCGTGGCCAGCTCTGAGGCGGAGCGCCGGTGAGTGGCATCGCCGATATAAAAGGCCTTCAGCGTGTGATCGCCGGCCGGCAACGCAAGCTCGAATGTTGCCTGGCCTTTCAAGTCCAGTGCAGCGCCGCCCAACTCCAGTTTGCCTTCACGGATGATCACAGCGCCTGTTGCCGCAAGCCCATCCTCGCCTACGACGGTCACATTAGCTTGCGTGTGTCCGTCCTGCTCGTGAGCCTCCACCGTCAACGTGGTCTCGGTGGCCAATCCCCGCGTGTTTTCCGCTGCAATTGCCGCCGCAGGCAGCGCCAGCGCGATACCCAGTCCTGCAACCAACTCAAGCCGCAGACAGCGGCATAGAATGCCTCTCACGTGCACCTGCTCCAAATCTCAACAAAGAATAGCGTACCGCCCAATTGCCAGGAACCGTAGAACCCTATTGTATCCGGCGGGGGCTTGGCCGGGCTATGGGCAGCCACCGGCGGGCACTTTGATTGGACGCAACGGCGGCAAGAATGGCGCTGGCAGGACGGGATTCGTAGTAGCGCGGACGCGGTCTGTACTATGGTGGGTAGGCTCGCGCCCGGCGGCTGCTGTGCCGGTTGCGGCCAGGACTGAACGAAATGATTGCTCACCTGCGCGGAAAGCTTATCTACAAGCACCCAGGCCAGGCCATTGTTGAGGCCGGCGGCGTGGGGTACGACGTCACCATCTCGGTGCCCACCTTTACGGCGCTGCCCTCGGTTGGCGCTGAGGCGGCGCTGCCCATTCATACCCAAGTCAGCCAGGATCAGATTGCGCTGTTTGGGTTTCTCGAACGCGAGGAGAAGCGGCTGTTTGAGCGGCTGATCACGGTGAGCGGCGTGGGGCCGAAGCTGGCTATCAAAATGCTCAGCGGGCTATCCACCGAGCGGACGGTGCAGGCGATTCGCGGGCAGGATCACGCGCAACTGGTGCGGATTCCGGGCGTGGGCAAGAAACTGGCTGAGCGGCTGGTGGTGGAGCTGAAAGACAAGCTGGACGATTTTGCCGTTCCGCCGGTACAGACGAGCGTGCGGGGAGCGGCGGTGGACGATGTGTTATCGGCGTTGACGAATCTTGGGTACCAGAGGCCTGCTGCGGAGAAGGCGATTGAGCAGGCTGTGGCGAAAGACAAGGCGCTGGCTGGGGATTTCGACGGGCTGTTCCGGGGGGCGTTGAAGGTGATTCGGTGAAGGGCAGTTGTAAGTTTTCAGTTGTCAGTGGTCAGTTGGCGGATCGCTGCAAATGAGGGTGCGGCTTGGCGGTGGAGATGCTGCTGAGTGGCCGATTAGGAATTGCAATGGCGAAGTGGGTTAAAGCCGCTGTGCCGATGCTGGTTTGCTCGGATGCTTCGGCGGAGATTGAGTTCTGCAAGGCTGCGTTTGGGGCTGTGGAGCTGTCGCGGCGGGCCGCTGACGATGGGAGCGTCACTCACGCTACGCTGGGGATTGGCGAGCTGCTGATTATGGTGCATGGGGAGACTTCGCATTTGGCTAGCCGTGCACCGCTCGGCGATGGAAGCTCGCCGGTGGTGATCTACCTTTATTTGGAAGATGTGGACGGGGTGGTTGAGTGGGCGGTTGGGGCTGGGGCGCGGGTTTTGACTCCGGTGGCGGATCAGTTCTGGGGGGATCGGATGGCGCGGATTATGGATCCGGTGGGGCATGTTTGGAATTTGGCTAGCCGGGTGGAACAGCCTGTCTGAAACGCGCAACTTAGGGCCGTACCCATTCAGCACATGGGCTCGCCCAGAGAATCGTAAGCGCCCTTCGCGCTACACTCTTCATTGCCATGGTTTCCAAAAACAAATCCACTTCCAGTACTGCTGCGCCAGTTGCAGCTCATCTGCGCTCCGAAGGCCTGAAGTTCCTCCGGGGCCTGGAGAAGCATAACGACCGCGAATGGTTCAACGAGCGGAAGGCTGTCTACGAAGCTGAGTTGAAGGAACCTATGCTGGCGATTATTCGCAAGGTTACCGACGCTATGACTGGCTTTGCGCCCAATCATGTGCGGCCGGCGGAGAAGTCGCTGTTCCGGATTTATCGCGATACGCGCTTCTCAAATAACAAGCTGCCTTACAAAACGCATGTGGCGGCGTGGTGGAGTCACATGGGGCTTGAGAAGACTTCGGGGGCTGGATATTACTTCCAGGTAAGCCCGAAAGGCGTGGTGATTGCGGCGGGCGCGTATATGCCGGAGAAGGAACAACTGGCTGCGATTCGGAATTGGCTGCTGGAGAATCATGTGGAGTTTCGCGGGCTGCTCGACCGGCCAGCCGTCCGCAAGACGTTCAAGGAATTTGAAGGGGAAGCGCTGACGCGGCCGCCGAAGGGATTTCCGTGCGAGCATCCGGCGATGGATCTGATCAAGTGCAAACAGTGGGGGCTTAGCACTACGCTGCCGGCTGAGACCGCGCTGGAGGCGGAGTTTGCGGGGACGCTGATCAGGCATTTCAAGCTGCTGGCGCCGCTGGTGGATGCTCTGAATACACCCATTGCCGCGACGCTTGCGCCTAAGAAGAAGGTGCTTTTCGGGCTGCATTGAGGGT
>CAYWMR010000171.1:0-9512 GCA_964458965.1 uncultured Occallatibacter sp. | reverse complement strand
GCTTTTGCAAACCACGGCGATATGAACGACCCTGGACTTGATTCTTCGGGCGCGCACGGGATTGGCATGTTGGTGAGCCTGCAAGCGGTGATCGGCACTTTCTGGGATGATCCGCGCATTTACAACCCCGCCAGTTATCTGATATTTGCGCCGCTGCTGCTGACATGGGCGATCATTACTTTGCGGTCCCGGTTCTTGCCTTCCAGAGCGTGGCTGGGGATCGCGGCAATCGCGGCTCTTTCCATGCTTCCTGTCTATCATCGGCTACAGGACACCAAGCTCCTGCTTCTAACTGTTCCTGCTTGCGCCATGCTTTGGTCCAGGCGCGGATTCGCCGGGTGGCTTGCGTTGCTGATAACCGCTTCAGGTTTCGTGTTGACCGGTGATCTTCCGTGGGCGGTTTTTTTGTCGCTCATCCATCTGCTGCGCCTGCCCACAACCGGACTTACGAGCGAGTTACTGATCGGTTTGCAGGTGTTATCAACCCCGTTGATATTGCTGGCTATGGGCATTTTCTATTTATGGGCCTACGCGCGGCACAGTCTGCGCGCGACAACTGGCTCAGGCACTGTCGAACCATCCAATGAAACTGCGAATTCGGAGGAGACGAGCTTATAATTCTTCGGCAGGTTACTCGATAGGCGCAGCGAAGATAGGCTGCTCGCTGCGTTACACTGACAATTCCGCCGGTAACCGATGCCCGGCAAACGTTAGTCTGGACTGGAAAATGCGACTTCTTACAATGCTATTCAATCCCGCCATCATCGGCCTCCTGGCCCTCGTTCTTTCAGTGGTGTGGATGATGAGGGACGAACGAGACAAGACCCGCCCCATGCTTGTTCTTGCACTTACGCTGAATCTCTTCTACGGGTTTCTTCTCACCGTTTTCATGGCACGGGAAGGAAGCATGTTCCCCATGAAGTACGACCCTGTTCTGTTTCGCCTCGATACGGCGCTCGGCGTTTCTGCTGCCTCAATTGCAATTCCCTTGCAAGGCTCCTGGCGGTTGCCGCTGGTTGTCATATATGACTCGATGATTCCCATGATGATCTGCTGGTTCCTTGTAGCCCGGTACAGGAGTATTCGCGGGTCGGTTGTGCTGGCTTACGTTGCCGAGTTAATTGTCGGGCCCATACTTTACTCCGTTCTGCCTGCGTGCGGACCGATTTACGCCTTTAGGGCGCAGTGGCTTCATCCTCCCGTCGTGACGGCAATAACGACTCAGCTCGCCGGAATGCCGAATGCTTTCCCTTCCCTTCACTTCGGGACAGCGCTTGTGTTGGTCATCTTTGCTCCCGGAAAGCTATGGCGAACAGTTGCCCTGGCATTTCTAGCCGCTACGGGATTGGCTACGCTTTCTACCGGAGAACATTACGTCATTGATCTTGTCTCAGGAGCCGCATTCGGCTGCTTCGCAGCAAGCGTTGGGAACCGCAAAGTCAAGAGCGCAACTCTCTTTCTGGGGGTGGTGTTGCTCTGGTCGCTCACAGTTCGGTTCGAATCGGGGTTTCTGATTCTACACCCAACCTTGCTGCAACTGTTCGCGACACTTACGATAGCTCTTGTGGTACTGGCAGTGATTCGCGAATGGAGCCGCCCTGTCGAGAGCGCCGCAAACCTTCAGACAGCGCCTGGCGCATAACACCGTTCCAACGCTGCACGATCGTCTTTTCTATGCATCCGTTGCGCGGGAGTTATCACTCGCCATCGTAGCTGGCGTGAATTCAAGCTTGTCTCCGCGCTTGGTATTCGTGTTATGGATTGTGCCGGCCGGAAACTCCAGCACGGAGTGCGCCGACAAACATGCAGACAGCCTCCAGGGAGGGACGCCGCTTCTCAGCTTCCTGATGTAATGCTCGCGGTCAAGATAGACAAGATCGATAGGAAATTGCATGAAGAAAGTGTGCACGGATTCGCAGGGAACAATCCACAATCCCTCGCCTGGGTTGAGCAACTTGCGTCCCAGCAGGCCCTTATTGCGTTTTGGGCCGCTGTCGGCAAGTTCCAAGCAGGTCGCAAGCACGGTCTGGCGGTTTAAATTCGAGACCTGGAAGCGAACTTCCCGGGATGCTCCTTGAGAAGAAGCCTGACGCTTCCGCACTCCCGCCAGAATTGAACTTAGCGGGTTCATCCGGTTGCCTCAGGCCCTTTCGCTTCGCTGTTGACGTGCACCTGGCGATGGATAACCAACTCCATTTACGCCTGCGCACGCGTTCACGGCAGCCATCGATTTCGGAACCGCAGTGCTTGATCTATCCGTTTTGCATAGGCTCAGGCTGCCCTTTTAGGCAGCCGGAATCTATTGTTGAGGCGAAGCAGGCGCTGTTGCCGTGGGGGCTGCCACGAGGGTGCCGGCGCCAAAATTCCCGCCTTGCCCTGAGACCAACAGCGGCGTTTCAGGCTTCATGCTGTCGATCAGCCTCTCCACAGGGATGGTCTGCGAAGCCGGGGCCGGAGTGTTGGCAGCCGTCTTGGCATCCGGATTATTCATTGGGATGCCAGAGTTAGGCGGCAGGAACTTGGTTGGGAATTTCAGCGTCGGCAACGGCGCTCCAGCCTCAATAGGAGCAACTATCTCCGGCGTCACGATCACAATTAGCTCGGTGTTTGTCCTTGTCTTCTGCATCGACTGGAAGAACTTGCCGATAATTGGGATGTCTCCCAGAAACGGGATCTTGAGATACGACTCGGTGTCCCGGTTATCCAGGAGTCCTCCGATCACAAAGCTTTGGCCGTCGGACAGCTCGACCTCGGTCTGAACTTTCCGGGTGTCGATAGCAGGGATCTCAAAGCCCGATATTTCGACAGCATTGGTAAAGTCCAGGGAGCTCACTTCCGGAGCCACCTGGAGCCTGATCGTTCCGCGGGGAGTTATGGTAGGAAGGAAGTTCAGGCGAACGCCATACTCTTTGAACGTGATCGAAATAGTCTGCTGGCCCGCAATTCCCGAAGAGACGGGATATGGGAACTCGCCTCCAGCAAGAAAGCTGGCCTGCCTGCCGTTCGCCGCCACAACATTGGGTTGTGAAAGAACCTGCACGACGCCCTTGGTTTCCAAAGCCTGAATGGAAGCAGCTATTGGCAAGTTGCCTGGACCGCTTACGAAGAGGTTCAACTCATTGCCAAAAGTCGCAGTAGGAGAAGGAACGCTTGAAACAGATGGCGGTGTGTACTGCCCGGTTGTAACCAATCCGACCGAATTCAAGCCGCTGAGATCGGCCAGGTTGATGCCGAACTGCGTCTCCTTGTTGCGGTCAACACTGAGAAAACGCACCTTGAGTAAGATTTGCGGGTCGGCAACGGGTACATCGACATCGAGAAGGTTGACCACTTTGCCGGCAATGGAAGCGATCTTCATAGCGCGCTCGGAACTGGTGAGGTTCTTGACCGTGCCGCGCATGAAGATCATGCCGTTCTCTGAGCTGAGTTTTATGGCCTGACCGGGAAGCTCGGCGCGAAGCTCACGGCGAATCGCGTCCAGACTATCGTTGGATATAGCCGAGGGGGCACGCACCGTGACATTGAAAAACTGACGGCCACCTTTAACGTCCCAGATTATCAGGCTTGTTTCTCCGGCAGCCTTGCCGCTGACCATGATCTCAGTTGGGGTTGTTGCGCCCACTTCGGCAACATCCGGCAAGCCGATAGAAACGCGCGCGATGGGCAAGGCCGTATCGACGAGCACAGTTTTGCCGACGGCAACAGAAAGCTCGTTGGAGGAGTCCTGAAGCGAGGATCCGCCGGCCGGTGAGGGAGACGGTGGAATTTGAGCCTCAAGGCTCAACCCAACGCACAGAACCATAGACAATGCGCTGAAACATGCGACGGTAATTGCAGCCTTAGCTCTCACTGCTGTCCCCCGGGAGAACCGAATTTTGCTTCACTCCGCTTGGAACCGTTGATAACCTCGATCGAAAATGGCGGAGGGGCTGCCACGACTTTGGGCGCGGCCTTTGCCTTCACCACCACGGTCTTCGTTTTTACCGGAGCGGGAGCCTGATCGGCAAAAAGCTTGTCCATAGCTGTACCAGGAACCGGCGCAACCTTTGTATCGAGCGGGTTCCGCAGGACCAGTTGAATCTTTGTCTGGCTTCCGGCCAGGCTCATTGTTTCAGCCTGGTCCGGTGTAACCAGCAGGTTGACAACCTGCACCGGGTGCGGTTTGCCTTCCGCGTCCTTTTGAATATCCTGTCCGGCCGATAACACCTCGATGTTCTGAAGAAGGGTTTCGCTCAGGGTGCCCATCGCCTGAATCTGGGCCTGATTACTCGGCGTGGACGGAGGTAAACCGGAGATGAGAACGTCCACGCGCATTCCAGGTGTGGCGAACCCGGCCACGCCCACCACATCGTCCACTCTTACAGCGACCGCCCTCATGCCTTGCGGAATGGTGGCTGCCAATCCACCGCCGGAGCCAACCGCGGCCAGGCGCGGCTCCATGATGGGCTCGCCCATATAGAGGTCTGCAAGTACGCCTCTGCCGACCGCGTTCTCAGGCTTGAGAATGACGCCTTTGGGAAGCGTGCCAACGATCTCGATGGTGGTAAGGTCTTTGGCCGCCAGAACCGTTCCCAGTTTGATGTCGGCGACAGCGGCAATCACGCGCGTAGAAGCCGTGGGCTTTTCCGCCGCCATGCTTTTGCCCACAACGCGATAGACCAGAAAGGCGCATGCGCCGGCAATGACGAAAGCGAGAACAAGGATCGTAAGTAGTCTTCGGTTCATTTGAAATCCTGTCTGAACTGGCTACTTTGCCAGCTTTGCCTTTCTGTCCGATGCGGCAATTGCTTTGCCGAAGGAGACAAGTTTCGATGCTGCGGCCTGTTCAGCAATGGTTGCGCCTCAATTGAAGATAGCCCCCACGGATACGTTGGATTCGGTGCACTGGTAGGTGCCGCTGGTTTGATCCAAGGTGCACCCCCCACCGACAACAACAGTGCAGGAGTTTGGCCCTGTCGAGGTGACGGGAGCTGTAGCCGCGCAATTCGAAGACCATCCCCCGAAGTGAACTCCCGTTACCGCTGGAGCAGTCAATGTGACCTGCGTTCCGTTTGGATACGTCGCCTCGCATACTGAGCCGCCCAGCGAAGATTGTTCCGTCGTGCCGCCGCAATGGATGACGTCCGGTGTGCCTGTGGCAGAAGGAGCTGTAACCAGCCAACCTGCCTGATCCAGGCCTGTGCTTTGCTCGCCGGCATCGAACACGGTCAGCGTCGACAATAGCCCGTTTCCTATGGTCAGGTTGTTGCACGAGCCAATGTTGAGCACATCGCTGAAGTCCGTGGTGGTAGTGGTAATGCCGGTCATGGAATTTGTGGTCGTTATGGTACCGAAGGTGGGAGCCGTGTAGGGGCAATTGAAGCTCCCAGTCGTACTGTAGACCAGGGTGCCGTCCGGATTCGACGCCACGGCATAGACCGCCTCTCCCCCACCAGTGGTGGATCCGTATGCGGTAATCAGTCCGCCCAGGCCGCCCGGAGTGCCGGCAGAGTTAATCGGGAAGTTAAACGGCATCGGGAGAGAAACCCAGGTGACTGGTACAAATTGGCACTGCGGGTTGGGAATGGCAGTCCCGGCCTCAGCCGCGGCTGTATTTGCAATGGCATCGCTAGACGTGCAAGCGGCATTGGGGAAGCCTCCGTGATAGAAGCCGTTGGTGATGTCCAGCACGGACGGCGCGGTCGAGAAATTTCCAAAGGCAAGATATTGCGCGGTCCCATACAGATCGAAGATAGAGACAGAGGCCGGCAAGAGCGTGACAGAGAGCAGAGGTTCCGCCGCAGGCGTATTCGACACTGCGATGGTGGCAGTAGCCGTCACTACGTTAGACGGGGTTGGTCCCACAGCTGGGTTGGTATATTCGGCCGTGATGTTTGTGCCGCCCGCGCTCACGCCCTGTGCCTGGCCAGGCGTCGAGGCGCAGAAGGCCGTGATGTTGAGGCCCGCCTGAGTGCAGATTGTCGCGACTGTGGCGTTACTCGATTCCCACGCAAGCTGCGGCGAATTGGTCACATCCTCCTGCAGACCCGTGGCTCCGGATGTGCCGATGGCAATAAACTGGCCCGGCTGTCCCGTTGCCGACAGATTCAGCGATCCCGGAATGATGGTTAGCGAAGTCATTTGCTCTGCCGCACCGTTGGTCACGGTGAAAGCGGCGACACCGGTCACCACGCTGCCGTCAGGGTTGGATGCGACGGCCGTGATAGCGACTGTACCCTGAGTAACAGCCGTCACAAGCCCCGGAGTAGTTGAGCAGTTTGCGGGAATATTCAGGGCTGCATTTGCCGGCGTGCAAACCGTGGCTACAGCAGGATTACTGGAAATCCACGTGACCTGGTTAGGCCCGGTGACGGTGGTCAGATTCTGCGTCACCGGGGCCGACGAGAACGTACCCGTCGCCACAAGCTGGCTGGTCTGGCCGGGGTAATTCACCGTTTGCGCTCCGGGATAGATGGTAATTCCCAGCAGAGGCTCAGCCGCGATACCGTTCACTGTCAACGCGGCAGATGCCGTAACCACATTGGCGGGAGTGGTCGGCGTTAAGGTGTTTGTGTATTGGGCAGTGATGGTGGTTGAACCCTGCGTCAGCGGGGTTATCGCGCCGGTGGTAAGATTCACGGTCGCAACTGCCTGATTACTGGAGAACCATTGGACCGAGCTGTTCTCTGGCAATTGCAGGCCGTTCCCATTGATGCCGATCACGACAAACGGGCTGGGCAGAGAAGTCCCTGCGACCAATGGCAAGGTTACAGTCTGTGTGCCGGGAATAATGGTGAGAGATACGATCTGATTTGGCGTCGATCCCGTCACCGTGAAGGTCGCTGTCGCCGTCACCGCGCTGTGATCTGTATTGTTCGTAGCGATGGCCGTAATGGCGGTAGTGCCTGGACCCACTGCGGTAACAAGCCCATTCGTTGAACTGGTGCAGGGAGATGGGGAACCAGTGGTGCAAACAGTGGCTACCGATGGATTGCTCGAATACCATGCCATCGTGTAGCTGGATACGCCCGCCATGTTCTGCTCGCCCGGCGTTGGAGAGGACGAGGAGAAATCGCCGATGGCGATCAACTGCGCCGCCTGCCCCGTCCACGCAACCGTTTGCGAGCCGGGAACAATCGACATCGAGAGCAGAGGTTCAGGCGTGGTTGCCAGAGCAACCGTGAGCGCGCCGGTTGCCGACACTACTGTCCCGTCGGGCGCATTGGGGGGGATTCCGGGATTGGGAACTTCGACGGTAATCGCGGTTACGCCGTTGGCAGCTTCCTTGAACACCCCATTGCTGACCAGGGTGGCCACTCCACTGCTGGTGGCGCTCCACACGACGCCAGGAGCATTGGTCAGGTCTACGCTGGCGCCTGCCCCGGTGGTTCCGATGGCGATGAAGCTGCCGGTTTGTCCAACCGCAGTGAGCGTCTGAGCGCCCGGAACGATGGCCACCGACACGTACGGCTCAGTAACGGCGGGTACCGACACACTGTAAGCCGCGCTGCCCGTTACGACGGTCCCGTCAGGATTGGTGACGATGGCCGTAATGGCGGCCGCGCCCGCGGACTTCGGTGTTGCAACTCCGCCCGTATTCGTAGTGAAGAAGGCCACGGCCGGGTTGCTTGAATTCCAGGTGGCTACGGAGACGGTCTGTGCGGGCGACGTTCCCGGAACAGTGTACGGCGTAGTGGTCAGGTTTACAGTAGCGCCCGATGACGTGGTGCCGATGGCGATGAAGTTCACATTGGCGGGGGCACCGGTGGCAAGAGATGTCTGCGAACCCGGTAGAACGGCCAGCGAGACAATCGGCTCGTTGACGGATGGCGTTACGGTGTATAACGCGCTGCCCGTCACCACTGTGCCATCGGGATTGGTGACAATGGCTGTGACGGCAGTGACTCCGGCCGCATTTGGCGTAGCAACTCCGCCCGTCGCTATCGCAAAGCTGGCCACGGCCGGGTTGCTGGAACTCCAGTCCGCCACGGCAATCGTCTGCGCGGGGGATGTTCCCGGAACGGTATACGGCTTGCTGGTGAGATTGACGCTTGCGCCCGATGCTGTGGTGCCGATGGCGATGAAGTTCACATTGGCGCCTACGCCGGTTGTCAACGATGTCTGCGCCGCTGGAAGAACAGCCAGCGACACAATGGGCTCAGGCGAGGTCGGAATGTCGACCGTGAGCGCCCCAGTCGCGGATACCACTGTTCCGTCAGCAGGATTGCCGTTGATCCCAGGATTGGGAACTTCGACGGTGATTGCGGTAACCCCGTTTGCTACGGCCTTGAACACCCCATTGCCGACCAGGGTGGCAATGCCGCTGCTCGTGGCGCTCCACACGACGCCAGGAGCATTGGTCAGGTCTACGGTCGATCCTGTCCCAGTGGTTCCGATGGCGATGAAGCTGCCTGTTTGTCCAACCGCTGTGAGCGTTTGCGAGGCCGGAACGATGGCCACCGAAACGTAGGGTTCCTTAATCGAGGGCACCGATACCGTATAGGAAGCGCTGCCCGATACCACGGTGCCGTCGGGGTTGGTGACGATGGCCGTTATAGCGGTTGCGCCGGATGCGTTTGGCGTTGCCACTCCACCGGTGTTGGAAGCGAAGCTGGCCACCACCGGGTTGCTGGAGGTCCAGGTGGCCATGGAGACGGTCTGTGCGGGCGACGTCCCAGGAACGGTGTAGGGCGCAGCGGTCAGGTTTACGGTAGCGCCCGATGAAGTGGTGCCGATGGCGATGAAGTTGACATTGGCGCCTACTCCGGTTGCCAGCGAACTTTGGGTAGTGGGAAGAACGGCCAGCGACACGATGGGTTCCGTGAGTGTCGGTGTTACCGTGTAGGCCGCGCTTGCTGTCACCACCGTGCCGTCGGGATTGGTGGCGATTGCTGTGACGGCGGTTGCGCCCGCGCCGTTTGGCGTGGCCACACCACCTGTACTCGAAGCGAAGCTGGCAACTGCCGGGTTGCTCGAACTCCATGTCGCCACGGGGATGGTCTCGGCAGGCGACGTACCCGGAACTGTATACGGCGTAGTGGTGAGGTTCACGGTTGCGCCGCTTGACGTTGTGCCAATGGCAATGAAGTTGACATTGGCTTTTGCGCCGGTGGTCAGCGAGGTCTGCGAGCCCGGAACGATGGCCAGCGAAACCAGGGGTTCCGATGAGCCATTACCGGTTGCCGTTACGCTGATGGTTGCCGTAGCAGTCACCACGCTCTTGTCTGGATTGGACGCGATAGCCGTGAGGACGGCCGCGCCGGGGCCAATCGCCTTGACATAGCCTCCGCAGTTCGTCGTTGCCGGTATGCAGTTAGCTCCGCCGGCCGTGACAGTGGCTATGGAATTGTTGCTGGAAGACCACGTTACAGTGCTCGAATTGGTCAGGTTTTGCGTGCCCGGAGTCGCAGCGGTTGAGGAGAATGTGCCGATCGCGATCAGCTGGCTCGATTGCCCTTGGAGGATGGTTTGAGTCGACGGAGTGATGGCCAGCGATTGCAGCGGCTCCGAAGCCGTGCCGGTTACCGTTAAGG
>CAYWMR010000170.1:0-9546 GCA_964458965.1 uncultured Occallatibacter sp. | reverse complement strand
CGCAGAAGAAGGCCAGCCGCACCACCAACGAAGGCGCGGTGGGCACCTACATTCATGCCGGCGGAAAAATCGGCGTACTGATCGAGCTCAACTGCGAGAGCGATTTTGTGGCCCGCACCGATGACTTCCAGGAGCTGCTGAAAGACATCGCGATGCACATCGCCGCCAGCGACCCGCGCTATGTGAAGCCGGAGGACGTGACCATTGCCGATCTGGAGCGCGAGAAGGATGTTTATCGCGCACAGGCACTGGCCACGGGCAAGCCGGCTCCGGTCATTGAGCGGATCGTGGACGGCAAGATGGCCAAGTTCTACGAAGAGGTCTGCCTGCTTGAGCAGCCCTTCATCAAGGACCAGGCCGTAAGCATCAAGGAACTGATCGCGCAAAAGGTTGGCAAGCTGGGCGAGAACATCACCGTGCGGCGTTTCGCGCGCTTCAAGGTAGGCGCTCCGGATTGGACCGTGGCGACAACCAAGCCAGTGGAAGCGGCAGCGGAGTAGTCAGCAATAGGGAACAGGAAACAGCAAAGGCCCACGGCGCAAGCCCTGGGCCTTTTCCGTTTCCTGGGATCATTTCGCCTATCGCTCAGTGCGAATCGTCTGCCGGCTGAAGCGTCGTCAATGCGGTTGCGGAAACAGGGCTCGTCGATGCTCGCCCCGGAGCCTGCGGAAAATTGATGTTCTTCAGCAGCGCTTGAAACCGAGGTTCGTCCTTGATTGCCTTCCATCCAGGAAGGGCTTCTGGTGAGAACCAGTCAGCAAGGTATGGGTCGTGGTTTGCGCTGGCCTCTTCGAGCAGTTGCAGCGCCTCCTGGTTCTCCCCGTGTTGAACGCAGGCGTAGGCGCGCGAGACGCGAGGCCAGTCCGTCGATGGGCTGCATGACTTGGCTTTCAAAAACAATGCCTTCAACAGTCCGCGTTCGCCGCCCTGCGCAAATCCAGCCCTTTCCGCGCCCGTTAATTCTCTCAGCGCCGGATCGTTATGAAGCTGCGCAGATGTTTCTGACTCGGCCAGGTAGGCCGGATAGTTGCGACGGTCAAATTCAACGAGGGCAAGGTATGTGTGCACTGTCGCGAGACCCGGGTCAGCGCGTTCCACCTGTTCCAGAAGCTTTGCTCCTTCCTCCTTCCTGCCCGCCACGTACAACACAATGCCCTTGTTGGCGAGTATCGAATGGGAACCTGGATCAAGCTCCTGTGCCTTGCTAATCTCCTCAAGCGACTCTTGAATCATCTCTTGATCGCCCTTGTCCAAGGGCATTTTCCAGGGAGAACGGATTCCCATCGTGAGCGCGTTGGCAAACCAAAGGTGCGCCAGCGGATCTCTTGGATTCAGTTCAATGGCGCGACGAAATTCCCTATACCCTTCGGGATAGTTCCCTGCACCCCACACTTCTGCAAACCCCAATGCGCGATGCGCTTCAGCAAGGGAGTCATCCAGCTCCACGGCACGTCTGGCTGCCGCAAGCGCTCTGGGATACATGTCGCCGGGAGGAAGAGTAGAAAAAATCCGCTGAAAATTGTAAGTGTCGGCCAAGCCCGCGTAGGCCTCAGCACTGTTGGGATCGTGAACAATGGCTTGCGTAAACTCATCGAGAGCGCGGTTGAGGCTTTCTGGCGTTCGCTGGCCCCACTCATAGCGGCCTTTCAGGTAGAGCTCGTGGGCTAATTGCTTGTCAGCATTTGCGGGTGTGACGCTGGCGGAATCGCGGCGGCCACTGGTGCGAGAGTTGACGAGGAAAACGACCTGAAGAGCAACTCCGGCAAAAAGCAGAACGAGGACTGGAATGTGCCAAAACCGACGATGTGCTCTTCCAGCAGGGAAGGATGCGGGCAAAACCACGGGGGGCAGCGGGGCTTCCGCTTGAGGCGGCGGAGCCATTGAAGCAGCCTGGTCCACTTCATTATCGCCGTTGCCCGGAACTTCCGCGTCAATGGCGTTTCGAAGTTCTTCAGCCTTTGCTGAAGTCAGCCATTCATCCAGTTCCGCCCCAAGCGCGTAGACGCTTCCCCGTCCACCGCCGGGCAGGCGATGGACCGGCAGCGAACGCTCATTCTCCCAACGTTTGGCGGTGCGTTCGCTCCTGCCCAGATAGGCAGCGATCTCTTTCCATGAGTCCAGGCGGACAGACGAGGCTTCTTGCGGCCCGGAAGAGCCGGAAGGAACGATTGGCATGAGATGGCCTTTATTAGCCTTAGACGGCACTTGCCCTTGATACGGATTGCCACGATTATAACTTCACGGAGCTGCGACCTCTTTTAAAAATTGGACATTCCAAGGTAATTACATCTGCTCACGCGATAAATGCTCGGCCGTTACATCGAATCTCAGGAGATTGAAATGATCATCGACAGAATCGTTGCCAAGGGCCTGTTGGCTGCCCTCGTCACTTTTCCAATAGGAGCGTATGCCGGTACAGTGGACATTAACTTCAGTTCGCTCTCTCAACCCGGCAGCACGTATACCGCAGTGGGAAGCACCACAACGCAGGATGGCGTGACAGTTACGGGAACCGATTTATATGTATGGGAGGCGTCGAGCCCGAATCTGCCCAGCCTGAGCATTGCAGATACTTCTGTCTTCGATTATTACGCCAGCACTCCCGACACAATTACGGCCGGAGGCAACGAGTTCACGATGAACTCCATTGATCTGGCTCCGTTGCTCGCCGGCGGAACCGGGACATTCGACGTCGAGTTCACCGGCACCTTCGCGGACAGCTCAACCACGTCTCAGACTTTTACCGTGAACGACTCGCCGGACGCCCTGCAACTCTTCAACTTCAGCGGCTTTGCGAACGTGGTCAGCGTGTCGTTCGGGCAAGGAACGAATTCTGGGTTCTTCGAGGGCCAGGATACCGCCTATCAGTTCGACGATGTGGACGCCACGCTGCCTGGGTCGACTTCTACGACACCCGAGCCCAGCAGTGCGCTTCTCTTTGCCAGCGGACTAGTCGGATTGTTCCTGCTGGCATCTCGGCGGAACGGCTTGCGCGCCTAGAAGCCTGAGGTGTCAGAACGGCCCAGGGCGAAAAACCCTGGGCCTTTTTTCCGCGCCTGAAGCTCTTTTCAATGGCAACAACAGCCACGGCGGGCGATATGCGATACTCGAAAAGGCATGTATAAACGCATTGTTCTAAAGCTTTCGGGTGAGGCACTGTCTGGCGATCGCGGGTTTGGCCTGGATGCCGACAAGGTAGCTGGAATTACTGACGAAATTTGCGAGATACACGGGTTGGGCGTGGAGATCGGCATTGTAGTCGGCGGAGGGAATTTTTTCCGCGGCGTGGAAGAGCAGGCCCGGGAGATGGACCGGGTAAGCGCCGACAGCATGGGAATGCTCTCCACCGTCATCAACGCCATCGCGCTGCAGGATTCGATTGAGAAGCGCGGCGTGCAATGCCGGGTAATGAGCGCCGTGTTCATGAACCAGCTTGCCGAGCCGTATATTCGCCGCCGCGCCGTGCGGCACCTGGAAAAGGGCCGTGTGGTCATCTTCGCGGCCGGCATCGGCAATCCATTCTTCTCCAGCGACACGGCCGCCAGCTTGCGCGCCATGGAGATAAAGGCTGACGTGCTGATGAAGGGCACCAAGGTTGAGGGCGTGTACAGCGCTGATCCGGTGTTGTTCAAGGATGCCGTCAAGTACGACGAGATTACCTACATGGAAATCCTGCGCCAGGGGCTGAAGGTGATGGACCTGACCGCGGTGAGCCTTTGCAAAGACAACAACCTGCCGCTGATTATCTTCAACATGAACCAGCCGGGAAACATCCGCAGAGTGGTCATGGGGGAGAAGGTCGGTTCAATGGTAACGGCGTAAAAGCAGCTTCTAGCTTCTAGCTTTTAGCTCAAACCGTTTTGAGCAGTGTTTCCGCATGTGGATCGAGCTGTACGCGAGAGAGCCGTTCATGAGCTAGAGGCTAGAAGCTAGAGGCTAGTAGCTACGGAGTGGAGATTAGCAAGCCAGCACGGCTGAACGCTCTGACGGGCTTGCGCTCGTTCGCCGCAATTAACATTGTTCTCTTTCATTTTTCCGATCCAAAGTGGTTTGGCTTTATGGCGCCGGTGGTCAACGCCGGCTACGCCTCGGTGAGCTTCTTCATCCTGCTCTCGGGTTTTGTGCTGGCCTATAACTATGCGGCGAGGGCGCGGACCGGCGAGCTGGATCGCGTGCGTTTTTGGAAGGCGCGGTTCACGCGGCTCTATCCCATCTACCTGCTGAGCCTGCTGTTAAGCCTGGGAATGGTGGGGCCGGAGCGCGCCGCGCACACCCATGCCATGTTCTGGGCCGGCATGGTGCTCACGCCGCTGCTGCTGCAAGGGTGGATTCCGGAGATCGCGACATTCCTGAATACACCGGCATGGACCATGTCGGCCGAGTGCTCTTACTACGCGATCTTTCCCTGGCTGGCGAGCTGGAAGCTGCCGGTGAGTTTCAAGTCCCACTTGTCGAAGATGGCTGTGGTGTGGGGACTCGGGATGGTGCCGGGCGCGCTGTATATCGCGTTCAATCCCGACGGAATCGCGCATCCTGACCGCTGGAGCTACGGCAAATGGCTGCAGGCGCTGAAATACACTCCCTATACCCATTTGGCTAGTTTCGTGTTTGGGGTCATGCTGGCCAACCTCGACGAAATGATTGCGCGAGCCAGCAGGTTGCGGCTGTGGTTGGGCCTGGCTGGCTTTGGCGGGTTATTCTGCCTGCTGGAACTGGGGCCGACCGTGCCCTATCCTCTCATTCACGATGGCTTGCTGATGCCGCTGTTTGGTTGCATTGTTCTGGGGCTGGCCGGAAAGAACCTGCTGGCGGGCTTCTTCGGTTTGCCGCCTCTCGTGTTTGTGGGCGAGGCCAGCTATTGCCTGTATCTGCTGCACTTCACCATGTGGAACCTGATCCACGACTCGCATGTGCTCGACCGCCTGCGCCTGGCCAGGTTCGACCCGTGGATCAGCTACCTGATCCTGATTGCGCTGGCCCTGCTGGCGCTGCACCTGGTGGAGAAGCCCGCGCAACGCCAACTGCGCAAATGGATGGGGGCGTGAAGGCAGCGAAAGGGAACAGGCAGTAGGGAATAGGCAGTATGGAATAGGCAGTGTCTGACGCATCCAGAATCAAGCAGCCCTGTATCAGGGCAGGACTTCAGTCGTGCCGAAAATGACTGAAAAGAGCATGGGGTTTTAACCCCTGAGGGGTCTCGGCATACCCCAATCAATCCGAAATCCGATTCGTCAGACATTGCCTGCTCGCCAGCGCTAACCGATCTACTTCGTCGACAAATGCCGCAGAACTTTGAGGCCGCAAGCAAAAGGCCCAACCGCAAAGGTTGGGCCTTTTGCCGTGCTGCCACATCTTTGGATTACGGTGTGACCGACTCAATGGAATGGTTGCCGTGCGGAACCGACGCCAGCGCAGCGGGAGCTGAGCCGGTCGGAAATGGCGTGGCCAGCGTAGATTTCAGGGCGCCTGTGTTCGGATTGAGTTGAAACCCTGAGATGGAGTCGCCAAGATGGTTTGCGGTAAAAACGAAGCGGCCCAGAGCAGCATCCACCAGGATCGCCACCGGCTGCGTGTCCGTCTGGTTCAGGGAGTTTCCGACAACATTGACAACGGCCGTGGGCGTGCCTGTGGCCAGGGAGATAGTGTAGGCCGTGACCGTCGAGTCCAGCGAGTTGGCTACATAGATGTAGAGCCCGCGCGGGTCGATGGCGATTGAGGCCGGTTCGTTGCCGGTCTTGAATGGACCGTTGATCAGGAAGTCAAGAACGCTGCCCGACTGAACCGTGTATCCAATCAGCTGGTTGGAGGCGAAGTCGGTCACATAGACGAAACGGTTTGTAGGGTCTGAGGCGATCGCAGAGGGTTTGACGCCGGCTTTGTAGGGACTGCCGCTGGCCGCGGACAACGCGCCGCCTGAGCCCACCGCGAATCCGAACACCCAGCCTGGGTTGGCCGTGCTGGTTGGCGTCGTGGTCCCGCCTGGGTTGTAGGCTGACTGGTCGTAGGCGGTAACGTATACGGCCTCGCTGTTGGCCAGCACGTTGACGCCGGTCGGGAGAATGGTGTCGGAGCTGTAGCCGGGAACCGTAAGCGTCTCCTGCGAAACCACGGAACCGATGGTGCCTGACGAAAGAGAATATGCCGTGATGGTGGCCGAGGTGGTGCCGGAAACCACATAAAGATACGTATTGGCTGCGTTTACCGCAATGGCCACGGGGGTGCTGATCGCTGTGACCTCGTCCTTTTGCGTCAGTACGCCGCTGCCCGAAAGCGCGAAATGAACAACCGAGCTGTTTCCCGCATTTGCGACATACAGATTCGCATAGTCCGAAGTTACGGCCATTGAAACGGGATTCGTTCCCCCGGAGGCCACGATCGGCTGTCCAGTCCGGAGCGTGCCGGTCTCGGAGTCTACATCGTAGGTTTCGATCTGTCCGGTGCTGCTGGTTCCCGAGCCCGCCGAGTTGGCCACAAAGAGATAGTCGATGGTGACGATCTCGCAGGACGTCAAGAGGCTGGCCACCAGTAGGCCGATGCTGGAGACCAGAAAAAGCTGGCTCAGTTTGCTGAACTTCATGCGCTTCCTTCGTCGTGGGCCATCGTGTTGAAGCCCCAGGAAAACCGGTTAAGTTGCCCCATATGGATTGTAAAAGCCCGGTACGGGGTGCTGCTACTTTGTCGTGCTCGAGCCTGAGCTGCCGTGCGGAATTGCCGCGACGGCCGTGGGCAGGGCGTTGCTATTGTACGGAGAACTCTTCGAAGTCAGCAGCGTGCCGGCAGTCGGGCTCAGCTCAAATCCAGAGACATTGCCGCTGATGCCGCTGCCCAGATAGTTGGCGGTGAAAAGAAAGTGGTTGGTTGAAGGATCGATGCCGATGGCCACCGGTTCCGATCCCGTGGTGTAGGTGCCGAGATTGGTGAGCGCGCCCTCGCTCATCGAATACGCTGTAACGGTGCTGTCCAGCGCATTGGCCACGTAGACATATGAGTATGCCGGGTCCACAACAATAGCCGTGGGCCGGTCACCCGAGTTCACCGGGCTCCCCAGCGAAGTCAGCAGGCCAGTCCCGGAGGCGACCGAATAGGCGTGGACCTGGTTGTTCACCGAGTCCGTGACATACACATAGCTACTCGATGGATCGCTGGCGATTGCCGCCGGACAGGTCCCGCTGATAAAGGGGGCGTTGAGGTATGCGTTGGTGCAGGTGCCCGTGTCAATGGCGCCGCCGGCAAGGGGCGCGCCGCCGTTCAGCGGAGTGAGAGCACCCGAAGAGGCAACCGAGAACCCAAATACATAATTTGCGCCCGCGGTGAAATTTGAGGCAGCCGTCGAATCGTATGCGCTCACGTAAAGGTAGCTACCGGAATGCAGCACGTTGATTCCGGTGGGCTCAACCACGTCGTTGGGGCTGCCGGGAATGCTCAAAGGCCAGTAAGTCAGGTTTCCGTTGGCCACCGGATTCGGTCCAATCGAATCGCTGGGAGGCGAAGTGGTCCCGACCGTAATGGGATAAACGGCTATTGAGCCCGAGCAAGGCGCGGCGGTGGAACAGGTTGGCAGCGGCTGGTAAAGGTCGGCGACAAACAGAGTGGTTCCGCTGACGCTGACGGCAAACGGGTAGATTCCCGCCGTATTTGTGGTGTTCTGAGGATAGAGTTTGCCGTCGTTGCCGATGATGAACTGGACAATCGAATTATCGTCCTGGTTTACCACGTAGAGGTTGGAATTGTCGGACGAAACGGCCTCGGCAACGGGATTGCGGCCTCCGGAGGGAAACGGTGAAGTGGGAATCTGGCGCATCGCGCCCGACTCGGAGTTGATCTCCATCACGTTGATCTCGCCGTCGTTGATCGTTCCCGCAGCCTTGGATGAGGCGACGAAAACAAAATCCACGGTAAGCGTGGCACAGGCGGTGAGAACGGTGGCCCCCAGCAGGCTTGCCGCGGCGACCAGAAGCAACTGGCCCGATTTGTTGAACTTCATGCGCATCTTTCGTTAGCGGGGAGAATCTTCTCCCCCCCAAAAGCGGTTTGGAATCGAACCTCAGAGTGCGCAGGCGAAAGGCCGCACGATCAAGTTCGGCTACGTTTCAAAGGTGAATCCGGCTCTTCCACAAACTTGGGTCCGGATTCCGGGGCAAACACCGGGCCGGGAACCGGCCAGCCCGCTTCTGCTGGCCTTCGTCCCACTTGCACCCGGCGCCGCACCCGATTAGTCGGTGCGCCCGTCCATCAGACACCATGTGGCCGGGCCCTCGAGCGGATAGCTCGTGCTTGCGCGCAAATTGTTGAGCACGCCTGAGTTGGGGTCAACCACCCGGCCGGATACCGCGGAATCGTAAAGGTCGGCCAGGTAAATATATTGGTCGGATGGGTCCTCAACAATGCATTGGGGGCCTGCTCCGGAGCCGAACGGCTCACCGGCGATCAAGCTCAGCTGGTGCGTACTGGGATCGATTACATAACCCGTGAGGCCGCTCTGAGCGTTGGTGGTGTTGGTGTTGTTGCCCTGATTCGCAACGTAGAGAAACTTGCCCTTCGATTCCACCAGCAATTGAATAGGGTTGGAGAGCGTCGGGTCGTCCGGTACGATTCCACCGGTTGCTGCCTGCAATGCGCCGTTGGAGCCCACGGTCCATGGAAGAATCTGGCTGGTGGCGCCGGTCGTGTTCGGCGCCGCGGGCGCTTCATCGTCGAGTATGTACACGTACCCGCCGGCATTGATGATGGCCGTGGCCGCATAGGCGCCCACCGGCTGGGAACTGTTCTGGCTTACCGTCAACTGCCCGTTGCCTGCGGATAAGGCGTAGGGGAAGACCGAGTCGCCAGTGGCGGGCGTTCCGCTGAGCGTAAGGAAGTAGCCTCCGGTCTCAGAAAAATCGATTGGATCGGCCGGTACCGGAAAATAGGTTATCGGTGTGCCGTTGGCTGCGGTAACCTGGGCATTCACAACCAACTGCAGGCGGCCGGTCGTCTCGTTGATGGTGAAGGCTGTAATGTCCCCGCACGAAGTAGCGGAGGCTCCGAGCGCCAGCGTGCAGGCTGCGCTCGACGGTGCGTCGTGCTCCAGCACGTAAAGATAGCTCCCCGAGGAGTCTGCAATCATTCGGAACGGATTGATCCCTTGCGTGAAGAAGGTTTCCTGCTCGGTCAGGATTCCGTTTCCGCCTACCGCAAACTCCACGATATTGGAGTTCTGGCAGGGGTCCGCGGTGGTGCACACTGAGCCGCCGCTCGAATTCACTCCCCGGTTGAGCACGTAAAGAAATTTGCTGCCGAGTATAAGGACGGCGCGAACCGGGTTAGCGCCTCCGGAAGAAATTGGCAGCCCGTCAATGGTGGCCAGCCTGCCCGTATTGTGATCGATCTTGAAGCCGCTGATGATGCCGTCGCCGTTGGGCTGTGCTGTCACGGTGCCCGTCACATACAGAAAGCCCACTGTATAACTCCGAACGCAAGACGTAATGCTGAAGACCACGCCCAAAGAAAGAGCGCTCATCAGAAGTGCCTTGCCGAATTTCGTAAACTTCATGCGATTCCTTCATC
>CAYWMR010000169.1:0-9559 GCA_964458965.1 uncultured Occallatibacter sp. | reverse complement strand
GTTCACGTTGCCGGTCAAATCCTTCCACGTACCTGAGGCGCCCGGGACATTCGCTTGTCCGCCAAGACGGCCTTCCACGCCCACCTCGCGCGCCACGGTAGTTACCTGGTCGGCGAACGTCGCCAACGTGTTCGTCATATTATTGATGGTTTCGGCGAGTGCGGCCACCTCGCCCTTCGCATTCACAGTGAGCTTCTTTGTAAGTTCGCCATTTGCAACCGCGGTAACCACCTTTACGATTCCACGCACCTGCTCGGTAAGGTTCGCGGCCATCACGTTGACGTTGTCAGTGAGATCCTTCCACGTGCCCGCAACTCCGGGCACTTGTGCCTGGCCTCCCAACTTACCCTCAGTGCCTACTTCGCGCGCCACGCGAGTAACTTCGGCAGCAAATGCGTTGAGCTGGTCCACCATGGTGTTAATGGTGTTCTTCAACTCCAGGATTTCGCCTTTGACGTCCACTGTAATCTTTCGCGATAAGTCGCCGCGGGCCACTGCGGTTGTCACTTCTGCAATGTTGCGGACCTGCGCCGTCAGGTTGCCTGCCATTGCATTCACAGAATCGGTAAGATCCTTCCACGTACCGGCTACGCCCGGCACATTCGCCTGTCCGCCGAGCCTGCCTTCGCTGCCCACTTCACGCGCAACACGTGTCACCTCCGCCGCAAAGGAGCGCAACTGCTCCACCATGGTGTTCAGAGTCTCTTTCAGCTGCAAGATCTCACCGCGCACGTCCACCGTAATCTTCTTTGACAGATCGCCATTGGCAATTGCGGTCGCCACCTCGGCAATGTTTCTTACCTGCCCCGTCAGGTTGCTAGCCATGAAGTTCACGTTGTCTGTCAAGTCTTTCCATGTACCCGCAACACCCGGCACCTCTGCTTGTCCGCCCAGCTTGCCATCCGTCCCGACTTCGCGTGCCACGCGAGTTACCTCGCCGGCAAAGGCATTAAGCTGGTCGACCATTGTATTGATCGTGTTCTTCAGCTCAAGAATTTCGCCCTTCACGTCCACGGTAATTTTGCGCGATAAGTCTCCGCGCGCCACGGCCGTGGTCACTTCCGCGATGTTTCTCACCTGGCCCGTAAGGTTTCCGGCCATCGAGTTTACTGAGTCCGTCAAGTCCTTCCACGTGCCGGCAACTCCCGGCACATTGGCTTGCCCGCCCAGTCTGCCCTCAGTGCCTACCTCACGCGCCACGCGAGTTACTTCGCCTGCGAATGCATTCAGCTGGTCGACCATCGTATTGATGGTTTCTTTCAGCAAAAGAATCTCGCCGCTCACATTCACCGTGATCTTCTTCGATAGGTCGCCGCTGGCAATTGCCGTAGAAACTTCCGCGATGTTTCGCACCTGGCCAGTCAGGTTGCTGGCCATCGAGTTCACTGAATCGGTAAGATCCTTCCACGTACCGGCAATGCCGGGCACCTGCGCCTGTCCGCCCAGTTTGCCGTCCGTTCCAACCTCGCGGGCCACGCGTGTCACCTCGGAAGCAAAAGCGCGCAATTGGTCGACCATCGTATTGATCGTGTCCTTGAGCTCCAGAATCTCGCCTCGCACATCGACCGTAATCTTGCGCGACAGATCGCCGCGCGCAACCGCAGTTGAAACCTCTGCAATGTTTCTAACCTGGCCCGTCAAGTTACTCGCCATCGAGTTCACCGAGTCGGTAAGATCTTTCCATGTACCGGCGACGCCGGGCACCTGCGCCTGGCCGCCGAGCTTTCCCTCGGTGCCGACTTCTCGCGCCACCCGTGTGACTTCGCCGGCGAACGCGTTCAACTGATCCACCATCGTGTTGATGGTGTTCTTGAGTTCGAGAATTTCACCCTTCACATCCACAGTAATCTTGCGGGATAAGTCACCGCGCGCGACAGCCGTTGTAACTTCGGCGATGTTACGAACCTGGCCGGTAAGGTTTCCTGCCATCGAGTTGACGGAGTCCGTGAGGTCTTTCCATGTGCCTGCAACACCCGGTACGTTCGCTTGGCCTCCGAGCCTTCCTTCCGTGCCAACCTCGCGGGCCACGCGCGTAACTTCTCCCGCGAAACGGTTAAGCTGGTCGACCATTGTGTTCAGGGTTTCTTTCAGTTGCAGAATCTCGCCGCGCACATCGACCGTGATCTTTCGCGACAAGTCTCCATTCGCAATTGCGGTAGCGACTTCAGCAATGTTTCTCACCTGGCCAGTGAGGTTGCTGGCCATGAAATTGACGTTGTCTGTAAGATCCTTCCAGGTTCCGCCCACGCCGGGGACCTGCGCCTGGCCGCCCAATTTGCCCTCTGTACCAACCTCACGCGCCACGCGAGTTACTTCGCCGGCAAACGCATTCAACTGGTCCACCATGGTGTTAATGGTGTCTTTCAATTCCAGAATCTCGCCCTTCACATCAACAGTGATCTTGCGGGAAAGGTCGCCGCGGGCCACGGCTGTTGTTACCTCGGCAATGTTTCTCACCTGGGCCGTCAGGTTGCCGGCCATCGCGTTCACTGAGTCGGTAAGATCCTTCCAGGTGCCGGCAACACCGGGAACGACGGCTTGGCCGCCAAGCTTACCATCTGTGCCAACTTCGCGAGCCACGCGCGTCACTTCGGAAGCGAACGATCGAAGCTGATCAACCATCGTGTTGATAGCTTCCTTGAGCTGGAGAATCTCGCCGCGAACATCCACAGTGATTTTGCGGGAAAGGTCGCCACTGGCCACCGCAGTTGCGACTTCCGCAATGTTACGGACCTGTCCGGTCAAGTTACTCGCCATGGAATTGACAGAGTCAGTCAAGTCCTTCCATGTACCGGCGACACCGGGTACCTGCGCCTGCCCTCCCAGCTTTCCGTCGGTGCCCACTTCGCGCGCAACGCGAGTTACCTCGGCAGTAAAAACGCCCAACTGCTGAATCATCGTGTTCACGATCTTTGCGGAGCGCAGGAATTCACCTTCGAGTGGTCTCCCGTCAACATCAAGCCTCACCGTTTGCGTCAGGTTGCCTTGAGCAACTGCCGCGATGGCGCGAGTAACTTCCGTTGTTGGCCTCAAAAGATCTTCGACGAGCGTGTTCACCGAGACTTCCATCTCTCCCCAGGCGCCCCGGATCTGCTGGAAGCGAGTGCGCTCACGCGTCCTTCCTTCTTTGCCAACGGCCAATCCCAGGCGGTTCAACTCACGCGCCATCTGTTCATTGGCGGCAATGATGTCGTTGAAAGTGTCGGCGATCTTTCCCTCTAATCCTGTCCAAACGACAGGAAGGCGTACCGAGAAGTCCCCATCCCGCATGGTCTGTAACGCGGCAAGAATGGACCCGAGTGCCGCCGAGACCTGTTCGGTTGTTGTTTCGGCGGGAGCGGTTGCAACATGGCCATTGTCGCCAGAAGGGGTCTCGAGAGCGATGTCGCCTTCACGCGGGATTCTCTTCATTGTCGTCTCCTTGAAGTCTCTCTAAACTGCGCGGATAGCAGGAACAGCACGAGCAATCTTTCAGCAAGTCTTTCGGTCAGGAGTCTGTCTTTGGGGGTGCGATAAGGGTATCGGCGTGATGTGAGATGCGATGTTTATCTCAGAAGGTTGCCCAATCTGGAACACATCTTTGAGTATTGTCAATTCGTTCGGAATTAACTGGCCTTCGGCGGCTCGACCGATGGATTCAGAGTTGGGCTCCACCGGCGGTTTCCGCGCCGCGCCTCGACGAAGGGGGCGGTCCCAAAACCAGTGGCGCGGGCGAAACGCGCCGGGATCGATTTTGGTGCCCGCGAAGGAACTTAGGCAATCATCGCTTTGTTATTAGTCTCCCACCGGTGTTGCCGACCCGCGGTGGATGAAACAGGCAGACGTAGTTCGCTTTTGCGGAGGGAGCGGGGGCCTTCAGGCCCCTGAAAATTCGTATTCGTAAATCCTGGCCTTTAGGCCCGGGCCCTTTTCGCCGCTTCTTTTTTGCTGAACTTGCATTTATGTTTCTTTCTAGTGTCGATCTTCGGCTTCGACCTTCCATATATATAGATTGTGTTCGTCACTCGATGTGGCCACCTCAATACCTCTTTGGCGCGTAGCCCGGTTGAACGCTGCCCGGATATTCTCCTTCGTGTCCGGAAGAGCCGAAAGGGGAACTCTCAACGCCGACCCCGGCGCCAACTGTTCTACATCGCTAAGTAGCTGCATCACAATCCGTTTGTGCTTTCCCTCCCGTGCCTTGGGGACATCGAGTTGGAGAACGGATTCAAATCTCATGGGCGCGGCGTTCGGTTCAGAATTGGTTGCCATTTTGGTTCCCCTGGGGCAAAGTCGATTCCTATCGAAGGTCGTACACTTAACGTATGGCTAACGTGACGTAAAAGTATCCTACTCAATGCAGGATACTAACGAGTCCCAGGAAATGCAAGCCACTTTCAAGGTTTTCTCACCCGAAAACCTTGCGCTCCTTTGATTTTGCATATAAATCGCAGATTCCAAATACTTAATGCGTATCAAAAAGAGTTGACACGTAAATCGAAATCGCTGCTAGCGTTCAAAAAGGAGGTAGATTGTCAATGACCGCGAGAACTCATTTCCCCGTGATGCCGATCAAGGATATCCCTGAGTCCGTGCCCGTGAATGGTTCAAAGAAGCATCGCCCGGTGGTCCTGGTGGTGGATGACGAGTCTGCAATTGCTGACACTCTGTCGCAGATCCTGTCATTGAAGGGCTACGCTGCAATGCCGGTTTACGATGGAGAGGAGGCGCTTGAAACAGCGCTCCTGATGCCCCCGGAACTGTTGATCACAGACGTCATGCTTCCTGGGATGAGCGGCATCGAATTGGCAATCCAGATGCGGCGCATCTTTCCCGATTGCCGCGTCTTGCTGTTTTCCGGACAAGCCGCCACCAGCGACTTGTTGGCCTCCGCGGCTCGCGCCGGACACCAATTTACGCTCCTTACCAAGCCCGTATATCCAACTGACCTCATACGCCGGGTTTCGGAGAGCTTTGAATCGGCAACCGCTGAGCCTGCAGTTCATCTATCCTGAGACACGCTCCGGCGTAGTGTGCCTGTTAACAAGCACTTCTCAGGACCTCTCGGCAAGGCCAGCGGTGGTGGCTTGGGAGCGCAGTCGCGCACTTCCATTGCCACACCGCGGGGTACATCGCAGCAGTTTTCGAGCGGCCCGTAAAGTCAGGAAAATGAATGTTACTAGCGACAGAAAAATGCCTGTTGCAGCAACAGAAGTGCAATGCCGGCGGGCGTCAAGGACCAGAAAAAAGCCTTGAAGAAACTCAATGCGCACAACGCTGCGCATTGTCATCACCGACTGCCCACACTACTGCTCTTATACAACACCCTCATGCGCAATCGCCGACTCGATATTTTCCCAAAGTGCATCCGCGTCCGGAGGTTCCTCAACAGGGAACAGATCGCGTGCGGCTTCGGCAATGGCGTTCAAATCGGCCAAAAGTGCGCGACAAAGATTGCATCTCTGAAGATGTGGATGATCGCCGATCACTTCTCCGCAACCAAACAGTTCTGGTAATTGGGCCTGAAACTCTGCGCAGGACATGTTGTTCTCCGATTTGTTCATTTGCGTCCCTCCTGCCGCGGATGATTGCGCAAAAACTCCCGCAGCTTCAGTCGCGCTTTGTGCAACTGGGACTTGCTGTTGCCTATTGAGCAATCGAGTAGAGAAGCGATTTCATTGTGCTCAAACCCTTCGATATCATGAAGCACAAAGACCAACCTGTAGCCCGCCGGCAAATCGCCAATGGCGCGCTGCAGCGTCAACCGGTCGATGGCTCCGGACAGAGCGATATCGGGAGCGCCAAAGCTCCGTCCAGGCCGTTGGTCGGGAGTCGGCTCCATAAGCTCGTCCAGTGAATCCAATTGCAATCGTCCCTTGCGCAGGTGCATCAACACTACGTTGATCGCCAACCTGTGCAACCACGTGGAGAGCGCCGAATCGCCTCGAAAGGTGTCGATCTTGCGGTGGAACTGAAGAAACGCCTCCTGGGTCAGATCTTCCGCCTCAGCAACATTACCTACCATGCGCAAACAAAGGGAGTAGATGCGCCTCTTGTGCATGGAGTAAAGCTCGGCGAAGGCCTGGTGGTCTCCAGCTTGGGCGCGGGCCAGCACGTCGGCTGCATCGTGATTGGCCGCAAATTTGGAGCCATCACCATTTGGGGGTGCAAGCGCAACTTCCACTGAAGGGGATGTGGAAGTCTCACGGGGCGACCGCGTTGTAAACGTGGAGTAGGGCATGCGTATCCTTGCGAATTCGGGGAATTGGCAATGACTATTCCGGCGGATACTTCTTGTTCGAATTAGGAAGCAGTCCTTCGGTAAATCCTCGACCAACGAAATTCGCCACACCATCGTGCTTAATGCTATGATGCGTTTATTCTCCGCAACAAATTACTATTTTCAGGTTTTTTTCTAGACAGCTAACACAGCGCTCAAGGAGAGTTGGGTCAAGGTTTTCTCTACGCGCTTCAAAGAAACCATGGAGGGATACGTAATCCAACCCTCCGGATAAATGGTTCTACTCAGGGCCACCAAGCGGCCACCCATGTCAGGTCCGGCGCCAACAAGTTCGAATCCAGAAAGCGCAAGCCCAGGCCGGTCCGATCCTCGCTGGCCAGTCTCCAGCGGTAATGACGGCGAAAACCGATGCGCATGCATCAGAAAGACAGTAGAACTGGTTGCATAAATCCTGTTTTGAAAGGGCACGACTTCAGTCGTGCCGTAAAGGGTGCATAAAACCTGGGGCTTCAGCCACTGAGGGATGTCTTTCAATCGGCTTCGAGGATTTATGTAACTAGTTCTGGACTTTGCGGCTTTCAAAGAGAGAGGAGTTTCAATGCCCGAACAAGATAAGCTTCCCCGCGTTTTCGTCGTCGATGACGAGGCTGTCATCGCTACGAGCCTCGCAATAATCCTTCGCCAAATTGGCTTTCAAGCAAGACCCTTCACTGAACCTCTCGAGGCGTTGAAGGCCGCCGATTCAGAGACTCCAGACCTCCTCATATCTGACGTGGTGATGCCTGGGCTATCTGGGATTGACCTGGCGATTCAATTGCAGAAGCGTTGCCCGAATTGCAAGGTGCTCTTGTTCTCAGGACAAGCCGCAACGGCAGGTATGCTTGACGAGGCACGGGCAAACGGGCATGATTTTGAGCTGCTCTTGAAGCCCGTGCACCCCAAAGACCTGCTGAGAGAGATTCGGAAAGTTACAGGCTACGGTCAGCCGTAGGCTTATCCGGCCGAGCCCGCGCCGGTCCGCTCGTCATGGCTATCAACTGCGAGGAGTTTGTAAGCTCTTCCAATGCGGCGAAGTGGGCGCCCGATGATGCCTAAGTTGAATAACGTCCTGCCTTGAACTAGCCGGAATCAACCTCTTTACAGTTATATCGAATGGGCTCTGCGGCGCCACGGCATTTACTTTTCTCCTTTGTTTCACAGCACAAGTAAAGGCGCCCGGCACTTTACTTTTTTCCTCTACTGGTAGTTATTACATACCCATGCTACCGCCTGTAATTTGTAACTCCTCTCAATTCAATCGGCACTGGTTTGGCACATGGTTTGCTAACTTTCCAGCGCACGACGATTGCGGCTTTGTTGCCGCGCCAGGCCGCCATTTAGCCTGAGCGGCAGACCCGCACGAATCCACATTGGAGGTTCATTTCATGCGATCCGTGAAGTCCACACTCTTCCTCGGACTCCCCCTATGCATGCTCGCCTTGTCCGGCGTGAGTGCAAGGGCGGTTGTCTTCACCGCTGTCCCGGCCATTCAACAGCCCCAGCAAGCGCCCAACCAGGCGCAGCCCAGGCCCGACCCGATCCAGGCACAACCCGCGCAGGAGCAGCCCAAGCCGGACCAGGCCCAGTCCTCAACATTTACCGGCACAATCGTGAAGGATGGCGAGCAGTTTCTTCTCAAGGATTCAACCGGCGCCATGTACAAGCTCGACGACTCGTCCCGCGCCCAGTCCTTCGAGGGTAAGTCGGTCAAGGTCACCGGCAAGCTCGACACCGACGCCAAGTTGATCCACGTCGACAATATTGAAGCGCTTGCGGTATAAATCCACTGGCATGAGGCTTGCAGTATCACGTGCTCTTCGCCACGCCTAACGATTAACGCAGCGCATTTTTTCAACCGGATGGGGAAGCCCGATCGGCCTTCCCATCCGCTTTCCTTTGCTGGTAAGTTAATAACTTGGTCTAATTAGCTGGTTTACAGACTACACCGTGCACACTAAGAAAGCTCCGCTTAAGTCGGCCTTGTGTCAGGGCACGACTTTAGTCGTGCCGCAAATGCGGCAAAATCAACGCGGGCTTTAGCCCCTGAGGGAATGTCGGTACGCAACAACAACTTGTTCAGAGCTGCCCTAAGTTATGCGGCGTAACAAACGAGCTCAACTTATGTCAAATGCCGGAGCACCTAAGAATTGTTCCGATCTCGACTTCACAATCCATATTTTGAATGAAAGAGAGAAGCAAATGGTTGCCTGAGTATGTGGACGCGCGCGGAGGAGTACCTGGAAGATGCCGAGTCTATTGCATTCACTTTGAACAAACTTTACTTCGGGTTTCCAGGTTGAGCTTCGGCTGCCACTGCATGTAACTCTGGCTTTATGAGCTTTCAAGTTGTCGCCTTCGCTGGGGCCCTCTGCGGACAACTCTGCCCAAAACGTCAGCATCCGACATAGTCGGGGAGAGGGCGGCGGAATTGGAGCGGTATGCGCAGCATGGTTTGGAAGATCGGGAATGCGCGGCCGCGAGGAGACAAAAAGATGATGAGACATGGTAATGCTGGTGTTCTTTTTCTGTTGTTGACCGCACCCGCGTGGATTAGCGCCCAGGAGTCGAATCCCACAGCCACACAGACTGTTGATCCGAATCAGCAAAACAATACGCCGATGTCGTATGTGGGAACTCGCGACGATGTTCCTCTTTACAAGATCCAGGTAGTGGGACGCGATATTCCCGCGATCAACTACTTCAACCACAGCGGCGCCACCAAGATCGGCTTTCAGGGGACCACTCTTCTCCCTGGGGCAAAAGGTACAGCCAGGGTGGAGAGCCGCGGTGGACGCGCGGTGATCGATGCGGATCTCGTTGGGTTGACGCCGGCCAACGGCTTCGGCAATGAGTATCTGACCTATGTCCTGTGGGCAATTACACCGGAAGGCCGCCCCGTAAATCTTGGCGAAGTACTTCCCACCGGCTCAAAAGACAAGAACCAGATCAGTGTCACAACCAACCTGCAGGCATTCGGTCTGATCATCACCGCGGAGCCATACTACGCGGTAACCATGCCCAGCGACCTTGTAGTAATGCAGAACTTCGTCCTTGAAGATAAGACCCAGGGTGTCATCGAACAGGTGAATGCGCACTATTCTCTGCTGCCCCGCGGAGCTTATGCTGAGACGGCAGGAAGGCACACGGTACTCAATCCGATCACCCGCGATGAGCGTTCGCCTCTGGAGCTTTACGAGGCTCTCAATGCGGTGCAGATAGCAGAGGCGGCCGGCGCGGCCACATACGCCGCGGACACGCTGGCCACGGCCAAAACACACCTGCGCAATGCCCAGAATCTGG
>CAYWMR010000168.1:0-9583 GCA_964458965.1 uncultured Occallatibacter sp. | reverse complement strand
GATCGCGACATTGGCGGCAAAATGTTCGCCATGACCGACCTTGACGGTTCCGGGACCGGCGTTCTGTGGTTCCACTGTGGGCCGGAGCGGTTTCATGAACTGCTGGAGAACGAGGGAATTTGCGCCTCTCCCTATCTGGCCAAAGCCCACTGGGTTACCCTTGAGCGCTGGGATGCGCTTCGTCCGCGGCAGGTGGAAGAGGAGTTGCGACTCGCCCGCGATCTGATCTTTGAGAAGCTGCCCAAGCGCACCAAAGTTGTGCTGGCGCTGCCGGAAAAAGAGCGTGCCAAGGCAATACGCGAACGGAAAAAGCTGCTGGCCGAGCGGGAGAAGGCCAAAAAGGCGTGAGATTCACGCGTTTCCCCTGTGGACTTGCGAGTGGGAACGGATTGTCACTCGCGCTCGTATTATTGGATTGACTCACCTGTGAGGCGAGTCTGTGCGCGATTGAGGCGCTGGAACCATGGTGAAGTTTCTTTTGTGGTGCATTCTTCTGGTGCTGTGCTGGCCGCTGGCGCTGGTCGCCCTTCTTCTGTACCCGGTGGTGTGGCTGCTCTTGCTGCCGTTTCGCATCGTAGGAATCGCCGTGGGTGGCGTGCTGGAACTGGTGGGAGCGATCGTCTTTCTCCCTGCTCGTCTTCTCCGCGCAATCTGATCGGCACCCAGTTCCCATTCCAGAACCTGGCCCGGCCTGCATTCCGGCTCCGGCACCGCTTGGCTTCTTTCTCCCGCATTTGCCAAGCGCTGCCCCTTGCCATCTCCTAAACTTGGCCTTAGCCCAGGGATGAAATCGACTGGAAATCTTTGCAGATTGCCAGCCGCGTCAGTGCCTGGGACAGGGTGCATTCTATGGACGGATTTCGCGCATTCGTCTGCGGTGCGGGAATAGCCGCTTTGGCCGCTTCGGCAAGCGGCCAGAGCGAGATCTTTCCCAATGTTCACAACCAGCCTATCGTCATCCACATAGTCGACGGCAGGGATGGGAAGCCGCTTGCCCACACCCGTTTGAGTCTGGTTGGCGGCTACACCAAACGCGACCTGCATCTGCAAATGTGGCATGAAGAGGCGCTGACCGACGATCAGGGCAGGGCTCGGATGTCGAGCGCCATGGAGAACCTTCCAATCCTTCAAATCGAGGTGGCAAAAAGCCATCTCTGCGCCGATTCCCGTTCGGCGACCGTAAGCGTGGAACAGATCCGGCGCGACGGAGTGAGCATGCCCAATCGCTGCGGAACAGTCACAGCCGAAGACACGCCTGGAGTTTTTAGCGTGTTTGTAAAGGCCAGAATCACAAAGTCGAATCCGGCCTTGAATTCCAGGCAGGCAGCCAGTCTGAACGCAGCTAGAAGCAACTGATCTCTTCCTGCCGGCTTGCCGCAGACAGGCTCCCTGCGTTAGCGTCACCCTGAGAGACTGCTCCGGCTACCTTGAAGTAGCGGCGTCAGGCTCCGGATCGCGTCCAATGGTCAGAGGAGAAGATTAATGCGCGGAATTCTGCCTGCGGCGCTGGCGGTGCTGATGCTTGCTACGCCGCTTACAACCCAGACACAGACCTCGGACGATGCCGGCGCCAAGAATACACAGAAGGCGCGTGCGGCTCTGGACGCCATGGTGCAGGCCCTGGGCGGCTCGGCCTGGCTCAACGTGAAAAACCAGATGCGGCAAGGGCACGTTGCCGGTTTCGATCATGGCAGAACTGAGGAGGGCACCACCGACTATTGGGAGTACCACGCTTGGCCGGATCAGGACCGCATCGAGTACACCAAGCACCGCGATGTAGTCCAGTTTTACCTGGGGCGCGAGGGCTGGGAGGTAACGTACAAGGGCAAGAAGGCGCTGCCGCAGGAACAGGTGGACGACTGGCTGCGCCGCCGCGACCACTCTATCGAGACCGTAATCAAGAACTGGCTCAACGATCCAAAGACCATTCTGGTGGACGAGGGCAAGCGCCTGGTTGAGCGGCACATGGCCGAACAGGTAACCCTCATTTCGGCCGAGAACGAAGCCGTCACCATCCAGATGGATTCTGAGACACACCTGCCGCTGCGGCGCACATTCGAGTGGCGCGATCCGGTATTCAAAGACAAGAACACGGATGCCGAGGAGTACGACGATTACCACACGTTTGACGGCATTCCCACACCGTTTACCATCACACGTTACAAGAACGACGAGGTTATCCGCCAGTATTTTGTGGTCCACGTAACTTATAACCAGCAGTTACCACCCGATCTCTGGAGCGTGGACGCGGCTAATCAACGCATCAAGAAATAGCAGCACAGTGAATAGTGGACAGTGCACAGTGAACAGTGAGTGCCCAATTCTCTTCTTCACTTAGTCACTTGCTTTTAGTCCGCTGTCCACTGTGCACTGTAACCTGTCATCTGTACCCTGCTTTATAATCCTCTCCAGTGCGAATGGGCAGAGCCCTTCGATTCTTGGAGCTTGAGAATGACGTTTGACATCCAGGAGATCCTGGGCCTTTTACCTCACCGCTACCCGTTTTTGTTGATTGACAGAGTCGTCGAGTTCGAGAGCGGCAAGCGCCTTGTAGCGCTCAAGAACGTGACTATCAACGAGCCTTTTTTTCAGGGCCACTTTCCGGGCTATCCCATCATGCCGGCCGTGCTTGTGATCGAGGCGATGGCCCAGGCCGGCGCGATCATCATGCTCAGCGAACTCCCCGACAGGGAGAAGAAACTGGCGGTCTTCACGGGCATTGAGAAGGCCAAGTTCCGCAGCCAGGTGACGCCGGGCGATCAACTGCGCATCGAGGTGAACGTGCTGGCCTTCAGGAGTCGCATGGGACGCATGGAAGCCCGGGCAACGGTGGACGGAAAGCTGGCTTGCGAGGCCACGTTGAGCTGCGCGATTGTGCCGCGGGTGCGCGAGGCCGCACCGGACGCCCAGCCTGCTGCGGAATCGGGGACGCCGGAGTGAGCGTTCATCCCAGCGCAGTGATCGCTCCGGGCGCCGTGGTTCCGGAGTCCTGCGTCATTGGTCCCTTCTGCACCGTTGGTCCGGAAGTCGAGCTGGGTGAGGATTGCACCCTCATCTCCCACGTGGTTCTCGATGGCCGCACCCGTATTGGCGCTCGCAACATCTTTCATCCGTTTGCTGCAGTCGGCGTGGCGCCGCAGGATTTGAAGTACGGCGGCGAATCAACTGAGACGGTGGTCGGCGACGGCAATACCATCCGCGAGAGCGTAACCATAAGCCGCGGCACGGTGGGCGGCGGAGGCATTACTCGCATCGGCTCCGGGAACCTGCTCATGACCTGCGTTCACATCGGCCACGACAGCCACGTGGGCAGTCACTGCATTCTGGCCAATGCGGCCACGCTTGCCGGCCACGTCATTATCGAGGACTACGCTACGGTCGGGGCCTTCAGTCCTGTGCATCAACACTGCACCGTAGGCCGCTATGCATTCATCGGCGGCGGGACGATAGTTACGCAGGATGTGCTGCCGTTTTCCAAGACCTCAGGGCGGCGGGAGAACAAGGCCTTCGGGGTGAACAGCGTGGGGTTGGAGCGGCGAGGGTTCAGCGCGGAGCGGATCAAGGGACTGCAAAAGGCATTCCGGCTGCTGCTGGTTTCGAAGCTTAATACGACCCAGGCGCTTGAGAAGATGCGGGAGCTGGAAGGCGAGGACGTGGCGCTGCTGGTGGGCTTCATCGAACGTAGTGGGCGCGGGGTCATCAAGTAGGGAGCTGGAACCACAAGAACTGTATGCTTAAATAAATCGGACGGGAAATGCGAGGGGGCGAGAATGCCAACTATTAGCCAGTTCTTCGGCATTTTGATCCGCATGTATTTCGACGATCACCCGCCCCCGCATTTTCATGCGAAATATAATGAACATCAGGCGGTGATTGGCATTGATCGGCTTGAAGTCCTGGAAGGCCATCTACCGCGGCGAGCTTTGAATCTGGTATTGGACTGGGCCGAGTTGCACAAAGACGAGTTGCTCGCCGACTGGGAACTTTGCCGGGCCAAACAACTGCCCCTCAATATCGCGCCTTTGGAGTAATGCCATGAATTGGGATGTGATCTCAGTGAAACCTCTCTCGCCATTGGTTCTTTCTGTTTTGTTTAAAGATGGCACGGAGGGCAGGGTGCGCTTTGAGTCCAGCCATCTGAGCGGCGTCTTCGAGGCGCTGAAGGCTCCGGAGGTTTTTCGACAGGTGAGCGTTGAAGACGGAGCGGTCACGTGGCCTGGTGAGATCGATCTCGCGCCGGACGCAATGTACCGCGAGATCAAACGCTCCGGCGAGTGGGTACTACGGTGAGACAGGACGCGGTCGAGCATGGCGTCTTGATTGGGCAGGCCTCATGAAACTCGGCCTGATCGCCGGCAACGGCCGCTTTCCGTTTCTGCTGCTCGACGCGGCGCGGGCGCAGGGGTTTGCCGTCGTGGTGGCGGCTATTCGCGAGGAGACGGACCCGGAGATCGACCGGCGTGCGGTCGAGGACGATCACATCACCGTTCACTGGCTCTCTCTCGGCGAACTGTCGCGGCTCATCGACACCTTCCACAAGGAAGGCGTCTCGAAGGCCGTGATGGCCGGCCAGGTGAAGCACAAGCAGATTTTCTCCAGCATCCGCCCAGACTGGCGCCTGGCTAAACTGCTGCTCAACCTGCGCACTCGAAACACAGACATGCTGTTGGGCGCGGTGGCCAAAGTCCTGGGCGACGAGGGCATCGAACTGATCAGTTCCACACAATTCCTGGAGCCGCTGCTTGCCCGGGAAGGCGTGCTCACCGCGCGCGCTCCGTCGGACGAGGAGCGCAAGGATATCGAGTACGGCCTTGGCGTGGCCCGCGCCGTGGCCGGCTTCGATATCGGCCAGACGGTGGTGGTGGCCGCCCAGGCCTGCGTGGCCGTCGAGGCCATGGAAGGCACGGACGCCACCATCGAGCGCGCCGGCGACCTGATGCGCTCACTCGAAGACGATGCCTCGACCCTCGATCACCCCGGCGACAAGGACCCGTCGCCGGGGACCCCGACGCTCGCCCGCCGCCTCACCGTCGTCAAGGTCGCCAAGCCAAACCAGGACATGCGCTTCGACGTTCCCGTCATCGGCGTTGCCACCATCGAGACCATGCTCCGCGCAGGCGCCACCTGCTTGTCCGTCGAGGCTAGCCGTACTCTGCTGTTTGATCGCGAGTCCCTTCTCAGCCGAGCCAATCAGGCAGGAATTGCCATTGTGGTCGTTCCGCGCTGATACTTCATGAGCGGGAGAGTTTTTGAGAGTCCCGAAACCCCCAATCCCCGTCGAATCAACTGGAGGTCCCCAGTGAAAATGCCAAGAAAGGCTGTTCTCATCTCTCTCGCCGCGGCTGTTGTGCTCGCGGTTGCCCTCGTCACCGTCCATGCGGACGATCAACAGGTCATGCCCTCCGTTGGGCAGGTCGCGCCTACATTTACGCTTCCGTCGCAGGACGGGACGCAGATTTCGCTGGAAAGCTATCACGGAAAATGGGTCGTCCTCTACTTCTATCCCAAGGACATGACCAAGGGCTGCACCATCGAGGCCCACAACTTCCAGCGCGATCAGGCTCAGTACGACGCCGCGAACGCGGTTATCCTGGGTGTGAGCGTGGACACCCCGGACAGCCACAAGGAGTTCTGCACCAAGGAGGGACTCACGTTCCGCCTGCTCGCCGACCCGGAACACAAGGTAGTGGATGCCTATGGTTCGCTCGGCCACTTTGGACCCATGACCATCGCCAGCCGCAACACATTCCTCATCGATCCGCATGGCAAAATCGTGAAGGAATGGACCAAGGTGGATCCCACGGGTCACTCCGCGGAAGTTCTGGCCGCGCTTGCCGAGCTCAAGAAGTAACCGGCAGCAAAGAGACAAGTCTATGCGGCTCCGCTAGCGGTCCGCATTTTTCATCGCCCCAGAGAACAGCGCAGAACGATTCGCATTCGAGGACGAAATGCCAACTCAGCTTGCCCACCAATTCCGCGACGAATTGAATGCCCTCAACGCCACGCTTCTCGCGCTGCCGCCTGAGCTGGCGGACACGCCCTGGCGTGACGGCGGCTGGACCCGTAAGCAGATCGTCGGGCATCTGCTCGATTCCGCGGCCAACAACCGCCAGCGCTTTGTGCGCGCCTCCATCGATGGAGAGTACGCCGGACCGGGCTACGCGCAGGAGGCGTGGGTAGCCGCGCATGGCTACGTCAATCAGCCGTGGGAGACGCTGCTGAGTTGGTGGCAGACGGAGCACGAGATTCTTGCGGCCGCGGTGGACCACATCCCCGAAGAGCGGCTTGAGGCGAGCTGCACGGTTGGCGCAGGCGAGCCGGTGACGCTGCGTTTTCTGATCGAAGACTACCTGAGGCATCAGCACTGGCATTTTGCGCAGCTCGCTAAGCCCGCTTCCTGATCGAGTCCAGCAAGGCGCCGTCGATGCGGGTTTGCCAGCCCGGTCCGGCTGCCTTGAAGTGGTCGATTACCTCCGGCGACAGACGCAACGACACCAGCTTTTTCGTAGGCGCCTTTTGGGGGCCGCGCTTGCCTCTGCGAACCAACTTTCCATTGCGGACCAGATCGGCCTGCGCAAGCCAGGCGCGTGCGGCTTCGGCGTCGTTCGGGTCGTAAGGTCCGTCCTCCGGCTCCCAGGGAATCGGGTCGCCTTCTTTATAAGCCAGGACACGCTCCCAGTTCGTTTCACTTTCTGTCTTGTTCATACTGTTCGCGCTCCTCTCGGGATGCAGGCCGGAATGAGATCACACGGACATCGTCTCCGCGCTCGGTGTAGATCAGCGCCAGCAGCCTCCCTTGAATCACAGCTATGGCAAGGTCCAACCAGCGCTGCTCACCCTGACGGCTGCTGTCGTAAGTGCATTTGTCGGGATTATCGTAGACCAGGTGGGCGTCTTTGAAGTCAAGCCCGTGCTTCTCAAGGTTTGACTTCCGCTTTGCATCATCCCAAACAAGCACGATTTAATTGTAGTTACAATATATGTGAATTGCAAATAGCACCGGGGGAGATTGAACGGTTGTTTGGCTCGGTCACGGTGCACGGGATATGTGAGAGCCCCGCGAAGTGTCCATACTGAACACCTATGGGGAGAGATCTGCCTCACAGCTGATCGAAGATATCCCGGAAATCCCAGACGCCTTCTTTTCCGTTAAGCCACTCGGCTGCGCGGACAGCCCCTAAAGCAAAGCCGCGCCTGGTCAGCGCGTCGTGCTTCAACTCGATAATGTCGTCCGGGCCGGTTGCGGTCACAACGTGCTCGCCCTTCGCGTCGCCCACGCGGTGCGAAGTCACTTCGACCTTGGCGCTGGGCTGCGCGGCTTCCACGATTTGCTGCAACGTGATGGCCGTACCCGAGGGGGCGTCGAGCTTGGAGACGTGGTGAGTCTCGGCGATGGAGAAGGTATAGCCGTCGAGTTTGGCTAACTCGGCAGTGAGGCGGAAGAGCTTCTGCACGCCGATGGAGAAGTTGGTTCCATACAGCAGCCCGCCGCCGCGCCGGATGGCCAGAGCCTTCATCTCGTTCAAATGCGCGTACCAGCCGGTGGTGCCCACAACGATGCGCGCGCCCACCGCCAGCACAGCGCGCATGTTCTGCACAGCGGCCTCGGGAGCAGTGAAATCAATCACCACGTCCACTCCGGCCAGGCTGGGCGCGGTGAGTGCGGAGGCGCCCTCGTTCTCGGTTATGTCGAGCGCGCGTACGCCATGGCCGCGTTCTCGCGCCACCTGCGCAACGTAGCTGCCGGTTTTTCCTTTCCCTAAAACTAGAAAGAGCATCAAGAACCTCCGTACGGTCGTCAGTTTTCAGTTGACAGTTCTCAGTTGCTGCCTAAGTTCTTGCGGCTGGCACAGTTGAAGGATTGTTCTCATGCAATTGCTCCAATGAGTTGCGCGTTATTACGGCGCCAGGCGGATGTCAAGATAACGGGGGCCCGTTGCCTTGATCAAATAATCGGGGTTCGCTGACTGGACCAACTTTGGCCCGGCAATCCCGGAGGATCGTAGATACGCAGCTGTCTCCAGCGCATAGTCCAGGTAGGAGCTGTTGTAGTAGACGACGATATTGAGGTCGCCTGGGTCTGTCGTGCCAGTCCTAAAGAGAATTGGTGTATTCCCCGCCTTCTTCAGCTTCGATTTGATTTCCGCGTCTCTCGCGTCCAAGACATCTGGAAGGGAAAGGTGGATCTCCACTCCAGAGAGGTTTGGGATATTTACCAGGGGGCCGGTATTGGGGCATACCGTCGATTTGACATCGGGACAGGTGTTCGTGCAGGTTTCGCATTTTTCGGGCCTCTTCTCCAATTGCAGGCGATAAGATTTAGAAATCTGCTCTTGGCCAAATATATCCTGCCCATATTTCCACGCAGCAAGTCCCGCCAAGAATCCAGTTAACAGACACCCGAGCAGCCATATCACAACGTTGTTTTCAACAATTTCTTTCAGCGTTAATTCATTCTCTTTCGGCGTCAAGGCGTTCTTCCTCCTCGATGGGACGTCTAGGTTGCAGGCAGCGAGGCTCTTCCGAGTCCTCATTGGGCAAATGATGTCCACCGGACAATTGGGATCCTCGATGTTACCAGACCCTAAGGTTGCGCGTCCAAGATCGCCAGTTCTGGGCGAGAGCGAAAACCCAAAGCTGCCCAAGACGGAAGCAGTCGACTGAGAACTGACAGCGAACGCCTGAGAACTGTTTATACCTTACGCGCGTCCACATCAAACACCGCAGGATCCGGGTTTTGAAAGAAGGCGGCATGCAGCGAGCGCACTGCCTCATCCGCATCGTCCTCGTCAATCATAAAGCTCATATTAATCTCGCTGGCCCCCTGCGAAATCATTCTCACGTTAATATGGCGAATAGCCGTAAATACCTGCGCTGCCATGCCGCTTTTTCCGCGTATATCTTCTCCAACCAGGCACACCAGCGCCTTCCTGCCTTCGTATTTCACGTCGGCGTGCTTGCTAAGGTCGGCGGCAATCGAAGGCAGCTTTTCGTTCGAATCCACTGTGAGCGAAACGCTCACTTCGCTGGTCGAAACCATGTCGACGGCGCACTGGTGCTTGTCGAAGATCGAGAATATCTCGCTGAGATAGCCGTGGGTCATTAACATGCGGCTGGCCACCACGTCGATGATGCTCAGCTTCTTCTTGACGGCGATGGACTTGAACGGGCTTTTGCAGTGCGGCGCCAGCGAGGTAATGCGTGTGCCTTCGCAAGTGGGGTTGCGGCTATTTAGCACCTGAACGGGAATGTTCTTCTTGACGGCGGGCAGAATGGTGGCCGGGTGCAGCACCTTGGCGCCGAAGTAGGCCAGCTCGGCCGCCTCCTCAAAGCTGATGACCTTGACACGCAAGGCGTCCGGACACACGCGCGGATCGGTGGTCATAATGCCATCCACGTCCGTCCAGATTTCAATGGTCTCGGCCGAAAGCGCTCCGCCGATGAGTGCTCCCGTAAAGTCGGAGCCGCCTCGACCCAGTGTGGTTGTAATCCCGGCCTCGTTGGACGCGATGAAGCCGCCCATCACCGGAACCTTGCCCAGGCTGGTCAGAGGCAGCAGTTGCTCCTGAGCGCGCTTGTCCAC
>CAYWMR010000167.1:0-9626 GCA_964458965.1 uncultured Occallatibacter sp. | reverse complement strand
TTTTCCGGGGCGTAGATCTTTCCCTGGCGCAGCCGCGTCCGCAGCTCATCCACGGTGATGTCGATGTTCACCACCTCATCGGCTCGCTTGAGGAAATTGTCGGGAACGGTCTCGCGGATGGTCGTGTTGGCGGACCGGCTCACGGCGTCGTTCAGCGTCTCAAGGTGCTGGATATTCACTGCCGTCATCACGTTGATGCCGGCATCCAGCAGTTCCAGCACATCTTCGTAGCGCTTCCGGTTCTTGCTGCCCGGCACATTGGTGTGCGCCAACTCATCCACCACCACGGTGTGGGGATGGCGGGCCAGAATCGCATCCACATCCATCTCGCTCAAATTCACGTTGCGGTAGGGAATCACGCGCTCTGGCACTATCTCAAGGTCGCGTATCTGGTCCTGCGTATCCTTGCGGCCGTGCGTCTCCACCAGGCCGATCACCACATCCACGCCCTGTTGGCGCAGAATATGGGCGTCGTTCAGCATGTGATAGGTCTTGCCCACTCCCGGAGCGGCGCCAATGTAGATGCGTAGCCTGGCCGCTTCCTGTTGTTTCTCCAGTACGATCTCCGCCATAGCTCAGCCCACCTCGACCGGATGGCGGACTTCGTTCACCACCGCTACCGGCAAAGTGAACCGGAACGTGGTTCCGTGCCCCAGCCGGCTTTCGACGGCTATCTGCCCTCCCAGCGACTCCACCAACCGCCGAACCAGAGCCAAACCCAGCCCGGTTCCGCTCTCTGAAAGTGCGCTGAACCTGTCGAAGATGCCGCTCAGTCTGTCCGCTTCAATGCCACGCCCGGTGTCTCGCACCGTGAACCGGACATCGTCTTTGCTCTCTTCGGCTGCCAGCAGGATTTCGCCCTCGGCCGGAGTGTAGCGCAGCGCATTCGATAACAGGTTGTCCAGAATCGACCGCAAGGCCCTCCGGTCGGCCCTCACCACCGACAAATCCGCATACGCTCGCACCTCTACCCGGATGCGCTTCAGCGAAGCCTCATCGCAAAAACGGTCGCGAGCCTCGGCCAGCTCCTGCTGCGGGCGCAGATTCTCGAGCTTCACATCGCGCTTGCCGGTATCCAGTTCCGCCACTTCAATCAGGTCGCCCATCAGGTCGTCCAGCTTCTCTGACTCGGCTCTGGCCTGTGCCACCAGTTCGGCCTGCAGCGGGCGCAACTCCCCGCCAAATCCCTGTCCCAGCGCGTACAGCCCGCGCCGCAGTTGCAGCAGCGGATCGCGCAGCTTGCGGCTGGCAATGGTAATGAACCGCGTCTTGAACCGGTCCGTGTCTTGCAGTGTCGTCACGTCTTCCAGCGTGGTCACGGTGCCCAGCAGCCGGCCCTCGGAGTCGCGCATGGGCGTGGTGCGCAGACGAAAGCTGCGCTCCTGCTTCCCAATCCGCATGGGCAGCATCGACGCCTCGTCTTCCGCGGCCACCGCCTTCTGCATCGAAACGGCGTCGCGAATAGCGCTGAGGATCTTGTCTCCGCCCGGCGTATTGGTCAGCGCCATTCGGTCACCGGCAGCCTCGCCAAGCAACTCAGCCGCGGCGGAATTCACCTTGAGCACGTGCCCCTTCCCGTCGGTCACGATAATGGGCTCGAAGATCGACTGCAGAACCGCGTCGGAAAGCTGAAACTCCATCTGTCGCCGTCCCGCGTCCGACTCCCGCAACTCCCGCAGCCGCACCGCCAGCCGGCTAAGCTCCACTGCGATCAGCCCAAAGTCGTCTCGGCCCGTCCACTCCACGCGATGTTCCAGATTGCCCTGCGCGATCCTGCGCGCATCCCTGGCCACCATCCGGATGGGCCGCAGCACAAAAAAGACGGTCAGCGCTTCAATCAGCACCACTGCGCCAAGCATGCCCCACGCCAAGCCGGCCAAACCCGCCAGCGCCAGGGCATGGCGAGCCGTCACCACCAGCCCAAACACCAGGGCGGCAATCAGCACACAGCCGAGAATCAGGCGCTGCGAAAGGTTGAGCATCGAGCGGTCCCCGTACTTGTTAAGGGTAACTCAGTCATTTTCGCGGAAACTGCCAATGTGAGCAAAGTTTTAGTTTCCCACACACCCGGCACTTGCTACTCTAAGGAAAATCTTCGCAAGGGGACACATATGAAGCCTTTCCTCCGCCTCGTCCTGCTTCCACTCGCATTCATCGCCGCTGCTGCTACGCTGGCGCAGCAGCCTATGCCCAAGACTGCTCTTGCCGCCAGGACAATCGCAGTTCTCAACGACAGCAAGACGGGAGAAGTCGCGGATGGCGCTCTGGAGCAACTCAAGCGGTGGGGCCATTTCACCGTTGTTGACGATTCCGACAGCGCCGACATCGTTCTCCGGTTCGACAAGAAGATAAACCGTGAGAGGCAAAGCAGCCAGTCGACGGACAACAACGGCGCCACCTCATACTCGGGGTCGATGAGCTTTACCTCCCAGGTTCATATGCGCGCCTACCTGAAGGGAGCGAATTCGCCTTTCTACACCACGCAAACCGAGGATTCGAAGAAGAAAGCCGGTATAAGCTGCGTGACAAGTTTCCAGAGGGCTTGGATCGCGGCGCGGTAGCTCAATCACAGGACGGCAAAATGCCCCCAAAATAGGTAGGCTCTAGCTCCAGAAGGACGTCTTCGCCCCCCAGTTGGCCTGATGAGACGGCTTCTATTCCCTATTCCCTTAGTCCCTAAGTCCCTGCCCATCACGGAATCCTGCAAACCGCAAGAGCCTCATTATGCCATCGGCAGTCCAGACCCGCTGGCTGCGGAAATGCCACCAGCACCCAATCCACCCCAAACTCCGCCTTCAGCCGCTCGAAGTCCGCAATCTGAAAATTCTCCCAGCCAGCCTGCGCTTCTACCTCGCGTTCCCACACCGGGCCAAGCTCCGGAACCTGCGCAACCATTGCCGTATCCTTGTTGGCATCGGCCATTTCGCTTCGCTCGGCCAGCGCGCGAAAGCTGTGATAGTCTTCGCCCGGTGCCGACATGTATCGTGCGCCAACGGCAAAGTAGGCATCGGTTGGCGTCTTCTCGCGAATCCACGCAAAGGCCTGCAGCCAGGGGTTAGCTGTGGGCCGCCCCGGCAGTTCCAGGTGCTCACTCCCAGGAAAAAGCTGCCGTTGCGCGGCAAACATGCCCCCGTTTGTTGCCAACAGGAATAGCGCCCACCGCCAGACCCTCGCCTTCAGCAAGTATTCCCCCAGAAAACCGCCCCCGATCAACGCCAGGAAAACATAGATCAAATGGAGAAAGCGCATGGGCTGCATCGGCGTCAGCCTTACCAGTGCCGGAGTGCTCGCTACGATCATCGCAACGGCCTGTTGAAAGACACCGTAAACAAACACGGCCTGCGCAAAGCGAGCCATCCGCCGCTCGCCGCGTTTCTCGGCAAATCGCCACAGCAGCCAGAACAGAAAAATGGGTGCGATCGCTCCCAGCCACTCGTACCAGGTCCATCGGTAAAGATGGAAGTACTTCTTAGAATTCAACGCCCTCCGCCAGCTTGGGGAGGGAGGCGAAAAGATCCAACCGAGTGGGGCCGACGCCGCTGCCGTGACGACCTCGACTTTTCGAAGCCGCCGGCTTTCGATCCAGGCATGCACCGCGTCCACAGAGGTAAGGCTCAGAATGAAGCAAAAAGAGATGCCAAACGCTGCCATGATGGGGTGCACCAGAAAGGCAATCAACAAAGGCGGTACTGCCAGCCGGCGCCTGCCCGCCAGAATCGCCCAAACAGCGATCAGAATCAGCGCTGTAGCCAGATTTCGCGGATGCAGGTACTGGTCGGACACCGTCAACGCCGTTCCCGCCACCGGCAGCGTGAACATGGCCGAAACCATCGCCACGGACCCCCATTGCGCTCTCCTGTCTGAAAATAGCTGCCGCGCAATGCAGGCGCAGGCCAGCAAAATCAAAAACAGGGAAATGGCCTGCCACAACAGTTCCGACCATGCCAGCGGAATGCCGGTCCAGCGGACAAAATCGGCCATCCACGCATCGAACTGAGTGGCTTGCAGTTGCAGTTGGAAGAAACTTGAATCGCGGGAATAAAGGGAGGGATCGAGACGGGCCTTGATGGCGGTCAAATAGACCCCATCGTCTTCTGCGCCCGGATGGTAGCCCATTACTGCAAATCCAGGCACGGTGAGAAGTGCGACCGGCAAAAGTTCGTTCAGGAATTTGCGTCGCCTCAAGCGGATCAACCCCGTATACTTATCTTCGATTCCCAGACGTTGAGTGCAATGATAAGTCGATCCTACATGCAGGGGATTCCAGGAGCAACGCTGGCAGCGCCTGCGGCCGAGCCGGTTTGCGCCGTGGAAAAGCTGGCCCTGGTCATTCCCACCCTTTGCGAAGCCGGAAACATCGGCGGCTTGCTCGACCATGTTCGCTCAGTACTCGACCCCGTGGGGACTGCATACGAGATTCTGGTCGTAGACGACGACAGCCCCGACGGAACCGGCGATGTGGTCTCCGCCATAGCTCGTCAGGACCCTCGCGTCCGGCTTCTTGTTCGCAAAGGGAAACGCGGCCTTTCCGGGGCCATTCTCTATGGCTGGCGGAACACGGATGCTTCAATCCTGGGAGTGATGGACGCCGATCTTCAGCATCCGCCGGAGTTGCTGCCGCAACTGCTCTCTGCAATCCTCAGCGGCCGGGATATGGCAATCGGTAGCCGCTACACGCCAGGGGGCGGAGTGGGCGAATGGAGTTCCGTCAGAAGGCTCCTGTCCGCCGCTGCCGTATGGGTTACCTGGCCGCTGCAAAGGATGCAGATTCGCGCCAAAGACCCCATGTCCGGATTCTTCATGCTTCGCCGCCAGTGTCTGCCGCAGGCCAATTTTCAAGACTCCGGATTCAAATTGCTCCTCGAGATTCTGGTTCGCGGGCGGATCCACTCAATCCAGGAGGTTCCGTTTGCTTTCGGCCTGCGCTACAGAGGCGCAAGCAAAGCCAACTTCAAGGTTGCCTGGGACTACGCGCTTCTGCTGGTAAAGCTCTACGCCGGAAGATTCGGCTTCGGACGGCGGGCTTAGTTAAGTAAGTCAGGGAGGCGGCGGCATGCGTGCGGAGATATCGGGTCAGAACCGGTTCGAAAAGCGGGACCTTGCTGCGCTGGCCTGCGTCGAGATTGTTGGATTGATCGCAAGGCTCATCGGAATCCGCAATTCCCTGAATTACGACGAGATTTTTTCCCTTCAGGCTGCGAATGGTTCCTGGCAACATACCTTTCAAATCGCCATGGGGGATCGCACGCATCCTCCGCTGCACTTACTCTTGTTGCATGTTTGGACTCATCTCTTTGGTTCCTCCGAGCTAGCCGTGCGTTCAATGAGCGTCGTGTTCTCCCTGCTATTTCTGTTTCTTGTGTGGAAGATCGCGCGGCAACATTTTTCGTTCACTGCCGCCGTCATCTCAGCATCGATTTGCGCACTATCTCCATTTTTCATAGGATATGGAATCGAGAACCGGCCTTACTCTCTGGTCGCACTTCTTTCCGTGCTTTCAGTTGATCGGCTGCTCGCGTGGGTCAGGTGCCCAAATCGCCCCCAGCTTGCAGTTCTCTTCACCGCGACCGGAACCTGCCTCATTCTGGCTCAATATCCCGGCGCTGTCTTCGTCGGAGCTGAAATCGCAATTCTGATTATTCTGTATCGGTTTCGTATCGCAACCGCACTTTTGTTTCCAATTACCCTTCTCCCTGGCACAGCCTGGTATCTTGTTTCCAAAACTCTGTACACGGCACAAATCTCCGAACTGATTGGATGGATAGAAAAGCCCACCGTTTTGGATCTGATTACTTTGCCGTGTTCCTTTCTGGGATGGATCAACCTTCGGCACGCATCAATTCTGCTTTACTTACTTATGCTGCTGGCGCTGTACGGCCTGATTTCCCGTTTCGCCACGCAGACTACTGACACGAAAAAGCACACGCTTTTGCTTGCTATCCTTGCGCTTTCCGTACCCGTTTCTCTCTATATTCTCTCCGTTGTTTCCGGAACCTCCTATTGGGCCGGGCGGCAGATGATTGGCAGTTCTGCAGCTGCCATGCTCCTTGTCGGGGCGGGAGTGTCGTTCTTGCCATCGACGATGCGCTACGCCACCTTCACAATGTTGACCTTGTGGGCGACACTCGCAAGCTACCTGGGCAAGCCTGCCGTGATGGGGCCTGCATGGAGAGAGATCGCCTCGGATATCCAGAAGAGATATCCGGGGCGCCCGCTGGTTGTTTCTGAGGAGTGGTGCGCCAGTCCCTTGGAATACTACTCAAAGAGAACCGTAGAACAGAGCAGAACAGTTTCGGAGCAGGCACTGACCCAAGGCGCGGTTTTTGTTTGCCGACCGTTTGACTGCTCTTTCATTGCGCAAGATCCCCATTTGAAAAGAGCGATGACTTATGACGATTCGAGCCAATCCCCTACCAATACGATATGGGTATTTGATGAAAAATAGCGTTTCCAGCGCAACCGATTGATAGATATCGCTCACGGGCAGCCTCCGTTCGGCGGCCATCGGTTGTGCTTCAGCAAAAGGGCCTTCATTCCGGATTGCCAACGTCACAAACTCACTGCCAGCTTATTCGCGCTTTCTGCTGGCAGACAACACGGATATTGGGGACCTGGTCTGGTTTCCGCTCTATCTCGCCGATAGTGAGGCAGCTGGCAACGCCTCATCCGTATGCCTCGGACCTGACCGCGTGGGTCCTGACGTTACCATCTGCGATGTGCAATTCACGAAAATTGCGCTTGGGAAACAACAATGAATAGAAGCCGGATTCTGTGCTCAATTCCAAATGCAGCCAACAAAAGCGGCGGAAGTCAAACAGACCTCTCAATCTGTCACAGACATTGACACCAGTAACTAGATACAATGTCTGCGCTCTTGCTTTCCGGAGGATTGAGTGTATGAGGCGATTGGGATGTTTTCTTGTGGTATTGATGGCGGTAACTCCCCTGTGGGCAGCCAGGAAGGTCACCGTAGCTCAACTGGAGGACCTTCTACACTCCCTGAAGCAGGCCAATAAGACTGATGCGGATGTGGCTTTCGAACTCAAGCAGATTGAGTTAACCGAGGAGTTGACCCGCAACAGGATGAACGGCCTGGTCGGTTTTGTTTCCGGCCCACTGTCAACCGAACAGATTTACATTCTGGAGGCGCGCTCTGCCATCCTGATTCCCCCTGTCGACGACCTGCCCTCAACTCCGGCGCCCGATGCGGCCACGCAGAGGGCAATCCTCGACAAAGCCATCGGCTACGCTGAAAAGACCTATGCGCAGTTGCCGCCCCTTACGGCAACCAGGACGACCGTGCGCTTCCAGGACAATCTCAAAGCCGCTGCGTCCAGTTCCGGTATGCATTCCGGGGCAACGGAATCGAGCCAAACCGATCCCAACCTGGTCACAGCAAATCTGTTTGTCCGCTACATCAACTCCAATGAAACACCCGTCACGCTGCTTAACGGAGCGGAGCAGAACCCTCTGGCCAGGGATAAGACCCAGTGGGGTGCGAACGGGCAGATTGCCCTATTGGGGCAAGCACCCACCGTCAGCACAGTCCTCCATGAAGCCGCAGCTGCCGGCAAGATCGCCTGGCTGCGGTGGGAGAACGTCAACGGCAAACCGGCCGCCGTCTTTCAATTCTCAGTCGACAAGAAAAACACCAGGTATGCAGTGAGTTATTGCTGCTTCCCGGATGTCGACCAGGCAGGAGTCCTGCGCTACTCTCCAATGTCGCCGGCTTCCGGACCAACCGCTCATGGCAATTTCCAGACTGCAACCAGTTGGAAGGGCTTCAAGGCCACCGTTCCATACCATGGTGAGATTTTCGTCGATAGCGCGACCGGAATCGTTGTCCGTATGATCACCCAGGCCGACTTTAAATCGTCGGATGTGGTTCACCAGGAAGACCAGCGTTTTGACTACGCTCCAGTCACCGTGGGCGCCAGCGAGCTTGTTGTGCCCGTAAGGAGCGTGATCCTCACTGAGGTTGTGCCCAACGGCGACTCCGGCTTGGCGGGACCCGTCTCCATGCGTCACACATTCTTCACCAGCGAGTACAAGAACTACCAGAATGGCAATTGAATTGGCGACGTACCCGGTGTCCAGTCATCGGCGACCTCAAATTGCCATTGCCAACACCGAATGACCAAAATCCACCCGCCGGCTTCCATTCCTCAAAGTGCCGGCAGCACCATACGCAGCACCAGAAATCCAGCCACTCCCAGGAAGAACACCAGCGCCATGCGGATTCCCGGCTCGCGGTTCACCTCCGGCACCAGGTCGGTTGCAGCCACGTAAAGCGCAACGCCGGCTGAGATCGGCAATCCATACGGCAGCCAGCTCGGCACCAGTTCAATCAACAGCACGCCCGCGATCGTCGCCGCTGCCAGCGCCACTGCTGAATAGAACGCCATCTTCCTGCTTCGGCCGCTGGCAAGCATTACGGATGCCATCGTAAAGCCCTCGGGCGCCTTATGCAGCACAATGGCCAGAAAGATCAGCCACCCCAGCCAGCTTGAAACCAGAAAGCCGGAGCCAATGGCAACTCCATCGAACAGCGCATGAAGGCTCAAGCCCGCGAGCACCGAGTTGCCCGTATGCCGCGATACAAACTCGCCCGCGTGCGTCTCTTCGCCAAAGTGGAAATGGGAGTTGATGGTGTGCTCCAGCAGATGCACCATGCAATACCCGGCCATGATCAGAGCCGGCCCCAGATTTGGATTGTTTGCGTTCAGCCGCAAACTCTCCGGCGTCATCTCGATCAGCGCCGTAGCCATCAGGAACCCTGCTCCCAGCGCGACAAAATAGCGCAGGTAGCGCTCCACTCCGCGCGCCCGCACCAGCACCAGCCCGCCTGCCACATCGGCCAGCGCAGCAATGGTCCCGAGAATCAGCGAAAGCTTCAGCATTTGTCCTTTAGAGCCTTTTTGAAACTCTGAGCGCAGAAGGGTACGGGCTTCAGCCCGTACATCAACCGCAAAAAAACAACGTGGGCTTTAGCCCCTGAGGGACCGAGATCTATGGCCCCGTATATTGCTCGCGTACATCAAATGCAACCAGGCGATCATGATTGTCGAATCGAAACACGATTCCGCAATCGGTCTTCACAATATCCCATTTGGACCTATCACGAACTACTGCTTGGATCGTATTACCCTGAGCGGCGTCGCGAAGGTATTGTGAGTGCTCGATCTTTTGCTCGCTCAGGTAATCGAGCACCTGCATCGGATTCGACTGCAACCGAACAGCCTTCGCTATGTCTCGTTCCACTGCCTTTGCATCCGGCTTCGCCGGACCGCAGCCAAGGAGCAGCAAGGCAAAAATGATATACGGGATCCGGATTCTTGCCCGAAGGAACATCGAAAGACTCCTGAGCGCAGCTTACCCGCTATGCCGGATATGCATCACGTCCCCATCCTGCACAACATATTCCTTGCCTTCCAGCCGCAGCGTCCCCTTGGCTCTCGCCGCCGCCTCCGATCCAGCATCCAGGAGCGCATCCCAGCGAATGGTCTCGGCGCGGATGAAGTGATGCTCCAGGTCGGAGTGAATCGCTCCCGCAGCCTGCGGCGCCTTCGAGCCCAACGGAATCGTCCACGCCCGGCACTCGTCCTCGCCCGCTGTGAAAAAGCTGA
>CAYWMR010000166.1:0-9642 GCA_964458965.1 uncultured Occallatibacter sp. | reverse complement strand
ATCCCATCCTGGAAGCTTTTCCCGGCGCTGGTTACCGGCAATACATGCGTCATCAAGCCAGCCACGGATACGCCGCTCTCGGTCTACAACCTGGTGCAAACGCTGGTGGATGCAGGGCTGCCGCCGGGCGTGGTGAACATTGTCAGCGGCAGCGGCTCCTCTACCGGCGCGGCGCTGGTCGAGCACCCTGACGTGCGCGCCATCAGCTTTACGGGCTCAAGCCATGTGGGGTCGCAGGTAGGCCAGCGCGCCGCGGCCACATTCAAGCCCGTGTCTCTTGAAATGGGCGGCAAGAATGCGCAGATTGTGATGGACGACGCGAACCTGACCTTGGCTCTGGAAGGCGCGCTGTGGGGCTCTTTTGGGACCACCGGCCAGCGCTGCACGGCCACCAGCCGCATCTTGTTGCAAAAGGGAATAGCAGAGCAGTTCACCACCGAGTTTGTGGCACGCACCAAAAAGCTCATCGTGGGCAACGGGCTCGACGAGTCAGTCGAGGTGGGCCCGCAGGTGAACTTGAGCCAGGTTGAAACTTCAAAAAAGTATGTAGCCATTGCGTTGGCCGAAGGCGCGAAGCTGTTAGCCGGGGGAAATCCGCTGAAAGGCGGTTTGTACTCCAAGGGAACTTATTTCGAGCCAACCATCCTGGGCGGAGTTACTCCTGCAACGAGAATTGCGCGCGAAGAAGTATTCGGTCCGGTAGTGAGCCTGATTGAGTTCGATACATTTGAGCAGGCAATCCAGATTGCCAACTCAATTGACTACGGCCTCTCGACCTCTCTCTATACAAAGGATGTGAATCGCGCATTTACAGCCATCCGCGACCTGGAGGCTGGGATAACTTATATCAACGCACCAACCATCGGCGCAGAGGTTCACTTACCGTTTGGAGGCGTGAAGCATACAGGCAACGGCCATCGCGAAGGCCTGGGAGCGATCGACTTCTTCAGTACGTGGAAGGCAGTGTATATCGATTCCTCCGACAAGCTGCAGCGGGCGCAGATTGATAATGCTGAGTGAGGATTAAATGCTCAGTTCTTTGCGGAAAATATTCGGAGGGCGAGAGAAGGCCGATGCGGATGAGGATTGGCCAAGCATCGTCATGTTGCTACGTGAAGCTCAATTGCCGACTGCGGACGAGGCAATCGAAATGGCGCGCGGGGCCTGGGGCGCAGCGGGCCCCGTGGAACTGCTCGGTGCTGTCGGCCCGCACAATTTTGTACTCCGCGTAAGTCCTCTCACATTCGCCTTGCACGCGCTCGCAGCGCGCTACGGCGTCGGCGAAGCGGATCTACCTCTCGCGCGGCAACAGACCTGGGATCAACATCGCGCATGGCTTGCGGTCGACCTGCCCGGCCGACGGACAGCAGAACTTCGGAATAAGGGCCAATTGGGCGCTGCGTATCAGTCTCTTATGCACTTCGTGGCGAAGCATTGGTCGCCCAACGTTCTCGCAATGTATTTCCCGAGCGAGGGAGTCTCTGTTCCTAACCAAGGAGATTTGATTGAGAGCATCCGCTGGGCTAGGCGGAATGGGATAAGCCTGGATTTCCTGAAGCAACGCAAGGCGAGTTCAGATTCGGTTCATTCCGCGCTATAATCTCCGCATGCCGCACTCCTTCGAGGAAGTCCGACAAATCGCCTGCCAGCTTCCAACAGATCAGCGTATTCTTCTGGCCAATTCCCTCTGGGAGAGCGTTGACACGAGCAGCGAGGACGCTTCTGTAGTTGAGGCAGCCTGGGGCAGCGAAATCCAGCTCCGCCTCAACGAGATCGATTCCGGAGCTGTGGAAATGGTTCCGCTCGAAGACGTTCTCGCCCGAATGGACGCAAGACTGCTCGCCAAGCAGCGCGGATGAAACCGGTTCGCGTCCATCCGGACGCCGAGGCAGAGTCGGATGGAGCGTTTGAGTATCTTTGGGATCAGAGCGAGTCAGCCGCCTTGGGTTTCGATGCGGAACTGCGAGACGCTTTCGGCAGGCTTCGACGGGATCCGCAAATGTACGCAAAGTATCTTCACGGCACGCGCAGGATTTTGCTCAACCGGCATCCCTATTTCGTTGTCTTCCGCGAGCTTCCCCGCAAGATCGAAATCATTGCTATCGCGCATGCCAAGCGCCGACCAGGCTACTGGAAAAAGCGAATCTAAGCCGGGAGGAGAGAGCGGCCTATGAGCAAGCAGCTGAAACCCATTCCTGAGTTTAATAGCGAAGCCGAGGAGCGCGCCTTCTGGGAGTCGCCGGATAACGACAGCACCGATTGCGTAGATTGGAGCAAGGCCAAATTGGTCACCTTTCCCAAACTACGCCCATCCACCGAGACGATTTCCCTGCGCATGCCTGAAGATGTCCTGAACACCATTCGCAGCCACGCACGCAAGCTCGATGTTCCGTATCAATCCCTAATAAAGCTTTGGTGCGCAGAGAAAGTCGCGGAGTTGGTTCATCAACCGCGCAAGTCCGCTCGCGGCAACAAATAGCTTTGCCGAGTCGCACCGCATTCCGCGCTACAATCATCCTATGAGCCGCACCGCCGCCCAACTCCTCGAAGAAGCCCGCCAATTGCCACCAAACGACTTGGATTGGCTGATCCAAAACCTTCTCAGCGAAGGAGAGGATGGATCAGAAGAGGAGCGGTTTGCGGCCTGGCAAAAGGAAGTGGGCGAACCAGAACCCGGCTACGACGATTGGTTCCGCGCGGGCGTGGAAGAAGCGCTAGCCGATACCTCGCCGGACACCCCGCATGAAGTTGTAGTGCAGGAAATTGCGGACCTCTTACGCAAAGCGCGTGAATCTCGCACGCTAAAAGCCAGCGCATGAAACTTACCTGGGGACGCCGCGCGCGACTCGACCTGAATGAGCTAATCGCCTACATCGCCGAAGACAGCCCTCAAACCGCAGAGTTGGTTGCCGACCGCATCCTGACGACCGCAGAACTGCTTACTCAGATGCCTCGCAGCGGACGCATCGGGCGCGTTGCTGGAACCCGCGAGCGCGTTGTCGGCAGAACTCCTTATATTCTTGCTTATCGGATCAAGCCAGGCCGGATCCAGATTCTTCGGGTCTATCGAGGAGCCCGAAAGTGGCCCAAATACTTTCAATAGCGGCCGCACGGTCCGGCCTTTTCGGCACAAATCCCCACTCCCTGTTCCCTGCCCTTCAACAACTCTTTCCAAATTCCCGTGTCTAATCCAACAGGAAGGATCCAGAAAACCCTTGCGTAACTTTGCTTTCCTCTGCCTCGCCGCGTTGCTTGCCTTGAATTCATCCCCTGCCAGAGCCCAATCCGGCAGCTTCATCGTCTCCCAGCACGGGCACCCGGTGGGCACCGCCTCCTTCGATTTCACGGCAAATCCGCATGGCTACGACTCAACTTCCCTGGTCCGCATCGCCATGCCGGGTCTCGACTACTCCCTGTCCAAAACAGAACTCCTTTCGTCTGCCAACCACCTCCGCCACGTCCAGTTGAGCGCCATCGTCAATTCGCAGGCAGTCAACGTGGTCTGCGCGCCGGAATCGGTCGCCGCTGCATCTACAGCGCAGATTCTGATCAACATCTCGGCAAGCGGGCACAGCACCACCACCCGGCTGGCTCCGCATTCGGGCGCGGTTTTCATGCCCGACTTCGACCCCGGCGCGCTTGAAACCCTGCTCGCCATCGCCGTCACCCGCAACAACGCCGGTCTGTGGGCCATCCTTCCCAGGCAGGCGGGCTCCGTTGAGCCAATTCAACTGGCCACCTACGCCGACGAGCAGGGAACCCTGGACGACAAGTCCATCGTCGTTCACCACCTGGTCGCCACCATCGCAGATGGCGACACTCACCTGTTTTCCGGCCCCGACAACCAGCTTCTTCAAGCCGAACTCCCAGAGCAAGGTTTCGCTTTGGTCCGCAAGGGATTCGTGCTGACCCCACCCACAAAGCCAGGCGCACCGCCAGCGCCCCCGGCCGCACCCGCGCAACCAATCCAGCAGTAGCAATTCCGGATATGCCGGCACTTCGGCTACAATGCAAGGCCTATGGATGAGCAGCCTCCCGCGTCTCAAGACTTTGCCGAAGTCAAATTCTCGCTGGCCCTCGCCGGCGGCCAATTGTCCGCTACCGTTCAGGTTCCAGCCGGTCCCTCCAACCTCGTCCAGATCCTTCCCTTGCTGCAAGGTCTCCATGACACCTTCATCGACGATGCGGCTTCTGAACTGGCTGCAGCGGGCCAACCAATCTCCTGCAAGCAAGGCTGCAATCATTGCTGCTACCAGGCGGTTCCCATCACTCTTGTCGAGGCCGAAGCGTTCGCGGAATGGATTCGCACCCTTCCAGAAGACCAGCAACTGGAACTCTCCCGGCGATTCCGCGAAACCATCCTCAGGCTTTCTGCTGCCGGCCTCACGGAAAACCTGACGCATCTGGTTCGGCACAGTCCAGATGAAGCAGCCTCAAAGCTAGCCCTCGATTACCTTTACCAGCGCATTCCTTGTCCCTTCCTTGAAGACGGTGCCTGTTCCATCTACCCCATCCGCCCCTTCGCCTGCAGGGAATATCTCGTAACGTCCGAACCCGAACACTGCTTCGATCCCGGCACCCGCCAGATCAAAAGTGTTGAGCTCCCGCGGAGTTTCTTCACCCTCCTGAAGCAGTTCTCCGCCGAGGCCGAAGACACATCGCCCGGCTGGATTCCACTCGTCTTCCTCCTCGAATGGATGGCTGCAGGGTCGCATTTCAACCAAATAGGTCCCGCGACCGGCCCTGAAGTCCTCTATCAGTTCATCCAGCGCATGAGCACTCCCAAACCTCCAGCGCCTCCCGACGCCTAAGCTGCCGCGCGCAGAAGTTGGATTCAGTCGCCAGGCCACCCAGCCAATCATTTCGATACAATGCTGATTCAATGACCGACCAACCGCCGTACACGCTTCCTGCCCAGTTCACCTTCGGCTCTGGCGATGACCAGGTCACCGCCGCGGTGAGTATTCCGTTCGTCCATCGAAACCTCACCCAGCTTCTGCCCATCCTGTATTCGCTGTCGGATTCAGTGTCCGAAAGCGTCGCCTCCAAACTTAGCCAGACCGGCCAGCCCATCTCCTGCAAGGCTGGCTGCGGGGCCTGTTGCCGTCTTATGGTCCCTCTAAACCTCTTTGAAGCTGAAGCCCTCGCAGGGTGGATCCGCTCACAGCCTGAGGCCAAACAGCAGGAACTCGCTCAACGCTTCGAAACTGCCCTCGCCAAGTTAGCTGCCGCGGGTCTCGTGGATCGGATGGTCAGCGAAGACTGGCGGGTCCAGTCCGATTCCGCCCTCAAGGTTGTCAACGACTACTTTTCTGCGCAAGTCCCCTGTCCATTCCTTGAGGACGAGTCCTGCTCCATCTACCCCATCCGCCCGCTAATCTGCCGCGAGTACCTTGTAACCTCGCCGCCCGAGCAATGCTCCGATCTGGCTAAGCCGGTCACCAGGGTCAATCTGCCGTTAGTTCTAACTCGAGTGCTCGACTCCATCGGCGCCGAGCTCGACCCGAACAGGCCCGGCTGGATTCCGCTGGTATTTCTCTTCGACTGGATGAAGACCAACGTCCACCCCGGCAATGGCGTCGCCGGCTTAGCTCCCATGTTGATCGCGGAGATCATCAACAAAGTGGACCAAACCAAGCCCGCCGCCCCTGAGTCCCTTAGTCCCTCAGTCCCTTAGTCCCTGCCTTTACACCGCTCTTCCCGCCGCCACCCCCGAGGCCCATGCCCACTGGAAATTGAACCCGCCCAGCCAGCCCGTCACGTCCACCGCTTCTCCAATAAAGAAAAGCCCCGGGGTTGTCCGCGCCTCCATCGTCCGCGCCTGCAACCCATCGGTATCCACTCCACCCGCTGTAACTTCAGCCTTGCTAAACCCCTCCGTCCCCACCGGGTGCAACGAATACCGGCGCAGCCTCTGCTCACAGGACTTCAGCGCCGCATTCCCACAGCCCGCCGGCGCAACCGCCTCCGCCAGAAACCCCGCCAGCCGCTGTGGCAACACCTCCCTGAGCGCCTGCTTCATCGCCGCCAAATCCCGCCGCGAACCGACGAGCATCAGCGGCTCCAGCAATCCGCCTTCGCCTGCCAGCCCAGGCGCAAAGTCCACAACCAGCCTGTCGCCCGCCCGCCAGTACGAAGAGGCCTGCAGCACCGCCGGCCCGCTTACTCCACGATGCGTCACCAGCATCTTCTCCCTAAAGCGAACTTCGCCGCGAACCGGGCCGCGAGCACGGCTTCCATCTCCCTCAACCCAAACCCCCACCTCCGCCGCAACGCCCGCCAACTCAGTCCAGCCCGCTTCGTCCCCATCCAGAACCAGAGGAACCAGCCCCGGCCTTGGCGCAACAACCCTCAGCCCAAACTGCGCGGCCAGTTCATACGCCAGCCCCGTAGCGCCCATCTTTTCAATCGAAAGCCCGCCCGTAGCAACCACCAGTGCTCCAGCCTCAAACTCCCCGGCCGAGCAACAGACCCGAAACCCGCCGCCAGCGGCGCCCTCAACCTGAATGCCATGCGCGTTCAGAACAAGTTCAACGCCGCCAAACTCGCACTCAGCCAGCAGCATATCCAGAATCGCCCGCGCCGAGCCGTCGCAGAACAGCTGCCCCAGGGTCTTCTCGTGCCAGCGGATTCCATACCGCTCCACCAGCGCAAGAAAATCCTGCGGCCCATACCCCGCCAGCGCCGACTTCGAGAAATGAGGATTGTCAGAAAGGAAGTTTCCCGGCCCGCAGTGCAGATTCGTAAAATTGCACCGCCCGCCACCGGATATAAGAATCTTGCGTCCAGGCTGTCCGTTATGTTCGAGAAGCGCCACGCGCCTTCCGCGCCGCCCCGCCGTAGCCGCGCACATAAGCCCCGCCGCCCCCGCGCCCAGCACAATCACATCGAATTGGCGCAGTTTCGGCAGCATTCCGTCCCGATAAGAATAGCCGCTGATCTCTTGATCCCCATTTTCCTATCACAAAAGACCTGTCATCCTGAGCGACCGAAGCGTAGCGAAGGGAGTCGAAGGATCTGCGTTACGGGTCTCCGGCTCTGAGGGATCGCCACGTTCTCGAAAATCGACTGGGATAGTACCTAACTTGAGCGGGGCGCCCGCCAAGCAGTTGCCTTTTTCCATCCGAATTGAAGCGTCTTCCAAACGAATAAACCGAGCCACCAGAGCCAGGCCAGCTCCGCAACCGATGCAGGCAGTCTCGCAAAGTCGCCAACTTTGCCGGGAATCAATCCGATGGCGCCCGCCACAACCGCGCAGGCGGTGATGAAGGCCCCAGGTTCAGCCCACCATTTCTGAGTTCGTGCAAGAGGAAATCCGCCCATGAGAAACCACTGCAAGGCGATGAACAGGCACAGGCCTGCATCGATCTTGCGCTGCGACTCCATCCACAAAGGCGTTGGCGGCCATGTCATTTTGCCGCGTAGTCTCCCCGCAAGCGACCAATGCGAGGGGCAGATTTCCTCCCACCCGGCCAACGCGACGGACGGCATATTGACTCCCTGAACGACGACTACCTGTGCAGGGTAATGGACCCCCCACACCATGCAGGGGTCGAAGCTCACCGTTTCCTCGCTTTGCTCTGGGCCAGCCTGGTCGGGCACCGCCGCTGGTGGCTCAGGCGGACTGGGAGCATCTTTCATGGCGGTTTTCGCCATAATCTCGTCTTGAGTGAGCGCGTACTTCTGGTCCCTGGCCTCCATCGTCAAGATCATGGGTATGGCCACTGCCAGATTGATCCCAGCCAACAGAAGTCCTCGCCGCCAATTCATGGCTGCAAGACTACCAGAAGCGATTGTGGTCGAATGACTGCCAAACTTGAAACAGCACCACCACCCCATCAACTCCGTCCGTTATCATTTCCGGATATGCACCCCACGCCCGCCCCGCTCGATTCCAAATCGCAATTGCGCAAGACCATGGGCTTCTGGGATGTGCTGTTGTTCAACATCGCCACCGTGCTCGGCCCTCGATGGATCGCCGCCGCGGGTCACAACGGAACCTCCTCCATCAGCCTGTGGGCCCTTGCCGCCGTCTTCTTCTTCGTCCCCGGAGCGCTGGTCATCAACGAACTCTCCTCGCGCTTCCCTGAAGAGGGCGGCCTCTATGTTTGGTCCAGAGAAGCCTTTGGACCCTTTCACGGCTTCATCGCCGGTTGGACCTATTGGATCTACACCTTCTTTTATTTCCCCGGCCTGCTGCTCGCCAGCGCTTCCATGTCTGCCTACATTGTTGGCGGACGCGGCTCCATTCTTGCGCAGGACAGGACATTTCAGCTCACCGTATCGCTGGCCATTCTGCTGGTAGCCGTGGTGCTCAATATCGTCGGCCTCAACATCGGCAAGTGGCTTCAGAATGCAGGCGGCGTCGGCACCTATGTGCCCTTGCTGATGCTGGTTGGCATAGCCGCGCTGGTTTGCCTGCGCCACGGCTCCGCCACCCATTTCACTCTTTCGAACATGCTGCCCACATGGAACTGGGATACCGTAAACTTCTGGTCGCAAATCGCATTCGCATTCACCGGACTTGAGCTTGTTTCCGCGATGAGCGAAGAAGTGCGCGATCCGCGCCGCACGCTGCCGCGAGCCGTCTTTGGCGCCGGCGCGCTTATCGCGCTCATGTATATCGCCGGAACATTTGCCATTCTCGGCCTCGTTCCCGCCGCCGATCTCGACCCGCAGAGCGGAGTCTTTCACGCCATCGCCATTGGCTCCGCCGCGCTGAAGCTCGGCTTCCTTGGAATCCTCGCAGCCATCCTGGTCACCGCGGGCAATGCGGGAGGGGTAGGCTCAACCGTGGCCGGCATCTCGCGCGTGCCCTTCGTTGTCGGAGTTGATCGCTACCTGCCAGCAGCCTTCGGCAAGATTCATCCCCGCTGGAAGACACCCTATATCTCCATCCTTGTGCAGGCGTCCATTTCCGCTGCCATTCTGCTGGGAAGCCAGATCAATGAGACGACTCAAGGCGCCTATCAAAAGCTCATCGACGCTGGCATCATTCTCTACTTCATTCCATTTCTCTACATGTTCGCCGCCGTCATTAAGCTGGCGCATCGTAAAGACCGCAGCGAGAACACGCACGCCATTCTGGTCCCCGGCGGCGTTGCCGGCGTGTGGATCTGCGGCGGCCTCGGGTTCCTCGTCGTCCTGGGCGGCATCGCGCTTTCGTTTGTACCTCCCGGCGACTCGGCCAACAAGCTGGGATTCTTTATGACGCTGGTCGTCGGTACCGTGGCCTCCATCTTCCTCGGCCTCATCTTGTACTGGCGCGGCGTCCGCCAGAAGCAGGCTGAGTTATAGAGCATGCAGCGCAGACTTATCGTCACTCGATGCTGGGCGTCAGGTATAATTCTGTCTGAAGCGGGAGTAGCTCAATGGTAGAGTAGCGGCTTCCCAAGCCGTTGGTTGCGGGTTCGATCCCCGTCTCCCGCTCCAAACGAGCCGGCAGTTCCCGCCCCGGCGTCATCCTGTATTTCCTATCAAGCCGCTAAAGCGTGTATAGATCCACATACTCATTTACCGGCATGGATTCAAGCCGCTCGCGGTCAAGCGAAACCGCGAGAATCTCTTCCTGACGGTCTTCCGCAAAGCGCCGCCGCAAGTTGGTTTTGAATTTCTCCACCAGCAACGGCAGCCCTTCCTCGC
>CAYWMR010000165.1:8683-9666 GCA_964458965.1 uncultured Occallatibacter sp. | reverse complement strand
CATCTTGTCCCACAGAAGAACGAATGCGTCGTTAAGGCGGCGCAGCGTTCGCCCGCGCAGATTTCTCTCCAGGCGCGCGTCGGAAAAACATCCGTCGACGAAATAGCGGCCATTGAGAATCAGCAAGTCCGGTCGCGAGCGCAGCACCTCCAGAATGGCGGAAACGGCCCCGGGCGCTAGCCGTTCGTCGTCGCCAATTGGCAGCACATAAGTTCCGCGGGCCATGCGCAGAGCTGCAAGGCCGAAGACGCGGGCCATTTCCTGGAGATAGACGAAGTGGGGATCGGCGTTCTGGGTGAACCAGGCGAAGTCGTCGAATGTTGAGTGATAGACGCCGTAGGGACCGCCGGAGCCGATGTCGGTGGAAGGCACGCCCACGTGCTGGAGGAACGGAGTAAAGTCGGAACCGGAGCCGAGATCGCCGACGCGAACCTCGCCTTCGGGGTCGGGTGCGGCGTTGGAGGCTCGGTGCTCGTTGGCCTCGGGACGGGCGGCCTTCCACTGGTCGTAAACCGTTGCGCCCAGCGGGCTGGGAACGGAATGGGTAAGCTCGCGAATGAACTGCTTGAGAGATGGAACGGCGGCCGCGGAGAAATCCGGGCCGGCGACGCCGACGTCGGTATTGAAGTAGGCGACGGCGCGCTCGAGCGGTTTGGCGTGCTGCTCCACCCACTCGGTTGAGCCGATTAGGCCTTCTTCCTCGGCGTCCCAACTGCAGAAAACGATGGTGCGGCGGGGACGCCATCCCTGCTTGATAAGCGCGCCGATGCCGTGAACGGATTCGAGCATGGCGGCGGTGCCGCTGTTGGGATCGACCGCGCCGTAGACCCAGGCATCGCGATGATTGCCGGCGACAACCCACTCATTGGGGTCGGACGTGCCGGGAATCTTACCGATGACATCCCAAATGGTGCGGAACTGATAGTCCTGCTTGAGGTGCATCTTTACTTTGGCAGGCCCCGGTCCGAGGTGATACGTGAAGG
>CAYWMR010000165.1:0-8673 GCA_964458965.1 uncultured Occallatibacter sp. | reverse complement strand
TGACGTCCCAGATGATGCGGCGCTGGTAGTCCTGCTGGGAGACTAAATGCACTTTGACACCGCCCTGGCCGGACTGGGCCCCAACCGCGCCCAGGTGATAGCGGAAGGGCAGCGCGCCCTGCCAGCCTTGCGGCACGCCAGGGCCTTTGAGCGCCTGGAGGATGGGCGCGGCGTCGTGATAGCTGAGGGGGATGGAGATGATGTGGGGCTGGGCGGCATCGGGCGAGACGCGGGCGGAGTCTGGCAGATCGAGCGTGGAGGCTACGCCTGGTGTTTCAGGGTCGCCTGGATACTTGACAAGATACTGAACGGAGCCGCGCTGGACGCCGGTTTCAGGACGCCACGGACCCATGGGGTAGGCGTCGCCTTTGTAGTAGCCGTCGTCTTGCGGGTCGGAGTAGATGAGCACGCCGATGGCGCCGCGCTGTTCCGCCAAGTAAACCTTGACGCCGCGGAAGTTGGAGCCGTAGCGGCAGATCACGATTTTGCCGTGCAGGTCAATGTGCTGGGCGGTGAGCTGGTCGAAGTCTTCGAGCCGGCCGTAGTTGGCGTAGACCACTTCGGCGGTGACGTCGCCGGAGCCGGATGAGCCGTTGAAGGGCATGACGACGCGGGGATCGTCCTGACCGGGGTCACCATCGACGTGCTCGCGTGTGGGGCCGGACATGAGCAGTTTTCCGGCGGCATCGAAGGCTTCGACGCGGACGACTTTGGGCTGGTTCATGAGCACGCGATAGGGAACGATTTCGGTATCGAGACCGGCAGCGCGAAACTTCTGCGCAACATATTCGGCGGTCTTGCGGTCTTCGGGCGTAGAGGCCAGATGCGGCTCGGCGGTGAGTATTTTGAGGTGCTGGCCGGCCAGTTTGGCGTCGGGGACGGCGAGGAACTTCTCCTCGATTTTGGCCTGGGCGGTGAAGTCGGTGTAGCCGAAGACGGTGGGCGCGGCGGGCTGGGGGGAATTTTGCGCGGAGACGAAAGCGGGGAAAAGGAGCGCCAGGGAAAAGAACACCGCAGTTGGTTTGTGCTTTGTCATGTGGAGCACCCTTCGGAGAGATGTGGGGTCGATGAGGAAGGTAAGAGCGGCCTGCGAACGGTTTGAGTTGGGATGGGGATTCAATTGGCAGAGGGCCTTTCCGCAGAGTCGACAACGAGGGCTTGAATGGGGCCGCGGGTCGCTTCCAACTTGAGACCGAGTTGCTGCTGAATGGCCGTGAAGAATGGCGGGCTTGCGGAGTCAGTTGACGCCGCTGCCATTTCACCGCCGAATTGAGTCTCATCAGGAGCCCACTGCAGGTCGAAGTCGTATCTGCCTGTAAGCCCGGTCTTATCCGTAACCGGGCGATCGAGGATTGCACGCTGCATCAGCGAGGCCAGGTCGCCCATGGTGAGATTGCGTGCCGGCAGGACAACGCGCTGCGGATAGACGGTGCTGATGGTCTGTGGAGGATCGTCAGGCGGGGCGGCGCTTGGCTTGAGTTTGGGACCGCCTTTGGCAACCGTCAATTCGTAGATGGAGAACTCTTTTTGCTCGCGATGGAAGGCGAGTCTGAAGCGGTCGGAAAGAAGGTTACGGAGCATGGCCATCTGCTCATCATGCGTGGGACGGACTTCACCGGGGGTAACGGCAACGATGTCGTAATGATCGGAATCGATCCAGGCCGGGCCGCCGGAAACTGCATTGGAGTTGAGATTGTAAGCGGCCGCAATCAGAAACTTGAGGGTGTAGTCTTTCTCGACAAAGCGGTTGCTGCCCTGCATGACGATGTAGCGGGACGATTTGGGATTGTGGTCGACGGGCTTGATTGCGGCGACTTCGAAGGCATCGAATTTGGGCCGGGGAGCGGGAGACTGCGCAAGGATCCCCGCGGAAGAAAGAGCGACGGCTGCGGCGGCGATCTGTCTCATCATTCGGGTTGGTTCTCCCGCTGATTCGTGAATAAAGTCACAGCTTACACTAAGGGGCAGGTGGATTATCGCTCTGTGAGGTGACCGCGGCCGCGGCGCAGGCAATGGCCTGAATGGACCACACTTGATTGGCAAAGATTGCTAACAATGGTACGATTGCTCCCAGTTCTCTTCCTGGTGAGGAGGGCAGCGGAGGATCTCATGCCGACTCGCAATGTGAATTTGACTCCGGAACTCGACACCTTTGTGCTGACGCGGGTGGAAAGCGGGCGCTTTGAGAACGCCAGCGAAGTGGTGCGGGCAGCGCTTCGGACCCTGGAACGCGAGGAAAGGGTTTTTGAGGCCAAGCTTGCCGCCCTGCGAGCGGCCATTGACGAAGGGGACGCAAGCGGCGTTGCCGAGGGCGATGTGTTTGCACAGGTCCGCGAGGCGCTCAATCTGGCTGCGAACCCAAGCTAGCCATGGCCACGCTGCGATTCTCGCGCAATGCCAAAGCGGACTTGCTGCGCATAGGCGCATACACTGTTGAAACCTGGGGAGCAGCGCAGGCAGAGCGATACCTCGGCGGCCTGGAGCGATGCGCGAAGATGCTTGCCGGCAATCCGTCGGTCGGTCGTCCGTGTGACTGGATCCGTCCTGGGTTGCGCCGCTTTGAAAAGGGACGGCACACGGTGTTTTACAGACGCGAGGAGGATGGCGTCCTCATATCGCGCATCCTGCACCAAAGCATGCTTCCGGAACAACAGCCTTTCGAAGACGATCAGTCGTTTCTGGTGTGATCGACCCCTCCCAATGTGACATGGTCAGGCCGCACCAGAATCACGGCTTAGACTAGGGAAGCTCTGAACAAGTTGTTATTGCGTATCGACATTCCCTCAGGGGCTAAAGCCCGCGTTGATTTTGCGGCCTTTGCGGCACGACTGAAGTCGTGCCCTGATACAAGGCCGGCTAAATCAGAGCTTCCCTAGAGCGCAGGTGGATGCCGGATGTTCTGGGAGCTACGCCACGGGCTGAGTGCAATGGGCGCAGCGCTTTGCGGCCAGGGGGATATCGCTGAGGCATTCGGGGCAGGTTTTTACCGTGGATGGAGCGTCGGGAGCAGGCTTCTTGAGCTTCGCCAGCATGTGGTTCAACGGCAGGACCACGCCAAAATAAACCACGCCGGCGATGATGAGGAAGTGAAGGATGGCGGTGAAGAATTTGCCTACGGCGACCGGGTTGCCATGAACGTTCAGCACAACGTTGTTGAAATTCGGCTGCCCCACGATCGCTCCGATGAGCGGGGTAATCACGTCGCCGACCAGCGAGGCCACGATCGAATTGAAGGCCGCGCCGATGATGACGGCGACGGCCAGGTCCACAACGTTTCCACGCAGAATAAAGTCTCGAAAACCCTTCAACATATCTTCCTCCGGGTGTTGCCTGGTGCGATTCCTTGCCAGATTGCCTCGATCACGATCGCCTCATGCGCGATGGTTCGAATTGCCTCATGGTACACGGCGGCGCGGGGCTGACGGAAGCGGGTAAAGATGTTGGTAGTGGGTAAGTTTGAAGAGACCTTGCCTCAGGGGCTAAAGAGGTTGCGGAAAAACTCGATTCTTCGGGTGAATTCTGCCGAAAGCATACCTCAGTGGCTGAAGCCCACGTTGATTTGATTGGCTTTATGCCGGGAATAAATCCCCGGCATACCGCCCGGACGAGTTTTTCCGCAACCTGTAAAGCCCGTACCCTTCGGCCCGTACACTTCAAATTGATCCATCGCCTGGGGTGGGCTGCGGGCTTCCGCTCCATTCGAAGTGAGCCGGCTGGGTTTCGCGCACTTCAGGGATAGAGGCAGAGGAACATGACCAGGGCGAGGATCATCAGCTCGGAGTAGAGCAGGATGAGAACGCCGGCATGGTAGAGGCTCCATTTGCGGCGAAGGCAGCGGGCTGTGTCGATCATTCCGCAAATGGCTACGGGCAAAACAAGCATTTGCCAGGGCGAGCCGTGCAGCGCGTGGATGTCAGGAAAGCCGGCAAGGCGCAGGGTGGTTGCAAACGCGCCGAGCGAGAGTGCGACGCCGCGGACGAGCGAGCGGCGGCGCAGGCGAAAGATGGAGAAGCGGGGAGGCACCACTCATCTAATGTAGTTTGGTTCGGGCGGCGCAGTTCCCGCATGGAGCGGATTTCTGTCATTCGATCTCTCGCACCGGGCGGTGCGGGATGGCCCCCAGGATTGCTTCTTCTTTCGTTTTGGCGTACTCTTTGAATGCGTACAGAAAGGGCGAGTCACGCCATGCCGAGACTAGCAGTGGAAGACAATAGCCGGATGTCGATACGAATTCGCGCAGAGGAAAAGGCTCTGCTGTTGCGAGCCGTGGCGTTGAAGCGCACCGACCTGACAGACTTCGTGCTCGGCCACGCATTGAATGCGGCCAGGGCGGTGATTCAGGAAGCCGATCATGTGCGTCTTTCCGGGAGGGACAGTCTGCGGGTTCTGCAATTGCTGGAAGATCCGCCGGCGCCGAATGCAAGACTGCTGGCCGCGGCGCGAGCCTTGCCTCAACGGCCATGAGCTTAACGGCGTGGCACGAAGAGCCAATCGACAAGAAGCACGACAGAGAAGCGTTCGACTGCGGCGAAGAGCCCCTGAACGAATTCCTGCGCCGTTATGCACGCAGGAGCCATGAATTGGGCGGCGCGAAGACTTTTCTTGCTATCGACGATGCCGACAACCGAACCGTTCTCGGCTTTTATAGTTTGAGCCCCGCATCGCTTGAATATGCTCGCACTCCTGAAATTGTGCGGCGGGGGCTGGCGCGCCATGACGTGCCTGGATTCCGGCTGGCTCGGTTGGCCGTTGACCGCAAAGTTCAAGGGCGGGGACTTGGGGGGCAGCTTCTGCTTGCGGCCGGCAGACGGTGCCTGCTGGCATCGGCGGAGGTGGGAGGGGTTGTCCTTGTCATTGACGCCAAGAACGAAAGACTGGCGGGATGGTATGCCAGTTACGGCGCCGTGCCGCTGGCGGACGCGCCATTGTCTCTACTGCTTCCGCAGGCAACTATCGAGAACGCGCTGAAAGCCGCCGGGAAGTGGCTTTGAGCTACGTCGGCATTGCTTTTTAAGCGCCCTTAACTTTCCAACTCCATCTGCTTGAGCGACTCGATATACGGAGCGCGCAGGACGCCGCGTTCGGTAACTATGGCGGTTACATATTTTGCCGGTGTTACATCGAAGGCGGGGTTGCAGATACCTACGCCGTCGGGAGTGAGTTGCTTGCCGCCGTGGTGGGTAACTTCGATTGGACTCCGCTCTTCGATGGGGATGGATTCGCCGGTGGGGGTGGCGAGGTCGATGGTGGACCAGGGGGCGGCTACGTAGAACGGAATGCTGTGCTCTTTGGCGAGGATGGCTACGTTGTAGGTGCCGATCTTGTTGGCCACGTCGCCGTTGGCGGCGATGCGGTCCGCGCCGACGACTACGGCCTGGATGCGGCCAGCGCGCATGAGGCTGGCGGCCATGTTGTCGCAGATTACGGTGGTCGGGATGTTGTCGGCCATCAGCTCCCAGGCGGTGAGACGCGCGCCTTGCAGGAAGGGGCGGGTTTCGTCGGCGTAGACATGTATCCGCTTGCCCTGCTCGACGGCCGAGCGGATGACGCCGAGCGCGGTGCCGTAGCCACAGGTGGCCAGTGCGCCGGCGTTGCAATGAGTGAGGACCCCGCCTTCTTGTGGCAGCAGGGCTCCGCCGAACGCGCCCATGGTTCTGCAGGCTTCGATGTCTTCGTGATACATGGCATGGGCTTCGGCAAGAATTTTTCCTTGAATTTGCGCGAGCGTGTCGCCTTGGGCAAGCAGGGTCGCGAAGAGGCGCTTCATGCGGTCGATGGCCCAGAAGAGATTGACGGCGGTGGGGCGGGTTGCGGCGAGGCGGGCGCAGATGCGGTCGAACTCGGGTGCAAAAAGCTGCGGGGTGACGGCGGTGGTGTGGAGCGCGCCGAGGGCGATGCCGTATGCCGCTGAGACGCCGATTGCCGGCGCGCCGCGGACGACCATGGTGACGATGATGTCGGCCACCTGTTCATAGGTGGTGGCGAGCACATAGCTCTCCTCGAGGGGGAGCTTGGTCTGATCGATAAAACGGACGCCTTCGGGGGTCCAGGCCAGGGTGGGTATCATGCTTCTCTAGTGTAAATGCAGGGAATAGGAAATGGGATTAGGGATTGGAGTGAATGGCGGGGCCTGGCTTATCCGCTGTGGCCGCTCGTAAGTGGGACGAATACATCGCAATAGATTGTCTTGACTGTGTAGAGCGAATAGCGGGAGGTGCCATTTGCGGTCCTTCACAGCGTCCGCAGGCCGAGCAGCCCCAGCTAAGGCGGTCTTCAGGGCGGATCATCGAATGAGATTTCCGGCAAAGCCCCTTGCGCACTGATAGAAACCTGGGGTAAGTTCAAATCAACGCGACCAAAAACCATGGGGCTCCCAGGTTCTGGAGCTCCGGTAGCGGATGAGAAATCGTTGGGGGTGTGAACCCGCAAGCTCAACTTGGGCTGAACCATACCCCGCATTCGGCGCTTTTCTTTAGACTCTACCGGTATCCAGATTGGGAAAAATATCGTTATTGTGAATAGGAGCCGTTCACGTAACAAAGACCTTCGAGGAAGGTTTTTGTTGCGTGCTTTTCCTTCCTTTTTCTCCCGACAATTCGGCATTAGGCACGCAACAGAAATGGAGACGTGCCAAGATGCGCACCGCAATCGACGGGAACAAACTCATTCATGTTCACCATGTGGCTAGGCGACTGAACATCGCAGAACGTACTGTTCGTCATTTGGCTGCCAAGGGAGCCATACCCGGTTTCAAAGCCGGGCCAAAGCTCTGGAGGTTTTATTCGGATCAAATCGCTGCTCTTCAAAAAGGAGGGCGACGGTGATCCTCGTTCTGCTTGTAATATGTCTGCTAAGTTTTCTAGGCGTCGTCACCTTTGCGCTTTTAAAGAAAGGTGATGTCGTTGTTTCAATGTCTCTTTTTCGTCGCTTGATCGAATTGAGCATTGACGCAAAAGACAAGCCTCGTCGGTCACGAGGCCTGCCTAGAGCCTAGCCCGCTTTTGCATGTTACAAGAAGTGGAACATGGCGTTTGATGACGACCCTTAATTCTTGGGCTGTCCTCCTCTTCATGTTTACTGATTGGGACGCCTTGTCGAGAGATAAACATGTGGGTTTACTCGAACGGAATTTCTATCTCTGTATAGCTACCGGGTGTGGCTGCGTTCACCACTGCGGCGATACGGTCAAGGTGCAGTCTGACTCGCGCCCATTTTGTGGTGCCGGTCAAAACCACAAGGGCAATTTTGCGTCCGGCAAGATTTTGCTGGTAGCGAATTCTTCTATCGGTCGTGAGCAACAGATCGAACGCCGCTTCCTCCGCGGCATTCAGCAACGCGCCGTTGTTGAGCCTGTCCCAACCGCGGGATTGGGCCGTGAAGACCGTGTGGCCGGGAAGGGCGCGGATGAGGCCCTTTGGTGTTCCGTGGTCAAAGAGAATGAGCATCGACCAGCACGGGAGTTTGCTCGGGCGCTGAGGCGTTAAGGCTCTGGGCTACAAAGTCCAGTACTGCCGCTATCTGCTCCCGCGTCACGTCGAATTGCTCCATCACTTCCTCGACGGTTAAATCCTCGAGGTTCTCGATGACGGTCGCAACGGGCAAGCGGGTATCCCGAAACACCCATGCGCCGCTGACCTTGCCGGGGATGCTTTCGACGGCGGGACATTGTGACCAATTCAGAGTTGCCATGACCCATGCTCCTTGTTTCAGAATACCCCAATACGCTGGGCGTGGATCGTCTTATTGCGCGGAACGGGCTCAGGGAGTCTTGCTCCGCTCTGAAAACCTTTTCAGATTTTGCTGGACTTGGCTCGGCCCCACTGCTTAGAGTGGTTTGGTTGCTTCTCCGCGCATTGTAAGATTGCTTGTAACCCAAGGAGCCGGCCGTGTTGAACCTGACTTCAGTCGATTGGCTGATTATGCTGTTGTACTTCGTGTTTGTGCTGGGCATCGGGTTTGCCCTGAAGCGCTACATGAAGACGAGCAAGGACTTTTTCCAGGCGGGGCGCGCGCTGCCGGCATGGATTTGCGGCCTCGCGTTTATCAGTGCCAACCTGGGCGCGCAAGAGGTGATCGGGATGGGCGCCTCGGGGGCCAAGTACGGCCTGGAGACGGCGCACTTCTACGGCATTGGCGCGATACCGGCAATGATCTTTGTGGGCATCTTCATGATGCCGTTTTACTACGGGTCGAAGGCGCGAAGCGTACCGGAGTTTTTGCGCATGCGGTTCGACGAGAAGACGCGCGCGCTGAATGCATGCTCGTTTGCGGTGATGACGGTGTTCAGCTCGGGGATTTCGATGTATGCGATGGCGCGGCTGATTCAGGCGCTGCATGTGTTCGATGGGCTTTTTCGTGCGCTGGGCTGGAATCCCGATGGGATATTCACCTTCTCGATATGCCTCTCGGCGCTGATTGTGCTTTTGTATATTTTTCTTGGAGGACTTACCAGCGCCATTTACAACGAGGTGCTGCAGTTCTTCCTGATCATTGCGGGATTCTTGCCGCTGGTGCTGCTGGGGTTGCGCAACATTGGCGGGTGGAGCGGGCTGAAGGCTTCAGTTCCGCTCCAATACATGCACGAGTGGAAGGGCGTGGCGCACGCCAGCACCAACCCCATGGGAATTGAGATTATCGGCCTGGGGATGGGCCTGGGATTTGTGCTGGGGTCGG
>CAYWMR010000164.1:0-9771 GCA_964458965.1 uncultured Occallatibacter sp. | reverse complement strand
AAGGACCGTAAAAAATGCCTTGACAATGCCGACGATGTCATACACGGCGCTACAGGGAGGCCATACGGAAATGTGCCGGGCGTGGTCAAGGACGGTGGATCGTTGCCGGGGCTAGAACTTCTTGCGCAGGTGCTCGAACACTACGTAGCCGATGAGCGCGGAGATGAGGGCGATTACGAGGTTGGTGGCGGTGAAGATGTCGTGAAGAGCGAAGGCCATGCTTTTGCCGCGGGAGTTGGAAGCGGTGAACTCGCCCATCAGCAGGTTGGAATAGAACAGGAAGACGATGAATGCGATCTCGATTACGGCCCTGAGGACAGGGATCAGGAGTCGGCGATCTGGGCGGGCAGGTTGCATGGAGTTTTTATGGTATCAAGAACCGAATGGAGTCGTTCGTGGGGAGCTGATGGACTCAGCAGAATTGATGCCCGGAGGCGATTTGCGTTGATTGCCAGCCAGGAACACCGCCGCGAGCGCAATCACCAGGGGAAAGCACTCCAGCACATACCGCGGCTCGGAGTTGTCCACCGTTGCAAGAAGCAGGCACCGAAGCGCGATGAAACCCGCAGCGGCCCAAAGCACCGGCAAGCTGTTTCGCTGCTGCAAGGCGCGCACAAACCCAAGCAGCGCCGCCGCCAGATAGGCGAGATTCAGCGCCGCATAGAAGGCCGCAAACAGAGTCGCCGCCCGATGTTCCTTGTATCTCCACCACTGCGCCGGCATATCCAGTAGCTCCGTGCGAGGCCTTAGCCACATATTTGCCACGCGCGCAGAGGGCAAAAGCAGATAGTACCCTACTCGGTTCGCAGCTACACGTTCACTCGCCAACTCGGCAAAGCGATCGTCGATTGCCTGTGTCGTCTCGCCAAGTTCGTTGTAATCACTGAACAGCTTGTCAGTCTTTTGATACTGCTCGCCGGAATCGAACGCATGCCTGGGGAGTTCCCCGATGTCCATACTTTCCATGTCATACTTCCAGTAAATCGACACCGTCGAGGCGTAATCAATCGCCCATGTCCGGTACCACCGATGGAACCCATCCCCTGAAACTTCGCCAGGTTCTGCGGTATATTTCGGGGCCAGGGGCTGAAACCGATGGAATGTGCGCGCATTGCGTGCCGTCCAGGGAATGAGCGGCAACAGTGTAAGTGCGGAACATAAAGCTACAGCACCAAACCCGCGAATTGGGCCTAAACCATGACGCCAGACAACCCAGATCATGGCTGGCACAACTGCCGCGGGAAGAAGCCCGCCATCGGGCCGCAACAGAGTTGCATAGGCCATGGCAACGGTTATCACCCATATCCACAGGTTCATCGCATTGGATGACGATGAGCGCTGTCTGTCGTCCCCACTTATCCGTGTTGCAGAGGTAAGCTTTCGACGCCACCTTATCAATGAATAAAATGCCAGGGCTACACAAAACAGGCTTAGGGTCTCGGTCAAAGCCGCAGCCGCGAAGTTCGCGGTGAATGGACAGAGTGCAGCGATCCAGAGCGCTATCAACGCCGCTTTGCTGTTTTCCCCGGCAATCTCCCTTGAAATGCCGCTTACCAACAGGCACGTTGCCAGATCCACGAAGCATTGGATCCACAGCGCCGCTGGATAGCCATGAGCGTCAAAGATTTTGAAGCAGATGGCAAGAAAAAGTGGATAGCCCGGAAGACGCATCAGCGTAGGCCTTACTCCAGTCGGCCCTGTAAGGCCGTAGATGCCGGTTTGCAGCCAATTCTTTGCGATGTCGCCGTAAACGGCTCCATCCCCGCCAATGCGAGGATGCATGAGGACAAACCACGCGCGCAGACAGAAGCCCGCGATGAGGGCCGCGATGGTCCAGAAGGCGCGCTGCCTGTTCGTCATCGTATTGCCTTTCATGCAGAATTTGAGCCTAGCACAGGTGTGGTTTGGATCCGGGAGAACCTGGATAACTGCGTCCGTGCATGGGCACGCAGTTTGACCCTTCCCGGCCTATAGCACTAGCTTGGAAGAGTGCGGGGGATGCGGTTGCGCCCCGGAATAAGGAGCATGGATGCGAAACAGGACTTTTCCGTGGTTTTCGAGAGGGCTGTTGGGATTTGCGCTGGCGGCGGTGGCCATGGCCGGCGCGCGGGCGCAGGACCTGAAGAGTTTCGAGCAGCGAATTACGACCAAAGTGCTGCCCAACGGACTGACGATCGTGATCTGCGAGCGGCCGGAGGCGCCGGTCTTCAGCTATTCCACCTTTATTGATGCTGGGGACGTGAACGATCCCTCGGGCCAGAGCGGGCTGGCGCACATGTTCGAGCACCTGGCTTTCAAGGGAACCAGCGAGATTGGCACCACGGATTACGCCGCCGAGAAGGTTGCGCTGGCCAAGGTGGAGGCGGCGAACGACGCCTACGAGGCTGAGTATCTGAAGGCCGTGGGGCGCGACGATACCCAGGTTGCCAAGCTGAAGCAGGCCTTTCTGGATGCCCAGAAGGAGGCGCACAAGTATGTGGTCCCGAATCAGTTTACCGACGTGGCGGAGCGCAACGGAGCCGAGGGCCTGAATGCCTTTACGGCGCTGGACGAGACCGTGTACTTCTGGTCGATGCCGGAGAACCGGCTGGAGTTGTGGGCGTGGCTTGAGAGCGGGCGGCTCTCCGATACGGTACCGCGGGAGTTCTATAAAGAGCGGGATGTGGTGGTGGAAGAGCGGCGGATGCGGACCGACTCGAACCCCATTGGGCGGCTGGTTGAGCAGTTTCTGGCGACGGCCTACGTGGCACACAACTATGGGCGCAGCGGAGTGGGCTGGCCCAGCGAAGTCAGCCAGATCAACGCCACCGAGGCTTTGGCGTTCCACCAGAAATACTACGCCGGATCGAACATTGTGGTTGCCGTGGTGGGCGACGTGAAGGCGGCTGAAGCAATGCCGATGCTGGAGAAGTATTTCAGCAAGATTCCCGCCGGGCCAAAGCCGGAGGAGATGACCACGATTGAGCCGAAACAGTTTGCGGAGAAGACGGTTGTGATCCGCGAACAGACGCAGCCGTTTTTCCTTGAGGGTTATCACCGGCCGGACTATAAGGACCCTGACGATGCGGTTTATGACGCAATCAGCGACATCATGTCGAACGGGCGGGTTTCGCGGCTTTACCGGAGCCTGGTGGAGCAGCAGCAGATAGCAGCGGCGGCGCAGGGATTCAGCCCGTTCCCGGGCGACAAGTATCCTGGCCTGTTCGCGTTCTATGCAGTGCCTCTGCCGGGGCACACGCCGGCGGAGATGCGCGACGCCATCCATAAAGAGATCGATCGGATCAAGACGGCGGATGTGACCGACGATGAGTTGCAGATGTATAAGACCCGGACGCGGGCCGACCTGCTGCGCGGACTGGCCGACAATCAGGGACTGGCGAACAATCTGGCCCAGTACCAGACGCGGTATGGCGACTGGCGCGAGCTATTCAAGCAACTGGACAAGGTGGACAAGGTGAGCAAGGCGGATATTCGACGCGTAGCGAACAAGGTGTTTGTGGCCAGCAATCGGACCACCGCCGAGATCGATACCGAAGCCCCCGCAGCAGCAGCCAAGAAGGATGGAGGCGCGGAATGAAGAGCCCAACGAGTGAACAGTGGACAGTGAACAGTGAACAGTCTGTAAAGATGCTTCGTGTGTTTGCGCTTGCTTGCGCTCTTCTGGGGACGTTGGCTGCGCCGACCGCGCTGAATGCGCAGCAGAGCAAGCCTTGGGAGCAGATTCCTGTACCCAAGCTGCACGACTTTAAGCCGCAGCAGCCCAAACGGATTGTGCTGAAGAACGGCATCGTTCTGTTTTTGCAGGAGGATCACGAGTTGCCGTTCGTGTCGGGATCGGTTTTGATTCCGGGCGGATCGCGGGATGAGGACGCGGCCAAGACGGGCCTTGTGGGGATGTATGGCGAAGCCTGGCGGACCAGCGGCACGGCCAAAATGGGTGGCGATGCACTGGACGATCTGCTGGAGGCCAAGGCCGCGCACATTGAGACGGGAGGCGGCGATGACTCGACGAGTTTGTCGTGGGATTCGCTGAAAGGGGATGCGGATCAAGTTTTCACGCTGGCGTTGGACTTGCTGTTGCATCCCGATTTCAAAGCCGACAAGCTTCAGCTTGCTCAGCAACAGGAAGCTACGGGGATCGTCCGGCGCAACGACGATGCCAGCGGAATCGCCGGCCGCGAATCGACCAAGCTGGTTTATGGGGCCAATGGCCCCTACACCCGTCAGCCTGAGCTGGCCACCATTGGCGCGGTTACGGTGGACGATTTGAAGTCCTGGCACGACCGGACGATTGGCGGCAAATTGATTGTGAGCGTCAGCGGCGACTTCGATTCCGCGCCGATGGAAGCCAAACTGCGCGCGGCGTTTGAAGGCTTGCCGCCCGTGAAGGCATTGCCTGCCCGCCACGATGTGTTCTCCGATCCAAAGCAGAGCGTGTATTTCATCGACAAGGAAGATGTAAACCAATCGAACGTGGCGATTGTGGGATTGGGTACGGATCGCCATAGTCCCGATGTTCCCTCGCTGGCGATCATGGATGAGATTCTTGGCGGCGGGTTTGCAAGCCGGCTGTTCCAAAAAGTGCGAACCGAGCTGGGTTTGGCCTATGCCGTAGGTGGCGGGCTGAACTTCGACTACGACCATCCTGGCACTTTTCGCGTAATCGTGCGCACCAAGAGCGCGTCGACTGTGGATGCAACGAAGGCCGCGCTGGATGAGATTCAGGGACTTACCTCAAAGCCTTTCACGGCGGAGGAGCTGGCGCGGGCCAAGGACAATATCCTGAACTCATTCCTATTCCGCTACGACACCAAAGACAAGGTGCTGGGTGAGCGGGTGCGACTGGAGTTCTACGGCTATCCAGCGGATTATCTTGAGACATACAAGGCCGGCCTGGAGAAGGTGACGCTGGAAGATCTGACGGCAGCGGCAAAGAAGTATATTCACCCCGATAAGCTGGCCATTCTAGTGGTGGGCAATGGGCCGGAGATCAAGCCGGGACTGGAAGAGTTGAAGCTGGGGCCGGCACAGACGATCGACATCACCATACCGATGCCGGGCAAGCCGGCAGGCCAGGCAGAGAAGAAACCGTGAGCGACGAACTGGAAAGCAATGCGGGGCCCGAAATGGGGGCCGCAGCGGCCTTGAAACTGGCAGTGGTAATCATGGCGGCCGGAAAGGGGACCCGGCTCAAGTCGCGGCGGCCGAAGGTGCTGCACGAGATCGGCGGCAAACCGCTGCTGGGGCACGTGATTGCAGCGGCCAGCAAGATTGTTGCGCCAGACAACATTTTTGCCGTTGTGGGGCACCAGGCGGAGCGGGTAAAGGCGGCTGTTGCTGCCACCGGGATCCACTTCGTTGAGCAGGCCGAACAGCGCGGCACCGGCCATGCAATCCAGTGTGCGGCCGCAGCCATCGCCGGATACGAAAACATCCTTGTGCTCTCCGGCGACGTGCCGCTCATCCGGCCTGAAACCATCGAGCAACTCTGGCAGTTTCATCGAGCGCACAAAGCAGCCATGACAATTCTTACCGCCGCTCCCGATGATCCCACGGGCTATGGCCGCATTGTTCGCAAAGACGCCTTGTTGCCTGAAGTCGAGGCCATCGTCGAGCAGAAATCGCTTAAGCCCGAGCAGCAAAACCTGTGCGAGATCAACACCGGGATTTACGCCTTCCGCACCGCGCCTTTGCTTGCTCATCTCGACCAGCTCCACGACCGCAACGCAAACAAGGAGATCATCCTCACTGACATGGCAGGGCTGCTGCGCGCGGCCGGTGAGCGTGTCGTTGCCGACCCTGCAGCGGACGCGGCCGAGGTTCTGGGCGCAAACACCATCGCGGAACTGGTTGATCTGGACCGCAGCCTTCGCGCCGCAAGCGCCAGCCGATTGATGGCGGCCGGCGTAACCATCTTCCGGCCGGAGACATGCGTCATCGATGCGGAAGTAGAAGTTGCGCCGGATGCGGTTATTGAGCCATTTGTGCAATTGCTGGGGCGGACTCGTATCGGCTCGGATTGCCTGATCCGGTCGTATACGGTGATTGAGAACTGCACATTGGGCGAGCGGGTGCTGGTGAGGCAGGGCTGCGTGCTGGGGGAAAGCACGGTTGAAGATGGGGCGAAAATCGGGCCCTTCGCACACCTGCGGCCGGGCAGCCAGATTGGCGAAGACGCCCACGTGGGCAACTTTGTCGAGACCAAGAAAGCCCGGCTCGGCAAGGGGGCGAAGGCCAACCACCTGACCTATCTTGGGGACGCGGAGATAGGCGAGGGCACGAACATTGGCGCAGGGGTTATTACCTGCAACTACGACGGCGTTCACAAGCACCCCACCACGATCGGCAAGGGCGTGTTTGTCGGCAGCGATTCCACGCTGGTGGCGCCGATCAGCGTCGAGGACGGGGCCTACATCGGCGCCGGATCGTGTATCACCAGGGACGTACCGGCGGGGTCACTTGCGGTTGGGCGGGCCCGTCAGGTTACCAAGGCGGGATGGGCCGATGCCCGCCGCGCGCTACAGAAGAAAGAGCCGTAGGCAGGCTTGAACCGGTGGGCACGGGCTGCTGAATGAGGGTGACTAGTTTCTAAATACCCGCCGGCTCAACTTTTGACGAATAATGTATCTTGCAATGCGGGACTCTATCCCGCATTAGGGGTAGGGTATTCCCTTCATTTTCTTAATCGGGCGCACCCAAACTGTATTGTTACGAATCGAAAGTGTAACTTTGCCGATGGAAACTTGTTGCGCTGGCCCCTGCGTTGGCGTAGCGTTTCACTACGATGTCGAAAAAACATGCTGGGAAGTGAGCGACTCGTCAGGTATCTTAATCACCAGCCGCGTGGGCAGTTGAATTGTTTTACTGAAAGTTATCATTTTACCTTTTTTCGTTGTATTGATTGAATGCCTTTCAGGTTCTCTGGATTCAGGTTTTTGAGTAATGGTGGTCCGGAATGGAGGTCCATTGACCGCCATGGTTCGCTCCCCTGGAACGCAGGACAGGCCAGGCTCGTACCTGCAATAGACTTGAGCAGAACAGAAGCTTTTGATTTTGTAGTGACTTGAAACAGTTTTGCAGGCGGTCCGGTTTTTGAGGGCCACAAGGGCGGAACGATCTCATCGTGGAGTGCGGCTTCGCATCCGTTGCCGGGGTTGGCGAAGTTTCTGGGAGGTTTCGGCTTGTCATCGAACATAGCAGGAGTCGGAGCACAGCCGCCCGCGGTGGGGTCGCGCCCGGAAGCTTCGGCGCACGGGACTTCGCGGCATCAACGGCCAGCGCGGATCCTGGTTGTGGATGACGAGGCCCACGTCCGGTCGATGATTGGAGTGACGCTGGAACGCCAGGGATATGACGTCCAGATGGCTGCGAGCGGCCGCGAAGCTCTGGAAGTGCTGGAACGGAACGCCTTTGACCTGGTGTTGACCGACATTGTGATGCAGGACGGGAATGGCATTGCGCTTCTGGAACGCGTGCATGGACAGCAGCCGCAGCTTCCGGTGGTGATGGTCACCGCGATCCACGACATCAGCGTGGCCATCGACTCGATGCGCCGCGGCGCGTACGACTATCTGCTGAAGCCCTTCGAGCGGGAGCACCTGGTGAGTACCGTTCAGCGCGCTCTGGACCACCGGCAGGCTCTGCAGGAGAGCCATAACTATCAGCAGAACCTGGAACAGGTGGTGCGCGCCCGGACGGAGATGCTGCGCCAGGCGATGGAAGAGCTGGAGCACTCCTACGACGTGACTCTGGAGGCGCTTGGGGATGCACTGGATTTGAAGGACTCGGAAACCGAGGGACATTCAAAGCGGGTGACCGCATACACGATAGCGCTTGCGCGGGCGATGGGAATCTCCCCGGCGGAGATCAAGGTAATTGCGCGCGGCGCGTTTCTGCACGATATCGGCAAGATGGCGATTCCGGACGAGATACTTCGCAAGCCCGGGACGCTGAATCCGGACGAGCAGGAAACGATGCGGGAGCATTGCACGCGCGGGTACCAGATGTTGCGCAAGATTCCGTTTCTTTCCGAGGCGGCGGAGATCGTCTTCTCTCATCAGGAGCACTACGACGGGAGCGGCTACCCGAGCGCACTGCGCGGGCGCGAGATTCCGGTCGGCTCGCGTATTTTTGCCGTAGCCGACACGCTTGACGCGATCACCAGCGATCGGCCCTACCGCCGGGCGCGCAGCTTCGACGCGGCTCGCGAGGAGATTCTGCGCTGCTCCGGAACGCAGTTTGACCCATCCGTTGTGGAAGTTTTTCTCAAGATTCCCAATGAGCTTTGGCACGAGTTGCGATCGGAGATTACCGGCCAGAACGCGCGGTTTTCCACGTTTGACATTGCCAGCTCAATCCCTCCGCGGCCGCTCTGAAGTCCTTTTCAGGGCGAGCGTGGGCCGGAATTCCGCATCCAAGAACGTGAGCCGATATTTTTCACTGGAGCCGAGATCATGCCCGCTCTTTCCGATGTAGAAGTCACTTCGCAATTGACTAAGCTGCCCGCCTGGCATGTAGAGGCCGGTGAGCTGGCGCGAATTTTTCAGTTTGGAGATTTTTGCGCCGCACTGCGCTTTGTGAACCGGGTTGGCGTCCTGGCCGAGGAGGCAGGGCACCATCCGGATATAGATATTCGATACAACAAGGTACGGCTGGCGCTTGTGACCCACGATGCGGGGGGGCTGACTGCGAAGGATTTCGAGCTGGCGGCCGAGGTGGACCAGTTGTCCTGAGCGGGTCGGCCTGGGCGATCAGGGCTGGCCGGGCGACTCGTCCTCAGGAATCCCAAAATGTGGATTTGAGGGGTTTTCACCCTCCTGACGGAGCGTTTTCAGGGTATTTCGGTACCACCAGGCCGCAGCCAGGCCCCCGGCTAGCGCGGAAGCCGCAGCAAACGCAGCCACCTTGAACCAGCCTGACGGGGATGCCGTGGACAATTGAGAAGTGGAAGAAGTATCAGATTCCAAAGTATTTGTCATTTTTTCACGAACCCATCGATCGAATCTTTCTTAGAGCGCGGCCCAGTCAAATTGACTGCATGTTAGATGCGGGGAAAGAAATAAGGATTGCCTGTATCGGAGAAAAAATAATTTCGATTTTTGTATTTGTATTCACCCCAATCTATGCTATGGTGTATATATTCCAGTGATGGAGCGGCAGAGCCTGTCGCACCCGAGCTGGAAGTAAGTTGCGTCACTGGCCTCCCGGCACGAACAGCAACACCGTTCGTGCCGTCTTTTTTTGTTTGCGACGAGCCGGATGCAAGCCCCAGTTCCCTTCTCTACTGTGTCATCCCCGGTTCCGGGCCAAACCGGATTCGGGTTACAATGGAAGGGGAGAATCCACGATGAAGAATTTGCTCAAGCGCCGCTGGGTTTTGGGTTTGGGCGTCTTCGTGCTTACTGCGGCCTGCTATGCACAATGGACGAACCCTGCAGACGACGTTCCCGCCTATCACGCCTCCGCACCGCTGAAGATAAGCGCGCTGCCGCCGATTCTGCATGGTGCGCAGCTCACCGGCGAGCACTTCGCCTATGCCTGGCAGAGGCACGTTTACCAGCAGGCGGTCCAGATTGGCAACGTGCTCTATCAGTTGCCCTGCAACTGCCGTTGCGACCGTTCGCTGGGCCACACCAGCCTGCGCAGCTGCTATGAGGGGCTGCACGGCACCGAGTGCGACACCTGCGCCAAAGAGGCCTTCTTCGCCTTCAGCCAAACCAAGGCCGGCAAGACTCCGGCGCAGATTCGAGCCGCCATCGCCCGCCACGAGTA
>CAYWMR010000163.1:0-9801 GCA_964458965.1 uncultured Occallatibacter sp. | reverse complement strand
TTCACTTCTTCACTCATTCACTTCTTCACTTCTTCACTTCTTCACTCATTCACTTCTTCACTGTCTCTATCCCCACCGTACCCAATGCGCACAAATAATACGCAATAATGCTTCAAATAAGCACCTAAAAACCTTCGCTTTTCATGTTTTTGCAGGATCGGAGCGCATCATTTGCGCAAGAAATCTATAGTCAAAACCCGAGGTTTCTATCGCGCTTAGCTTTTGTTCAAATATGTCGCGGTACACCACAACACAACCAGCTTTTTCGTGGGCCGTGGACGATACTGGTTTTGCAAGTGCGCACACTTTTCCAGCGCAAAATCGGCAATCCAACAGACCCAGGAGAGGCCGCCAATCCAAGCCTCTGTTCCCTAATCCCGAATCCCTATTCCCTATTCCCTACTCCCTACTCCCTAATCCCTGCCTTTGCAAGCCGCGCCCCCGCAAAGCGCCCCAGTAATCCCCTTGCCCTCGGTGATGGTATAGATGCGGTCCTCCGCGGGAATCTTCACCATCTCCTTTGCGCCCGACGGCCAATGAATCTCCGCAACTCCGGCGTCCGTCGCGTCGCCCAGTCCAAAGTGCAGCCGCCGGTCGTTCGACGAAATATAGCTCCCGCTGGCCAGTACATCCTGGCGCATCCGCATCCCGTTGGCCTTCAGGTAAACCGTTGCGCATGTTGCGTCCAGCGGACTTTTCTTACCCGTCGCCCGATCCGTCCCCCCCACCAGCTTCATCTCCACCCAGTGATGATGGTCCGGATTCACGTTCCGCAGCAGCGTCGGCGGCCCGTCGATGGGATTGATGATCACGTCGATCTTTCCGTCATTGAACAAATCGCCAAACGCCGCTCCACGCGCCGGGGTCACCACCGCCAGCCCCGACCCCTTCACTGGCGGAACATACTCAAACCGCCGTCCCTTGGCATCCGGAACGTTATGAAACAACAGCGATCGCTCGGCAAACGATGTGCCCCATTCGTGCTGGTCAACCTGGGGATACACGTGGCCGTTCACCATGAAAAGATCCAGCCAGCCGTCGTTGTCGTAGTCCAGAAACCCGTCGCCCCAGCCCACGAATGGAATCGTGGTCTGCGCGATTCCCACCTTATAGCTCACGTCGGAAAAGCTCGCATCGCCGTCGTTGCGATAGAGCACCTTGTAGTCGTCGCCAAAGTCCGTCACAAACAGGTCGATCAGCCCATTGTTCTCGTAGTCGCCCACCGCGATCCCCATGGAAGCAATCTCCCGCCCATCCTTGTTCAACGCGAATCCCGAAACATAGCTTTGATCGTCGAACGTTCCATCCCCTTTGTTTATGTATAGATAGTTGGGTTCCGAGTCGTTGCCCACCACCAGGTCCGGCCTGCCGTTCCCCGCAATGTCCACAAAAATCGTAGAGAACCCGTAATACCGCTCCTTGTCTTCCACGCCCGCCTTTACTGTTACATCGGTAAAGGTTCCATCTCCATTGTTATGGAAGAGATGGTCCGGCTCGCCCTTCAAGCCCCTCGGCCCGCAGTTTACTGTCTCGCCCCTGTACTGGCAGTTGGCGTATCCCACCGCCTTCGACCCGGAAATCGGCAGGTTGTCCCGGTCGAAGTGCACATAGCCCGTCACGTAGAGATCCAGCAGTCCGTCGCCGTCGTAGTCGCCCCAGGCCGACCCAGGCGACCAGTTACCCAGCGCCACGCCCGCCTTCTCGGCCACATCGGTAAACGTCCCATCGTGGTTATTGTGGTAGAGACGGTTCTTCCCGTAGTTGCCCACATAAATGTCCGGCCAGCCGTCGTTGTCGTAGTCGGCCACGCTCACGCCATAACCCCAGCGATCGTTGGTCACGCCGGCCTTGGCGGCCACGTCCGTAAATGTTCCATCGCGATTGTTGTGGTAGAGCGCGGCATGTGGCGCCTCTTCCTTGCCGTCCAGCGCATCAAAAGTCGATCCATTCACCAGATAGATAGAAAGCCACCCAGAGTTGTCATAGTCAATCAACCCCACGCCCGACCCGTTCGTTTCAACTATGAACTTCTTCTCCGGAACCCCCATCTTGTGAGTCCAGCTAGAAAGCCCTGCCTGTTTGGTAATGTCCTGGAATACCACTGTGCCCGTGTCCACAAAGCCGCCCGCGGTAATCGGACGCTTCTCCGCGTCGTAAACCGGCGCCGCCTGCACACCTCCGGCTATCCCCCCCATCCCCTGGTGTTCCGGGGGGTGGCTTTGTGTCTGCGCCGCCGCTTGCGGCTCGCCAGGCCGCACCGGGAGCGCAAGCTCCACCTGCTCCACCTTCGCAGGCTGCGGCGACTGCTGCCCCACGCAATCCCCTGGAATCGAAAGAGCGCCAATCAACACGCTGGAGCATAGTCCGCGAACACGATTCAACGTAAGTCTCACGGATTGAAGTTTATCGCAGCGGGCGGTGCTGCCGCTCTTTGCTGCGCCCTGTGTTTTGTACGCGACAGCGGTAAGCAGCAAAAGGGCGCACCATAAAACCGGCATCTAAGACTAAGAGGAACAAATCCATGAAGAAGCAGGCTGCCGACGATAGAGCCCGAACCGTGCATGACCACTTCGGACGATTCGCCTCCGCAGCCTCCGCATGGCTCGGATCCACCTGGGCGTTCGTCGGAGCAGGATTGGTAATCGTAATCTGGGCGGCCTCAGGCCCCATGTTTCATTACTCCGGTGCGTGGGCTCAGATCATGAGCACCGGTACGGCACTGATGACATTTCTCATGGTCTTTTTGATCCAGAACAACCAGAACCGCGATGCGCGAGCCATCAATCTCAAGCTGAACGAGTTGATCCGCGCTGTGGACAAGGCTCGGAATCACATGATCGACATTGAACGGCTCACCGATCAGGAGTTGGATGAAATGCAAGCAACCTACGAACGTGTAAAGGCCCTATCGGCAGACAGGAACCCGCGGAAAGCTTCTGAGCCGCCAGTCGCTTGAAGCCGTTCCTGTTCGACACTCATCCACATTCGACCAAGCGTGGCCAGGCACACTGTCATGCAGATCTTGCGACACGAGACCGCACCCACACGCTTTGTTCAGATGATTTGCAGAAGCAGCAAAATCAGCACGATTGTGAAGAGCAGACTCAGGCCGCCGCCGCCGTAGTAACCCCAGCCCGGCCCCATCCGATAACCACCATATCCCGATCCGAGAATCAGGATGATGAGAAGAATAATTAGTAACATCGTTTCCTCCTTTGGACCTTGAATGCAACTTCAATTCCGCGCGGAAATCTAGTCAGCAAACGGAGCGTAGACGCAGTATCCGCGTGGTGGCGCAGGGAACTCCGCATTACCATCGCCATCCGTTGTACGCTCATCCGGTTGGGCCGTATCATGGCCATCCCATGCCACCGGCTTGAACCTCTGGTTCACCCACTTCGTCTTTATTTGAGTTCCGCTCCATTGGCTTCCCAGATTGTTGAGCACGTACACCAGGCCGCTCTGCGCCTCAGTTCCTCCGCGCTGCATGATGTAAAGATCGGGATCCGCATGAAGGACAGATGACTCCCCGCCCGCGTGCTTGTGATGCGCTGCGATAAGCGCATCGATGCCGTTGGGCGAGCCGGGGCGCGCGAGTTCGCAATTGAAGTAGTCCCACCAGAAAATGCATGGATACCCGTCCCCTGTAAGGATGAACGAGTAACCAAGCATCTTGTCATTCACCACTTCGTTGCCCCGCATGTCGTGATTCTCCACAAACGTCACAGCATTGAACGGGCGCGCCGCGGAAACAGACTCGCCGTCAGTCAGGTTGCGCAGGTCGTCGTTGAGTTTGTCGCACACATCCTTGAGCTTGTATCGCAACGGAAAATCGAATGCCGCAATCTGTTGATCGGTAACTGCCCGCACTCCGTCGAGCCAGCCATCGATATCTTCCGGGCCTGCCCAATACTCTCCGACAACGAAAGGAGTGAATTCAACGCCATCCCTTTTTTGATATTGATACTTTGCGAGCAGACCGATCATCCACGCCCCAAACCCCTTTACAAAGTCAAACCGCATTCCATCGAAATCCAGCTCTTCAATAGCCAGTCGAGCATATTCGAACATCGCCTCATACACGCGTGGATTGCGGTGGCACAAGTGCGGGTATCCGCCAAACTGCTCACCCTCGATCATCACCTTTTCGTAGCGGCATGGATGAAAACAGTTCCAATCACGAGGAAACTTCCCGCTCTTCGGCGTGAACTTTGTCCATCGCTTCTTACCGTCCAGTGGATTGACTTCTTCTTCATCGGCGCCGGAGTTATGGTTGATGACCATATCCGCGATTGCGGTCATCTTATGTTCATGCAGGATTTGAATAAGTCTCTCAAGCTCACTGCGATTCCCATATGCAGTTTTTACTGAACCCTTTTGATCCAGGTCGCCAAGATCGAAGTAGTCGTAGGGGTCATAGCCGTTTGAGTCAGCAGATGTGGCCTTCGAAAATGGCGGCAGCCACAGTGCATCGATACCGGAAGAAGCAAGTTGCGGAACCTTCCCGGCGAGATGATTCCACCACTCTCCGCGCTTGTTTTCCTTTGATGGCGCATCCCAGTAAAACGCCTGCATCATCACAGCCATTTGCACTCCCTTTGAACAAACTCCGTACCGCAATGCCGTGATTTTTGAATGCCAAATCGCGAACCTACCAGCTATTGGTTGCACAAATTCCCGCACGGGTTTGCTTGCGGGCATCGCAAATCAAATGCAATCAATTGAGTCAGAAATCTTTTTCGCCGCAAACAACCATCGGTTATCAATCGTGCTTCAAAGCATAGGTTGCCGCGGAATGAGCGGCAGAAACACCTCAGGAGGTGATCACATGCTTTGGACAATCTTTGTAATTCTTCTCATCCTGTGGTTTCTGGGACTCGTCAGCTCGTACACGCTGGGCGGATACATCCACTTATTGCTCTTGATTGCCTTGGTGGTGTTGATTCTGCAGTTGATCTCAGGCCGCAGACCCATCGTCTGACCGCGCAAGGAGCGGTTGGATTCTTGTCGGAGAATGGGCACAATTCCGTGCCATAACAATGCCGTAACTCAATATCCACGGAGGTGGAAAATGAACAAGGACACAGTGCAAGGCACGATGGACGACGTTGCCGGACGCGCGAAACGTCAGATTGGCGAATGGACCGGAGACACAGACGCGCAAGTCAAAGGCGCCGGGCAGCAGATCAAGGGAAAGGCCGAGAAGGCCTGGGGCAACGTCAAGGATGCAGTCCACGACACCAACAAAAATGTCGACGCCGAGGTCGAGCGCGAAACCCAGGAACGGGAGCGCATCCGGCACGAAGAGGAACACAAGCACCATCAGGTGATTGGCAGCTAGAACTGCTCGAGTTTCCCCCTGAACCAAGCTGAAACCGTGGCTGACCTGGGATTCCATCCGGCATTGCGCATACTTGTTTTGGGCGCAGTGTACGGCGGAATCAGGTCAGCCGTTTTTTTCCGTCGCCTCTACAACCCCGGCACCGGCGGGCATCCAGGAAACTCCAGCAAGAATGTATTCCCCTTGTAGCCCAGATACTTGATCCCAATCTTGCTGGTGAAAAACCCATCCGCGGTAAGGTTCCTTAGCAGCGAGAAAAACTCCACCGAATGGCTGATGCTTTCATCCTGCAACGCATTCTTGCGGTACGCAATCAGATCGAGAATCTCGCTCTGCTGTTGCGGCGTGCATTCCAAATACGCCTTGCCATACCGGCTCAAACACGTCGAGTCGAGACCCTTCATCCCCGCGCCCAACACCGATTGATAATTCGCATTCTCGCTGGTCAGCAAATCGATAAACTCAGGAGCGCCGGCCTCCACGGCCCCGCCGCTATCCGCATCCGCCGGAAGAATCGTCTCGCACAGAGCCTGCAGCGTCTTGTATCCATGCGCATCGAAGTACTTCGGCGTGTACACCCCTGCCTTGTTATCGGCCTTCTCGCTCTCAATCATGTTATGCACATGTTCCGCAGCCTGCAGCGGAATCACCGTTAGCACCGAGCCCGCAACCGCGCCCATGCTCAGCGACTTCAATACCGCGCGTCGTGTTACCTGATCTATATTCATAGGCTGTTTTATATCTCTCCCCTCTTCGCTTGATCCAGCAGATACTCCGAGGTTCTCCACGAAAGCGCCATTATCGTAAGCGTCGGATTCTTGTCCGCATTCGTCACAAACGGAGCAGCGTCGGCCACAAACAGATTCCTCACATCGTGCGCCTGGCAATTCCGGTTCAATGCCGAAGTCTTGGCATCGTTGCCCATACGCACCGTTCCGAGCTCATGAATGATCTCGCCCCCTTGCGAAATTCTCAGCGGGGCCGGTTGACTGGCATCTGGAGCGGGCATGGGATGACGCCGCGTCCCGGCGAGCACCGTGCCGCCACCGGCTTCGATAATCGATCGGAAGGTCTCCTGCATATCCATAGCCATCTTCCGCTCGTTCTCGCCCCACTCCCAGTGAAAACGCAGCACGGGAATGCCCCACTTATCTTTAACGTCCGGGTCCGCTTCGCAGTAGCTTTTCTCGTTGGGAATCATCTCGCCACGCCCGCTGAACCCAATCACCGTCCCGTAAGAGCTGCGGCACTTCTGCTTCAAGCTCACTCCGTAGCCCTCATGCCCGGTGCACACGCCATCGAAATTTCCCACTCCCGGCATGCCGCGTCCACCGCCAAACTCAATGTGATACCCGCGCAGAAATTCGTTCTTTTTCCCAAACCGCCACCAGGGCATGTACATGTGCATGCCGCCGACGCCATCGTGGTTGTGGGAAGGCATTTTTTCCAGTTGCGGAAAGTAGCCGGCGAGATCGCTGCCCACTGAGTCCGTCAAATACCGCCCCACCACTCCCGATGAATTCGCAAGCCCATTGGGGAAGCTCGCTGAACGCGAATTCAACAGCAGCCGCGCCGATTCGCAGGCGCTGGCCGCCAGCACAACGGCTCTTGCATACACGCGCTGTTCCGTCCCTGTCGCTTTGTCGATGTACGAAACCGCCTCGGCTTTCCCGTCCGCTCCCAGCACCACTTCGCGGGCCATCGCGTTGGCAATCATCGTCAAGCGTCCTGTCGCCGCTGCCGGCGGAATCATTACCTGGCTCGAGCTGAAGTTCGAGGCGGACCTGCATCCACGTCCGCATTGCGCGCAATAGTGGCATGCATCGCGTCCGTTCAGGGCCTGGGTTAAAATCGCGAGCCGCGACGGAATGCACGTGATATTCAACTTGTCGCACGCCTTCTTGATAATCGTCTCGGTGCATCGCGGCTTCGGCGGCGGCTGGAAAATACCGTCCGGCGAATTGGGCACGTTCTCCTTCGACCCGAACACGCCGATGTACGATTCAACCTTGTCGTAGTATGGCGCAATCTCCTCGTATGTAATGGGCCAGTCGTCTCCCATACCGTCGGTCGAGCGCGCTCTGAAGTCCGCCGGCCCGAACCGCAGCGCAATCCGCCCCCAGTGATTGGTGCGGCCGCCCTCAATCCGCGAACGGAACCACTGAAACGTCGTGCCCGGCGCGGTGGTATACGGCTCGCCTTCAATCTCCCAAAAACCATTGGGCGCAAGAAACTCGTTGATAAATCCCTCGCGTCCTTTGGCCCCGATACCAGCGCCCCGATGAGCCAGTTGATAGGGCCACACATGCTCTTTGAAGTCCCGGTCAGGATCCAGCCGCGGCCCCGCCTCAAGCATCGCCACGTTCAGCCCACCCTCGGTAAGTATCTTCGCGGCAGTTCCGCCTCCCGCACCGGAGCCTACGATGCACACGTCGTACACCTTCTTCTTCACATTCATTAGCTGCATCCGCATTCTCCAGCCGCAACAGAAATGTACGCCGCAAATTTACCCCGCGCTGAACAGAAAGGCTGCGTCAAGCCGACCGCAACCTCCCTTTCAACATTCCGTTGGAGGCTCCCTTTTGGCTTTTCCGGCAACGATCCAATATACCGCCCGGCAATATGCCTTCGCGAACTTTTTCGCGTCCGCTTCCAAGCCCGGGGTTCGACTACTCTTCGCGAAGCGCCTCCACCGGATCGATCCGCAGTGCTCGCCTCGCGGGAGTGATGAGTGCAGCGAACGAGGTTGAAAGAATCAGGAAGACGACCACCGACAAGACCACCGGATCTGCTGGCTTCACACCGTAAAGCAAACTGCTCATGCCTCGCCCAATCAGCATAGCCAGACAGATTCCCAGCGCCATGCCGGCAGCCGTCAGCTTCAGGCCGTCCGCGAGCACTCGAGCAAAAACGGCTTCTCTCAGCGCTCCGAGCGCCATTCGAATGCCGATCTCATGAGTCCTCCGCGACACTGAGTATGCCGTTACGCCGTAGAGCCCGAGAGTGGTAAGCAGCAGGGCAAGCCCCCCTAAAGATGCCATAAGCCACGCTGCCATGCGGTTTGGGTATGTAACAAAGCGCATGTGATCCGTTAATGTTTGGGTGTTGATGATCAAAGTGGCCGGACTTGTCTGCTGCAGGGCCTTCCTGACCACCGGCAACAACTCGCCTGCGCTTCCTGCGGTTGTCACAATCAAAGTTACTTCGGATCGCCCCTCCTGCGATATTGGCAGGTACAAGTAGGGCTGCGGCGTCTCTGCCAGATCGGCGTACTTTCCGTCCAGAGTCACACCAATGATTTCCGCATCTATCGGTCCCTGTCGCCCGAGGCGCAGGTGTCGCCCCACCACATCCGCAGTACCAAAAAGCTTCATTGCCAGCGTCCGATTGACGATAACTACCCTTCTGCTGGCGGAAGTATCCTGCGTTCCGAAGGCCCGTCCGCGGACGAGCGGCACGTTCATTACGCGAAAGTATCCATCGTCCACCGAGTTGAACCAGACCGGAGTTCCAGCCGTCTCCGAGGGAACCTCGCCGGGGGCCAGGACGACTTGCGTTGCACCTCCTCCACTCTCAGGGAATGGAACAACACGCGCCACGCTCGCGTCCTTCACGCCAGGCAGTGCCTTCATGCGCATTACAATGGCGTCGAAATCTGCTTGTCTTTGTGTATCTTTCCCACCCACGCCTATTCCCATCAGTATTGCGTTCTGTCCGCTATTGAATCCCAGGTTCATGGTTTCGATATGAATCAATGCTGTAATCAACAGTCCAGTTGCGATCAGGAGCGCCATCGAGATCGCCAGCTGTGCAACCACGAATAACTTTCGTGTCGGCATCCTCAACCTGCCCATTCGCGGCATCTGGGTCCGCATGGCATCGAGTGGTGAAGTCCGGCTTGTTGAAAGTGCCGGGATCACACCGCAGATGAGGACAGATAAAATACCCGCTGCCGCCGCGAACGCGAGCACACGATGGTCAATTCGGAAGTCAAAGCCCACCGGATATCCGATGTCGGGCAAAAGCGCCGGTACCAGCGAGATCAGCCTTTGCGCCAGTACCAGGGCGATTGCAACACCGAACGCCGCAAGCACTGCATACTCGGTCACCAATTGCCGCAGCAACATCCCGCGTGTGGCGCCCAGCGCGGCGCGCATAGCAATCTCGCGCCGGCGCGAGTCGTTGAGCGCGAGCAGCAGATTCGCAATATTCGTGCACGCGATCAGCAGAACAGCTCCGGCAATGGCGAGCACAAGGATACTGAGTACCTGCACCCCGCCCCCTTCAGCTTTGGTTTGCCAATCCGCGCTAAAGCCGCGTTCGCTGTTCGCCTGCGGATACTTCCCCGCCAAGTCTGCGCTCAAAGCCTGCAACTGCCCCGCGGCCTGGTTCAGCGTCGCGCCCGGCCGCAGGAGATCGGAAGAGCGTCGTGTAGGGAAAGAGTGTCGCTTAACGTGTAG
>CAYWMR010000162.1:5453-9841 GCA_964458965.1 uncultured Occallatibacter sp. | reverse complement strand
TCATAATTGTCCCGGTCCATCCGGATGCTCATCGTCTTGGTCATGGCTGTTCCTCCAGTCGCAGCTTGGCATCTTCCAAAAGGTCGTTTCTATACCATCCGAATTTGGCGAGCGCCGCGAGCTTCACCAGTGCGTCGCCGCGGCCGATCAGACCCTTCTCACAGCTTCGCACAAGAATGCCTACCGCCGTGGTAAACGGAATTCCAGAAAGTTTGCAGGCGTTCATTCCGTTCTTGTCGTCAATACCCACCAGAAGCGCCCCTTCTTGCAGCGCGAGGGCAATAGATTCGGATTCGCCTTTTCCCATGCTGAAGTCTTCTTCCAGCTTCGTAACCAGCTTTCTGTCCCTTACGCTTCTCACTTTGATTCTGGACTCGTCCAGCGCCTTGCGAATGAACAGTGAATCGAGCGTCTTCTTCCCGCCGCAGCACTCATCCTCAACCGCTTTCGGAATCGCGATCTCCATTCCAATGTCCTTCAAAAAAACGTCAAGCAGTTCGACTTTCGCAATCAGGATCAGCGTCGATGAGTCGAAGATGAGCATTATGACAAAATGTTACATCTGTAATTCTACATCGGTAGCCCTCGCAGCGCAACCCAAACTTCCAGCGCGGGTATGCCCAAGAGGAGCCACTTTTCTTGCGCCGGATCGAAGGGCAGGTTTCCCTCAGGCGCTGCTTGCCTTTCAATCGCGCTCGCGTCAACAGAATATCGGCCGGGCATCTGTCCGTTCCATCAGCGCCGAATCACGCACCGCTGGAGTATCCTTTCTGTTAGAGGATTGAAATTTGCTTCGCATTCGCATATTCGTCAGCCTGCTCACTATTTTGATGACCGCGGGCTGCAAGGCTCAAACCGCAACCCAGACCGCGCTCGACCCCGCCGTGCTCAACCGGCGCATCGAAGTCCTGGTCCGTTCCCAGTTCAACATCCCGCAGGACTACGTGGTAACGCTCGGCGCTCACAAGCCAAGCCAGGTGAACGGCTATGACACGCTGCCCATCACCTTCACTCGCGGCGGCAAGAGCCAGCAAGCCGACTTTCTGATTTCTACCGACGGCAAGACGCTTGCGCGCCTCGATACCTTCGACCTGGTCAAGAACCCCGTCTTTTCCATTGACGTCGCCGGCCGTCCCATTCGCGGCAATCCCAATGCAAAAGTTACCGTGATTAACTTCGACGACCTCGAGTGCCCCTATTGCGCCCGCATGCACGTTTCGCTCTTTCCAGACACAATTCAGCACTATAAGGACAAGGTTCGCTTCATCTACAAAGACGCCCCGCTGACCCAAATCCATCCCTGGGCCATGCGGGCGTCGGTTGACGCCAACTGCCTGGCCGCACAGAGCGGGGATACGTATTGGACCTATGTGGATTACCTTCATGCCCACGGAGATGAGATCAGCGGCCCGGACAACGATCCGGCAAAGAGCTTTGCCGCGCTCGACCGCGTTGCACGGCAGCAGGCTACGCTCGCCAAGCTCGACACGCCAAAGCTCGACATCTGCCTGGCCAATCAGGATAAATCGCAGGTGGAATCCTCCCAACTGGAAGCCGAGACGCTCAGGATTGAAGGAACCCCCGCGCTGTTTGTCGATGGGGAGCGAATCGATGGCCTTGTTTCAGAAGAACAATTGTGGCTCGTAATCGACCGCGCGCTGCGCGCCGCCGGCGTCGAGCCTCCAACCGCTCAAGCCGCGCCGGCTCTGCCGGCCAAACCGTCCCTGTCTCCCGGAGCCGGCAAGTAGCCATTATGGTGCTTTCGCCGCACCGCTTTGTGGATTTATCCTTGATTGCCGGGGCCACACCAGCCCCTTTAGGAGAAACCAGGTTGCAAGAGGAATCGTTTTTCCCGGCCCGATACCGCTTTGCCGGTTTTGTTCTCTGTTGCGGAGCCTTGCTAACCGCCGTGGCCGGTTGCCACTCCTCGCCCGCTCCCGACGTCGTGGCCACCGTCAACGGCAAGGACATTCTTCGCGCGGACCTGGAGAAGTATTACAAGGCAAGACTCGGAGACACCCCGCAACAGCCCACACCTGAACAGGCCAACATCGACCGGCTTACCACGCTGCACGATATGATCCAGGACGAAATCCTTCAGCAGTACGCCGCCAAATTCAATCTCACCGCCAGCGACGAAGACGTAAACGCCAAGGTAACCGATATGAAAGCGCTGCACACCCAGGAGGAATTCGATAAGCTGCTAAAACAGCGCAACGTAACATTGGACGACCTGAAGCGGGACATCCGGCGCGAGCTTACAAAAACCAAGCTGCTGAACAAGGAAATCGAGTCCAAGATCAATATCACCGACGGGGAGATTGCCAACTACTACAACACTCACAAGTCCGAATTCGATATCATTGAGCCCCGCTATAGAATCGCCAGGATCGCCGTCACCAGCACTCCTTCGCAGGCCACCAATCTGCAGAACAACAAAGCCTCCGGCGACGCCGACGCGAAGAAGAAGATCCAGGCTTTGTACACCAAACTTGAAAACGGCGAGGACTTCGGCTCCGTGGCCATGAATTACTCAGAGGATAAGGCCACCAGCACCAGCGCCGGCGACATGGGTTTTGTGTATGAGTCGCAACTGCGTCCCATGACTGAAGTCTACAACGCAATCAGCAAGCTGAAGCCGGGCCAATATACCGCCGTAATTCCGGCCGTCGACCCTGATTCGCACCGCGCCGTTGGCTACGCCATCTATCAGCTCATTTCAAAGGAACCTGCCGGCCAGCGCGAGTTGAGCGACCCTCGCGTGCAGCAGTACATCCACCAACTGCTGCACGACAGCCGCACGCAAGTGCTGAGGAATGCATACTACGAAAAACTCCGCGATGACGCCAAGATTCACAACTATCTCGCCGACCAGTTGCTGAAAGAAGGCGAGAAGTAGAACTCTCCTGTCGGCGGAGCGAACTACAGCGTGCTTCAAAATGCCGCGATGTGTCAGGGCACGATTTCACAGGTTGCGGAAAAACTCTCTTACCGTGCAATTTACGAAGGCTCTGTGTCAGGGCACGACTTCAGTCGTGCCGAAAAGGGCCGCGTAACAAGGGGTTTCAACCCCTGCGGGAAGACGGCTCCGGTTGCCGCGGCCATTCCTTGAACTCGCTCTAGTAGTAGGTCATTGCGATCCTTATCCCAAGGTGTCCGCCCGGGAATTGAAACGCCGCGTCCTGAAACTTCGGCGGTCCAAAATGGCCTTTCGCGTTGTTTGAGGCGCCCACGCCCTCCTTGGGAATCCCCATGAAGTTCGAATCGAGCTTGCCGTTCGAATTCTCGTCGTGGATGACCGCGACCGCATAAGTGCCCGGCAACATGCCGTTGAAATTACACACAGCCTGACCGTTTGAAATGCGAGAACTGGTGTTCGCCAAGGCCTTGCCGCCTTCCTTCGCAAAGCCATCAGCTGAGGAATACAGCGCGCACATCACCTGGCCCTTGCCGCTGCGCAGCCCGCCCACATCAACGCGAATTTCATTCTCAAGAGCCTGTTGCGCAGTTAACGCGGCAGCCGGCAAAAGCAGCCACACAACCAGGATTTGTGGCGATATCATCCTCTGCCATCGGTTAGCCAATGCTCCACCTCCCGTGCGATTTCCGCCACACACTTCTCTACTTCCGCTTGGTTGAGCTTTCCAGGTCAACGCGTGAAGCCAATGCCCTTGAGAAGCTAATAGACGTTGTATCAGATGTGACGCTGCGCAGGTGTGAATGTGTGATTGACGCATTAGAATCGCAAGGCCTTCTTTGCGAGTGTGGGAGCGGCAGCAGTGGAAGATCGGCCCGGAAGATCGGGCCGGCGGTCCGCAGGCCGTCTTGAGCGACCTGCGGGCCGTGCCAACACAAAGGAGGTGAGGTGATTGGATGAGAAATCGTCCTGGATGCGGGTGACGATCACGATCGCCATTGACTGGCGCTTCATGATGGCACTCGTAATCCTCGTCCTGGCGCTGCTGACCAAGTAGCCAAACCTCCCGGGAGGACCCACTCCTTCCGGGATTAAGCACAGTATAGCAAAATGCCAGTTGCGCAGGAATCTTAGAATCGAAATAAATACGATGCTTTGACAAAGATCTGCCGCCCATCGTTCAAGTACGGCGCCGCCCGCGGAGCTACGGTATTGTTCGGATCGCAAGTCCCGTTCGGAAGGCGATTGCACAGCGAGCGCGCGAGATTCTGCATATCGTTGTTGTAGCCCACATAGACGGCCGTTCCTGGATGCGGCAGCCACGTAAATAGCGCATCCGTCTCCAACTCTTTGGTCCGCAACAGCGACGTCTCGGCCGGATTTGCCAGCGTCGAATCGTACTGTACGATCACGCGCGCCGAGAGCGCACGCGTGAACTGATAATTCACCTTAGTACGAAAAACCTGGCTCT
>CAYWMR010000162.1:0-5443 GCA_964458965.1 uncultured Occallatibacter sp. | reverse complement strand
CGCCGTTTGCTACAGAGCGGTCCCGATCCAGCAGGTAAGTATTGTCCGCGGTGAGTTGGCGAAGAGGCTGCAACGTAAAGAGCACTTGCGCGTCCTGCTGGTTCATAAGAGACGGCGCGGTGCCCGCTACGGGATTGTAATTTACGTTGCCGTTGCGGAATGCATTGATACTGAAGTTCAACTGCGGGAATGGAGCGCCTCGCACGACCAACCCACCGGAGTTCTCAGTGAAATTTGTATAGTGGGTAAGGACTGGATAGCTCGGCGGCCCCACCGTGTCGGAGCTAGAACCAACAATCGGCGCAATCACAATGTTGCGCGGCAAAAGTACGAACGGGTCGAACGACGAGTAGTGGAACACGCGGTCGCCCTGATGATCGAACGCAACATTCTGATTCGTTTCCAGGCCATAGCTCTGAATTGTTCTGTGCTTTGGATACCACTGGTACGTCATGTGCGTCTGGCCGTTGCGAAAGTTCGAGGACTGAATAAATCCCAACTGGCTTTGAAAGCCGGTGCTAATATCCTGGAAATTCGAATTCAGGTTGAATGCATGGCCGTTGCGCTGCAACTGAAGAGCACTGGCCGGACCCGCGGAATAGGTGGCAGGCGTTCCGCTGTCGACTGTGCCCCTGGTATAGCTCTCCACCATCTGCCCCATGGCCGTCCACTTGTCGTTCATCCGCGCCGTGGCATCCACACCTCCGATGCGGTTCCAGCCCTGGCCAAACTCATCGTCGGTATAAATTGCTCCAATACTCGACCCTTTGCCGAGATCTTCAGAAACGCGGCCCACCCCAATTGTCGCGCGCTTCTTGAAGAGCGGATCGCTCGGCGCCACTGTCTCGCCCGGTTCTCGGTCGTCGATAGCGAACAGGCCAATGTTTGTCTTTCCCATCTTTCCGGTCACGCGCACACCGTATTCGGGATGCCCGATGTTGCGCGTAAATACCAATTGAATGGGAGTAACAAAGTAGTTCGCATTCTCCAGAAAGAACGGCCGAAGCTCCGGAAAGTAAACCGGAAATCGCTGATTGACCGTGAACTGCGGCTGGTCCGACTCAATATCGCTGAAATCCGGGTTGATCGTCCCATCTATGACAATCCTGTCTTTGAGGATCGCCTTTACCTCGCCGCCTTCCGTGCCTTCAAAGTGCCGCGAACCGAAGTACGGGTCGAGCGGGCCCAGGGTATTCAGGGTGCGCTCGTTCTGCCCCAGAAGATAGGGATTCAGTTGCACATTCCGCGAGCCTGTGACACCCTCAATGCCGTGCAGTGTCCCCTCCTGGCTCAGGATGCCGGAGACGTTGGCTGAGATCCGCGGCCAGAAGTCCGATTCGCTGTTCCGGGGAAAGTTGCGCATGAACACCACCCCCCAGTCCGAACCGTCGGTGCGGAAGCGGAGGCTGCGAAAGGGGATCGCCATCAACGCCATCCATCCGCCGCTGGTCACCCGCCCTTCCGAGTCCCACACCTGGTCATAGCTGTAATCCTGACCGATGTTCTCGGCCCACGCGGCGTCCGCCTGCACACCTGCGGGATTCACGGTGAACAGAACGCCCTTCCGGTGGTCCTGAAATGGATCCAGCAGTACCGACACGTTGTCGTCGTTCAACACATTTTCGCGACGCGCCAGGTGACCGCGAATCTCGCGCGGCCTGTCATCATGGCAAATAAACACCACGTACAAGGCGCCTTTGGTGTGCCCCAGCCATACCTCAGTCGCTTCGGTTGCCGGCTGCCCGTCACGCGGCGTGTTCTGAATGAAGCCGGAGATGTGAAGCAGCTTGTCTTTCAGTTCCGGCCGCGGCGTCATCCCCACAAAGTCCGCAAGCCGCAAACCTTCAGCAATAAGTGGCACTCTGTATTCAACTGCCGGCTGCGCCTTCGGCGGCATGGAGGGCATTGCCTGAGATTTGGTATTGTGCGTCGCCGACGCCGCCCATGCGGCCGTCCCCAGACAAACGACTGCACCCCAGGCCGCAAGCTTCATGGTTCTATGGTACGAAATCCTCAATGCTGGGGTTCCTTTGGAACTCTCTCTATGGGCGCTAATTCTGAGAGACGGTTCGAATCGGGAAAGGAGAGACAATCTGGCATAGGAATCGCTCGCTCTTCGGACGCGGGTTCCCTATGGCCTTATTCTTGATACAGACCATCCTGTGTCCGACTTCGCCCAAACCGTCAAGCAGCAGGCCGACATCGTAAAGGTGATCGAGGGGTACATCCGCCTCCGCAAGACGGGTGGGGTGAACTACACAGGCCTTTGCCCTTTCCACAAGGAAAAATCGCCCTCTTTCTCGGTCCACGCGGTGCGCCAGTTCTACCACTGCTTCGGCTGCCAGGCTTCGGGAGACGTATTCAGCTTTGTGGGAAAGATTGAGAACGTTACCTTCCCCGAGGCGGTGCGGATCGTCGCGCAGAAGTGCGGCATTCCGATACCCAAGCGCGAATTTTCGTCGCCGGAAGAAGCCGCCGGCGCGCGCATGCGAGCCAAGCTCCTCGATCTTCATGAGGTCGCAACTGCATGGTTCGAGGAGCAGTTACGCTCGCCGGAAGGCGCTGTGGCTCGCGAATACCTGGCTGGCCGCGGTCTCACTCCCGAAGGCATAAAGACCTTCCGCATGGGTTACGCTCCCGACAGCTTCAACGCGCTGCGCGACCGGCTCAAAGGCATGGCCGACGACGAAACGCTGCGGGCGAGTGGGCTATTCAGCGCGAAGGAACAGGGGGATGGGAGCCTGGGTCCGATCTACGACCGCTTCCGCAAACGCGTGACGTTTCCCATCGCCAACGAGAGCGGGCGGGTGATCGCCTTTACCGCTCGCGCGCTGGAGTCGGGTGAAAAGGCCGGAGCAAAATATATCAACTCGCCGGAGACACCGCTCTATTCCAAGGGTTCGGTCCTCTTCAACCTTGACAAGGCGCGGACCGCTATTCGCCAGACCGAATTCGCGCTGCTCGTCGAAGGGCAGATGGACTGCATCTCGGTCTTTCTGCGTGGCATTCAAAACGTGATTGCCACCAGCGGAACGGCCTTCACCGAGCAGCAGGTGGCCGTTCTCAAGCGGCACACCTCGCAGGTCGTGGTTAACTTCGATCCGGACGCGGCAGGAAGCAACGCGGCGGAAAAGTCGATTGCCCTGCTCACCGAAGAAGGTTTTTCCATCAAGATCGTCACCCTCGAAGATGGCCTGGACCCCGACCGCTATATCCGCGAGCGTGGCGTGGAGGCCTACACCAAGGCGTTGCGAGGGGCGCGGAGGCAGGCCGATTACCTGATCGATCGGGCCCGGGCTGCGTTTCCCGGAACGAGTTCGGAGCAGAAGGTGAAACAAATGAACTTCCTTCTTCCGCACATTCGCCGAATGCCGGAAAAGCTTGCGCGCGACCAGTTTGCAGCAGATGCCGCGCAAAAACTGAATATCGATTCCGCCGTTCTGCGGGAGGAACTGCGCCAGGCCGCGCTCCGCCGCCGCGACCACATTGAGACGCGGGCCGTGGTGCTCACCGAGGTGGAACGGGTGCTGCTGCGTGCCCTGGCCATCACCGATCCTGACGACGAGCAGGCGCGCCGCCTGGCCGCACAGGCCCTTGCCCAAAATCCCGCGTGGTTCGAACACCTGGGCACATTTTCGGCTCTGCAGGCATTGGCTGGCCGCGCGGCAAAGGACCCCATGGACGTGGTGGAGGATGAAGCGCAGCGTGCATTGCTGGCCGAGGCATTGCTGGCCGAGACCAAACCGCCCGAGCAGAACGAGGTGCTGAGCGCTATCCAGGAAATCCACGAGCGGGCGATTGCGAGCCGGCTGAGGGACCTCCGCGCCCTAATAGCCGAAGCCGAACGCCAGGGCGACGTTGCCGAACTCACCCTCCTGACGCAGCAAAAGCTGGATCTGGACCGGGCGCTCAGACAGTTGCATAACCAGAAGCAGCCGGAGGTGTAGGCTTTCCCAAAAGCTCTGCAAGTTTCCGCCAACGAGAACATAATCAAAGAAGCCGGAGGAATCCAGTATCCCGAGGAAAGAGGACAACATGGCTACGACAGTTGCCGATCTCCCCGAGTTGCTCAAGGGAATCCCGCCAGGGGTGTGGGTTGCGATTTCGGAGAGCCAGAACAAGGTTCTCGCTTATGGGGCCGATATAGAGGCCGCACACGACGAAGCACGGCAGAAGGGCGAGCAGTTGCCGCTTATGGTGCGCGTACCCGATCAAAATATAGCGATGTTCCTTTGAACGTGTAATCCGGCGCACGCACTACCCATGCATCAAATCCCCCTCCATGTGCGTCTAATCAACAGGACGAGGTGCGGGCGAAAAGCGAATCTGCCCGGGCCTCCCGCAATGCGGCTCGCAGGCCGCGCCACTCAATAGAAATTTTGTTTTGGCGCTGGCTGGCAGACCGTGGTATTCTGTTGATCTCTGTGAGGATGCGCGCCCCTCTGCCCCAAAAATGAGCTTCGGCTCGCGGGCGACCCAGGCGAAACCTGAAGCGCTTGCATCCTGTTCCGAGCAACTACCTGAGACCGCTTCTTTTTGCGGGTAACCGCAGGTCCGTTTCCTCGTGCGCGTAAAGATCTCTTCGTAGAAATCTTTTTTCGCGCCTCGGTCGGGACCCCGCACCGGTGCGCAAAACGGTGCTGAATCTGCTTTGCGCAAGAGAGTAGGAACACTTTGGCGATTGACGACAAATTCGAAGACGAAATTCAAAGCCTCATCGATGTTGGCAAAGAGAAAGGCTATCTCACCTACGGCGACGTGAACGACATGCTGCCGGAAGAGATTGGCTCGGCCGACGATCTCGACGACCTGATTACCACCATTGGAACCCAGGGCATCGACCTGCTCGACGGCCCAAAATTCGGTGCCGACAAGGACTTCGAGCTGGAGGAAGGCGAGGACGTCGAGCTCGACCTGACCCCCGGCACGCTTGAAAAAACCAACGACCCTGTGCGCATGTACCTGCGCGAAATGGGCACCGTTCCCCTGCTTACGCGCGAAGGCGAAGTTGAGATTGCAAAACGCATTGAGCGCGGCCAGTTGCGCGTGCTCAAGGCTATCTCCCGCTCGCCCATTGTCATCCGCGAAATCGTGGCCCTGGGAGAGGACCTGAAGCGTGGCGTGCGCAATGTTAAGGAAGTCGTGGTCTTCGACGAGGAGGAGCTCACCGAAGAGGTGGTGCAGACTCGCGTAAGGGCCACAGTGGGCCGCATCGACGCGCTCGTCAAGCACCAGAAGAGGATTGCATTCCTTGACGAGAAGCAAGCAGCGCCGGCGGCAGCAACCAAAGCCAAGGCCAAAGAAGCGCGGCACGCGCGCTGGCTCATAGCGCGCGAGAAGGTCTTCATCTCGCGCATTGTTCGGGAGCTGAAATACACCGCTCTGGAACGCAAGCGCCTGCTGGACAAGGTCAACAAGACCGTGGACACCATGCGCACGCTGG
>CAYWMR010000161.1:3594-9846 GCA_964458965.1 uncultured Occallatibacter sp. | reverse complement strand
TGGGCAGGTTCCCGCTCACCTCCTGCCAGCTTTCGCCGGCATTGTCGCTGCGCATTACGTCCCAGTGCTTTTGCATAAACAGCACATCGGGCCGGGCCTTGTGCATGGCCACATGGTGAACACAATGCCCAACCTCGGCCGTCGGGTCGGGCATGAAGCCTGAGATTAGACCGTTGTTGATCGGCTTCCAGCTCTTGCCGCCGTCATCGGTCCGGAACGCCCCCGCCGCCGAGATGGCGATATACATCCGCTCCGCATTGGCGGGATCGAGAAGGATGGTATGCAGGCACATCCCGCCCGCGCCCGGCTGCCAGTGCGGCCCCGACCCATGCCCGCGCAAGCCGGACAGTTCCTCCCAGTTCGCGCCGCCATCCACGGACTTGAACAGCGCGGCATCCTCAACGCCGGCGTAGACCGTATCAGCATCCGTCAGCCCCGGCTCCAGGTGCCACACCCGCTTGAACTCCCATGGATGCGGTGTGCCGTCATACCACTGATGTGTCCCCGGAACGCCGTCATAGAGAAATTTGTTTCCCACCGGCATCCACGTAGCCCCGCCATCGTCCGACCGCTGAACCACCTGCCCGGACCAGCCGCTTGACTGCGACGCGTACAGCCGATTCGGATCCACCGGCGACCCCTTCACGTGGTAGATCTCCCACCCCGCAAAAAAGGGCCCGCTCACCTTCCAATCCTTCCGCGCTCCATCCGAACTGAGGACAAACGCTCCCTTCTTCGTGCCCACCAGCACCCGCACCTTGCTCACTCCGGCCTCCTGATGCTTCGTCTCCGCTCTCCATCTTTCTTGGAGCGCCGCTCTGCGATTGTTCCCCATTTCCCGCGCGAAGCACAAGCATTTTTTCAGCTTGTCGAAGATTCATTGGGAAAGTGCGAATACGCATGGTTGCGTCTTCCATGTTTTTGGGGATTCACTTGCTCTTCTCCGGCCCCGGTGCTACTCTTTGTGTGTTCCCCGGAAGCCACAGAAAGGCCCTACTGCCGTGCACATTTGCCCGGAGGCAGTCGCGCCGCACTTCGCACGTTTCACACACGTGTTCGCAAACGCGCACGTGTCTTCGGGGTCCGATTTCGAATCCCCAGCTTTGAACTCCGCTCGCACAACCTCTGGCGGCGCCAAACAATTAAGCACAATGCTGTGTGAAAGCTGGATAATATGCGAATGAAAAGAATTCTCTCTGTAATTGCGCTCGCCTCGCTGGCGTCGATCTCATGGGCACAATCGTTGAATGTGAGCGGAAGCGGAACGTTTGGCCCGACCGGTCCCACCACTTTCGAAAGCGCGCCAGGCGATACGTGGAATTTTTCTTTTGACGTCAATGCTTCACCGGCAGTGACCAATGCATATCCCGGGTGTTGTTTTGACACGACGTTTAGCGATTTCAGTTACTACTTGAACGGGACGAAGGTTACCACCTCCCCCACCGAACTTACGTGGTTCAGCACATTTGACAGCGGATTGTTTGACCTCAGCTTCGCGGATGGCGGTGTCGGGCCCTTTGGAAGCCAGGCCTATTCGGGTTCGGAAAGCAATCCCACGATCCTCACCGGGGCGTACCCCGTCTCCGATGGTTTTTTCTATGACAACTTGCATCACGGAACCCTCAGTGGCACCATTAACATTTCGGTCCCAGAGGGCAGCGCACCCCTTCTTTATCTGTTGCTCGCCGGAGCCTCATGTTGCGGAGCCATCTTGCTCCGCTCCCGCAACAGATTCAGAACCCGCAAAACGGTCTGATCACCAGGGACGCCTTTCTCAGGTCTCGGCTTGCGAGACCTGAGAAACCTTCGCCCGCTCAGTTCTTCTCTTTCCTGATCCCTAACCCCTTCCGGCTGTAATCTATCTCCAGCCCATGAAGCAGACCCTCACCCGCCTCGCGCTTACCGTGCCGGTTGTATGGCTGGTGGTCTCGCTGGTTTTTCTGCTCATTCATCTGGTGCCCGGCGACCCGATCGTGCAGATGCTGGGCGACGGCGCAACTCCAGCGGATATAAGCTCCCTGCGCCAACAGTATGGCCTTGACCAGCCTCTTCGGGCGCAGTATCTGCACTACTGGAACGGCGTGCTCCACGGCGACCTCGGCTCGTCGATCCGCATGCACTCCACGGTCGCCAGCCTGATCGCCGAGCGCTATCCCTACACGATGGCTCTCACGTTGACGGCATTGGGATTGGCGCTTGCCCTCGCTCTACCGGCGGGTATTCTGGCCGCAGTGCAAAGGGGACGCTGGCTCGACCAGACGCTTTCTGTCGTGAGCTTGTTTGGCCTCTCCGTCCCAGGACTGGCGCTGGGTCCGATTCTGATTCTGGTCTTCTCCATCCTTCTAGGCTGGCTTCCGGTCTCGGGCGCAAACTCAGGCGGAGGCCGCTCCATCGATTGGCATTACCTGATTCTGCCATCGATTGCCATGGGCGCTTCGCTTGCTGCGATTCTCACAAGGATTGTGCGCACTGCCATGTTGGAAGAGCTGGGCCAGGACTACATCCGCACCGCCCGCGCCAAGGGCCTCAGCGAGCGCGCGGTCGTCTGCCGGCACGCATTGCCCAATGCACTCGTCCCTATCGTCACCGTAGTCGGCCTTCAATTCGGCGCACTCCTCGCGGGGGCCATCGTGACCGAGACAATCTTCAGTTGGCCTGGGCTGGGACGGCTCACAGTGAGCGCGATTTCGAATCGCGACTATGCGCTGGTGCAGGGCTGCCTACTGTCGATCGGGCTGACGTATGTGCTTGTGAACTTGCTGACCGACATGGTGAATACCTGGGTCAACCCAAGAGCGCGGGGATGAGTTTTCAGCCGCATTCGCCTGGCTCCACCCAAGGTTTTCGCTGTCCTGCGGGCTCTCTCACCAACTCCACGTGTACCCAATGCCGGTGGTTGTGTACCACGGGACAGTGGGAATCTTGTTGTAGCTTTCCTGAATCCATATCCCGTTGTGATCGTTGAAATGGATCGCTGCGCCCAACGCCTCTCCGTCGTAGAACCGGTTCTCCACATAGGCATTGCCGGTGAAACTGGTTAGGCCTGCCTGAATCCAGGTGTAACCGGTTACGACTTTTATTTTGGGAATTCCGAAGTTCTTCATGATGCCGAGCGCTTCAGTATGCGATCCGAAGCTAGTGTGGAAGAAACCGTGTGAGCCGGCGTTTTCATAGGTATAGGCGAATGTCAACTCGTCGCCGATAGGGTCTCTCTTTAGGAATCCAAATGTGTGGCCGATGCCTATGTTCAAATTTGCCCTTGGTACCAGACCGGGGCGGTCAAAATCCGATCCCGGCATCAAGAACAGGTCGGTGGAGGTGCCGGCGTCTGCCGGTGCTGGTTGGGTTTCCGCAGGCGTGGTCTGCGCGGAAATCGTGCCCCCGAGAAGTAAGACGAGGGCGCATGTGTAGAGACCTCTGTGCAAGATTGAACTCGCAATCATCTTCGGCGCCTCATGGAATGTGATTTGGTTCGGGGCAACGCTGCTTGGTTGAAGAACGTCGCAATACTCATGATTTAATCTGCGAATTAGTAAAAGAGATGTAAGGGTGGCGAGTAGCCTCCCATCATGCGGAATGGGCTGAGCCGCCGCTCAATTCTTTCGACCCAGGGTGTACGAGCTTTATGATTTGTGCTTCAAACTCGCCATCCTCGCCAATAGTCAGCAGCCCAACCGTAATCGGCAAATCAAACCGCCGCGGCCCGCATGATCCAGGATTGAAGTAGAGCACGCCCTTTCGCTTGTAGAAATTTGGCATGTGCGTATGGCCGAAGAGCACGGCGGCAAACCTTCCGGCCGCTGGGTCAAGGTGCAGCGTATTCAGGTCGTGCAGCATGTAAACATACCTGTCCGCTACCAACACGACCTCAGTTTCCGGCAACTCGCTGCACGGGCCCTCGCGATCGATATTGCCGCGAATAGCGGTGACCGGCGCGATCTTCTCAAGTTCACGCAGTATAGAGATTTTGCCCACATCGCCCAGGTGGAGAATGCGCTCCACTCCAGCCAGCGCGGGGGCAACCTCGGGGCGGAGCAAGCCGTGGGTATCGCTGATGACTCCGATTTTCATCTCGATCTTTCAGAAGAGGTTGAATACACCGGCGAAATCCTCTGGCCACACGACCTTGTAATCGTCTTCGTCGCCAATTCGTTCGCGCCTGGCGATGATGGCTCCCGCAAGCTCATTGTGCTCCGCAAGAGTCTTCACGATAACCCGCTCTGCGATCGCTGCATCGATTACTTCGCAGAAGACGTTCATCGCGCCCAGTCCAATATCGCCGCCGTCGCAGTGCCCCAACCCGGTTCGGCGAAGGCACTCGTTCATAAGGTCTTCAATGGCGACTCTTCGCGTATGATCATCGACGGAAACCTTGCGCGCAAAGTGATAATGAATCACAATTTGGGCGTCCTTCTCGTGGTTCCAAGCCTGGAAACCGGCGGCTTCAGCCTTCTCAACTTCCTTCAGCATCAGCGATGCCTGTCCAGGCTCTCCGAGCGGAAACCTGCGCGTCTCTCCCGGCTCGCCCACTTTTCCGCTGTGGATGAAAGCCTCGCCCGAGGCGGTCCACGACTCCCAATACTCCGTGACCCCATCGACTGTTCGATACACCTTCAGATTCATCCCTGCCGCCTATCGCATTTTTAAAGCGATCGATTCGGAGTCTATTGGCCGTGTGAGCGGCCCGTCAAATTGTTAGATGCCCAGTTCCAGTCTCGTCCGCGGGTCCAGCCGGTCGCGCAGCGCGTCGCCGAGGAAGTTGAATCCCAACACTGCGCCGGCCACGGCCAGGGCAGGGAAGATGACGAGATGCGGCGAATCGAAAAGATGTGCCCTTGCGTCGTTGAGCATCCCGCCCCAACTCGGCGCCGGCGCTGGAATTCCCAGCCCCAGGAACGATAGCGTGGCCTCGGCCAGAATCACTCCTGCCATGCCGATGGCCGCCTGAACCACAATCGGCTGCACGATGTTGGGCAGGATGTGGCGGAAGAAGATGCGCAGGCCGCTTGCTCCCAGCGCGCGGGCCGCGTCCACATACTCGCGGTCGCGCACGGCCATCACCTGCGCACGAACCAGGCGCGCATACCCGGCCCATCCGCCGATGGCCAGCGCAAGTACCAGGTTGGCAAAGCCCGGCCCCAGAAATGCCGCAAACGCGATGGCCAGCAGAATACCGGGCAGAGCCAGAAACGTGTTCATGGCAAAGGTGGTCAGCGCCGTGTCCATCCACCCGCCAAGGTAGCCAGCGAGGCCGCCGATGCTCAAACCCAGCGCCAGGGAAATGCTCACCACGCTGACGGAAACGGCCAGCGAAAGCCGCGCGCCCCACATCAGCCGCGAAAGCGTATCGCGCCCAAGTTCGTCGGTTCCCGCCCAGTGGGCCGCGGAGGGTCCGTCGAGCCTGTGCAGCAGGTTGATGGCCGCGGGGTCTTGCGGGGCGATCCACGGTGCGGCCATGCCGCAAAGCACAAAGCCGGCCAGCAGCACTACTCCCGCCGCAGCCAGTGGCTGGCGACGCGCGCGGCTGAGGCAACGGCAGATTGCGGCGCGGAACGTGCCTACGGCGAAAAAATCCATGTGCAATGAAAAGAATACCGCGACCCTTGGCGGAAGACGGGGTTTAATTGGATATGCGCAATCTTCTTCGTGGGTTTCCGTTTTGCCTGGCGCTGGCAGTCGAAGTGCTGATTGCTCAGATGCAGCCGCCAGTCCTTGCGCAGAATCCAGGGACTTATACCATTCAGCAAGAGGCTTGGCAGATTCTCCAGTTGGCTAATCAGGCTCGCACCGCAAATGGGGCTGGGCCGCTGCGCTGGGATCCGGCGCTGGCTGTTGCGGCCAGGCAGCACTGCCTGCGCATGGCCGCCGAGGGTCCGATCTCGCATCAATATCGCGGCGAGCCCGACGTCTCAGAGCGGGCGGGGCAGGCGGGAGCCCATTTCAGCCTGATTGAAGAGAATGTGGCGTTTGGACCGACGCCTGCTACGATCCACGAATCGTGGATGAACTCTCCCGGCCACCGAACCAACATGCTGAATCCCGAGGTCGATCGTGTAGGGGTAGCAGTGGTGGCCAGCCGCGGCGAACTCTATGCCGTGGCCGATTATGAGCGCGCCGTGCCGGTGCTGGCGCAGGCCGACGTCGAGGCGGCGGTTGCCAAGCGTCTGCGCGCGCAGGGGCTGGCGGTTCTGGCCGACCCAACCGTCGCACGCGCGTATTGCGCTGAGCGCGAGGGCTTCAAAGGGAACAGCC
>CAYWMR010000161.1:0-3584 GCA_964458965.1 uncultured Occallatibacter sp. | reverse complement strand
CCAGGGTTCATCATGCGCTGGCAGGATGCGGACCTGACTCTGCTTCCCCAGGCCCTGCTCGATCGTCTGGCGACCGGCAAATACAGGCAAGCCGCAGTGGGCAGTTGCCCCGCGCAAGGCCTTGAAGGCACGTTCACCGCTTATCGCCTCGCGGTGTTGCTCTACTGATCCTCACGATTCTTACGGCGTGTTTCAAAAATATGCTTTGTATCAGGGCACGACTTCAGTCGTGCCGATAAGCGCCAGAAAAACGAGGGGTTTTAACCCCTGCGGGACGACCAATCTCGCCGCCACCGCCATCTTTAGAGCACGCTCTACCCAAAGTCCTGATGTTCCTTCCACAGTTCGGGCCAGGACAGGCGCGGCGGTCCGCAGACGAAAATATCGGGATGATACTGGCTTTCCTCGTTCCGGATGCCTTCAGAGTTGCCGTTGTGCCCCGCCAGACGGCAGCCCGTGAAAATCTGGTCCGCCTCCTCCCGGCCGAGGCCGAGCACGATGATGGTGGTTGGCTGTGGCGTGGGATAGCCGCGCAGCCAGGCAGAGTTGGTTGTGCTGATGGGCGGGGGCAAGTGGTAAGCGGGGCCGAGAATCTCGATTGCGCCCTGCTCGCCGTAGTTGGCAACTGTGATGCCGAGATTTGCTTGCTGGTCAGCCGGCAGGGAATCGCGAATGCCTGCGACTGTTTTTACAAGCTCGTCCCAGCCAATTTCTTCGCGCAGATCGGTGTTGTTCTTCATGGCAAAATCACGCAACGGGCCGCTGGATGCGAGCGGGAGAACGCGCGCGCAGATGTACGCGCTAAGCAAGGCAAAGCAGAGGAAGAAGACGGCTTCGACGGTGCGGCGAGGCAGTTTGGGCAGCGATGCGAGCCAGCGCTCGGCGGCAACCGCGCCCATGGCGAGCAGCATGGGATATGCCGCGGCTAGGTAATAGTCGCGGCCCTTGGCGACGAAGAGCAGGGCAAGAGGGAATAGGTACATGAAGGCGAGCATGCGGTAGCGGCTGCTGCGCAGGTAGGCGACGAGGCCGGCAAGCCAGAGCGGTACGGCAACGAGGTTGACGCAGAGGAGGAACTGGCCGGTTAGAAAACTGTTGGCTCGGCCCTGGCCCACGTCGCGCGTATGGATGTGCTGAAGGAAACGGTAGGATATGAAATCGTGATGGACTTGCCAGAGAAAATTGGGTAGACAGATGGCGAAAGCGACGGCTATTCCGGCCCAGAACCAGGGGCTGAGGAGGAAGCGGCGCGCACGTGAAAGTGCGACTCCGCCGAGGATGCCGGCGATGTAGAAAACGATGGCGTACTTGGTGAGAAGGCCCAAGCCGACGGTGGCACCAATTGCAAGCCACCACCGCGGATTCTCTGTTCTGAGCAGGCGGATGGTGAAGTACGAGATCAGCACCCACCAGAGGTAATCAAAGGTCGTGTATTGGAACTCGGTGCCCTCAAAGAGCGGAATTGGCGACAGCGCGACCGCCAGAGCCGCCGTAACCTGGGCCAGACGGCCGCCGCCCAGTTCTTTGGCCATGAGTCCGGTGACGACGATAGCCGCAGCCTGCGCCAGCACTGAGAAAAGTCGCAGCCAGACCAGGGAAAGCCCGAAGATCTCCAGGCCGATGTGCTCCACGAAGGGCGTAAATGGCGGATACGCGACGAATCCCCAGTCAAGATGGCGGGCATCGCTGAGGAATTGCAGCTCATCGCGATGGAAGCCGTAGCGGCCATTGGTGAGCATGTGAACCAGGGCCATTGCCGCCGCGATCAAGAGCAGCCAGGCCCACTGTGGCCGCGATTGGCCATCGAGACTAACTGAACCCTGCACCTCATCGGTTTGCGCCATACCACCCCCCTTCAAGATAAGCTTGTGAATGACTACGCGGCACTTCGGCCTTCGGTTCCTCAGTCTCTGTGCATAATAAACGGAACCATGACGGAGGCCATGCCGGCAGCGGTTGCCGCCTGGATTCCGAGCTGCGTGTCTTCGAATACAAGGCAGTCTTTGGGGGCCGCGCCGAGCCTTTCCGCAGCGAGCAGAAAGCAGTCGGGCGCTGGCTTGGCGTGCTTGTAGTCCCCGGCCGAGACGATAGTTTTGAATTTGTCGAGCAGGCCAACCGCGGTCAGCGAGCCAACCACAGAATCGCGGCGGCTGCCTGACGCCACGGCGAATGGAATCCGGCCAAACTGAGCATGGATGTGCTCCACCACTTCGGGGATGGCTTTGAGGCTGGGAAGCTGAGCGAGGTAAAGGGCTTCCTTGCGGGCGGCAAGAGAATCGATGGGCATATTCAGGCCGTGCATCTGGTTGAGCTCCGCTATGATTTCGCGGACCGGCTTGCCGCCCCAGGAGTAAAACAGGTCTTTAGGGAATTCGCAATTCCATTCCGCCAGCGCAGCCTTCCACGCGCGGTAGTGAAGCGGCATGGAATCGACGATGGTGCCGTCGCAGTCGAAGATATAGGCGCGGAAGTCGCCCTCGGGCAGTTTGAGCTTCATTTGGATAGGGAACTCCCTCCTGAGGGATTCGAGTTATTCGTGTATGACGCAGAGAACGGCGACTAAAATCGACCGTACCGTGAGGAGCCAACAGGTGTTCGAGTCCGGATTCTCGAAGTCGCCGGTTAAACAGCCGAACCTCGCTACCGGCCTCCCATCATCAACCCCAAACGAACTCGATAGGCGTCTCGATGTCCGGGTGAAGGCTCTTTTTCACTGGACAGGTGTGCGCTGCGTTTTCGAGCCGTTGGCGCTCCTCAGGGCTCGCTGTCCGGGGAACTCGAATCGCAACGGTCAAGCGGTTGATTTTCCTCGGCGGAGTGCTGCTCATTTCCTTGTCAACCGTGGCCGAGGCTCCAGTGAGGTCAAAATTCAGAGTCTTCGCAACGATGCCCATTGTGGTCAACATGCACGTTCCGAGTGACGTGGCTACTAGGTCGGTAGGGGAGAAACTCTCTCCCCGGCCCTGATTATCGACTGGCGCGTCCGTAGCCAGTTCCGTCTTGGATGGAGTATGCACTGACGTGCAGTGGAGGTCACCCTGATATTCCGTTTGAATGCGAACCATAATGCTCCTTTCCAGGCTGCAACTTCAATCCAGAAGCCCGGTCGGAGTGCTGTAAACTCTTCCAGCGTCTCTGGCGTTCGGGTTCTCTTCTTAGAACCCCTTTCTCTTGAATTAATTGGCTCTGTGCTGATAGTGAAAGCTGACTTCCTTGAGCTTGGTGGAAACCGTGCCAGCATTAAGCACCGCGCCGAAATGTGCCTGCATGGTGGCAAAGATCTCCGGACGGTGAGCCATTACCCGGAACATGTTAGGCACGTTGCCGCGCTGAGCAAATGCCTTGTCGTAACGCGCCGCCATTTCGGGAGTGACTTCGCTGCGGTCCAGCCGGGAAATTCGAGACATTCGGCCTCCTCGTTCAATCAATGTTCGACCCTTTCTATGTTATCGTTCCCGGCGGCTATCCGCACATCTGGTCTTTTGACGCGGCGGGCACTCTCTGTTACCTTTGTAGAGGACAATTTGGCACACAACACTCCTCAGTAGCTCAATGGCAGAGCATTCGGCTGTTAACCGAAGGGT
>CAYWMR010000160.1:0-9872 GCA_964458965.1 uncultured Occallatibacter sp. | reverse complement strand
GCGCACCATGGTTGCGAATATCTGCGCCGGTGTGGCCTTGCGGGCTAAACGGTACGTGTCTGGAAACAAGTAGCCTTCCAGGCTGGTTGCCTTCGGGTCGAGATCGGCAACGAGTCCAACCTGTTGCTCAGCCGCGACGAGAAAATCCTGGCGTGGGGCAAATCCAGCCTGTTCCAGCCGAGCCGCTATGTCAAAAATGCTTGCGCCCTCCGGAATGGTTACGACCCTGGTAAAAACATCTCCTCGTGCGATGCGCGCATAAACCTCGGTTATCGGCGCTGGACGATCGAAGCGATATTCGCCGGCGCGCAGTGTTCCCCGCTTTACCCAGCGCAGCAAATAGAAGGCGAACCTGCTGCGCACCACCCCTGCCTCTTCCAACTGCTGGGCGATTCGCGCCGTGGACGAGCCCGGCGCCAGCTCAACAAATGTTTCGTGGTCCGGCCCGAAGGGCAAAACCAGCAGCCAGGCTGCGGCTCCGGCCACAAGAAGCAGTACGAAAAAAGCCGCCAGAAAGGTTCCTGCCGCGCCAGAACCCTTTTTCTTTCTATTCTTTCGTCTGCGGCCTGGCATTCAGTCGGCTGATACCTTTCCTTCAATAGAGACGCACGAAATCCCCTCAGGGATTCTCTACCTATACGATTGTACCGGGCGGGAATCGACGGGGCGGGCCATTTCTGACTGAGGCCTGGAGCTTTAAGCTGAATCCAGGAGCACGAAGCTGGAAACCGATCTCCATCCACTTCCGCGTTATCTTGGCCTGGACGTTGGCAACCGGCGCATCGGCGTGGCGGTTTCCGACGAACTTGGGCTGACGGCGCAGCCGGTGCTGACGCTGGAGCGACGGCGCAACCAGCGCGAAGACCTGCGATCGCTGGCGCGGCTGGCGAGGCGGTTTGGCGTGGCGGGGATCGTGGTGGGGAATCCCGTGCATCTTTCCGGCGACCAAAGCCCGCAGGCCGCAAAGACGCAGGCCTTTGCGGCCGAACTGGGAGCGCTGACGGGGCTGCCCATCCACCTTTGGGACGAGCGCCTGACTACGCGGGAGGCGCACCAGATTCTTTATGAGGCGGGACACGCGCGGCAGGAACACCGGCGGGTTGTGGATCAGGTGGCGGCGGTGCTTTTGCTCCAATCGTTCTTGGAAGCGAGATCTAAGGGACTAGGGACTAAGGGACTGAGGGACTAGGAAAACCTTGGCGGGCCGGCATTTGCGCGATACCAAACACAACCGATGAGACGATGAGGCGCTCAGCTCTGGCCACCGGCCTGGCGCCGCCGTGTAGCCCCTGTCCCCTTAGTCCCTAAGTCCCTTAGTCCCTAAGTCCCTAAGTCCCTTAGTCTCTCAGTCCCTTAGTCCCTGCTCTTCCCCCTTCCGGGTATAATGGGAAGTCGAGTTCTTTTATCTCTCGCGGATTGAGCAATCCCCGCTCCCCGCAACGGAACATGGATGCCTGAGCACATCAAAAAGCAGCTACTCGCTGAGATCGCTATTCTTGAACACGAGCTTCAGCACGAGCTCCCCCTGGAGATCAAGAAGGCCGTGGCGATGGGCGATCTCTCAGAGAACGCCGAATACCACATGGCCAAGCAGCGCCAGACCTTTGTGGATGCTCGCCTTGGTCAGCTGAAGAGGCGGATGGCGGAGCTCTCCCTGGTAAACCTGACCAACATTCCCAAGGACAAGGCAGGCTTCGGCTCGACGGTGGTGGTGTTCGACTCAACCAAAGACGCGGAGATCGAATATCGCCTGGTGACCAGCGAGGAGTCCGATGTCTCCAAGGGCCTGATCTCGACCACCTCGCCCATTGGGAGGGGCCTGGTGGGCAAGAAGGTGGGCGACGTTGCCACCGTTGTGACGCCCAACGGAAAACGTGAACTCGAGATTCTGAAACTGACCACGATCCACGATGAAGCAGAAGCGAGCGGGCAAGAGAATGGAACCGCCGCCGGCAACGAGCAGTAAGGAAGAAAAGGAATGACCTGGACCAGCGCTTTCGGCCGCGGCTGCGGCTGGCTCTTAGACCGGATTGTGCATGGCCTGGCGCTAACCCGCATCTCCCCCAACGTGCTTACGTTTATCGGCCTGGTTATCAACATTGTGGCCGCGTTCTTCTTCGGCCATGCCAACGCCACCAACTCCGGCCGGATGTTCTTCTACGCAGGCCTGGTAATTTTCGGTGCGGGCATTTTCGACATGGTGGACGGGCGCGTGGCCCGGCGCAACAACCAGGTGACAGTCTTTGGCTCGTTTTTCGACTCGGTCATCGACCGCTACTCGGACGTGGTGCTGTTCTTTGGCCTGCTGGTCTATTACGGGCGCATCAACCGCATGCGTTATGTGGTGCTGGTGGCGTTTGTGATGGTAACGTCGCTGATGGTGAGCTACACGCGTGCCCGCGCCGAGGCGCTGATCGGCCAGTGCAAGGTGGGTTTCATGGAGCGGCCGGAGCGGATTGTGCTGATCCTGCTGGGCGCGCTGTTTAACTGGTGCGGAGTGATGGCTCCAGTGCTTTGGGTGCTGGCGGTGCTGTCGACGATCACCGTCGCGCATCGCATTATCTACACTTATTCAAAGACCAAGCACCTGGCGCCTATTGTCTGAGCTGGTCCGCCTGCATCAGCAACTCACCGCCGTCGAACAGGCTGGCCCGCCGGGCTTCCACTGCTCCAGGAAGCTGGTTAATGCCGCTGGCTGCAGGTTGCGCATGGATTCAAACTCTCCGGACTTCTGGCTGTAAAGCAGGGTTCCCTTTTCGTCCAGGACGGCTAGAGCGGGCACACCCTTATCCAACGGAACGCCGTATTTTTCGGCGATGTCCTGGTTGGCGTCCATGTGGCCGACGTTGACGTCGACAAGGACGAAGTTGGCCTCCAGGAGCGGTCGGTTGCCGGGGTCGTGGAAGTAGAGGTCGAGCACCATGCAGTCGCCGCACCAGTTTCCGCCAAAGTCGAGCAGGACACGCTTATGTGTCTGGGCGGCGGTTTTCAGGGCTGCAGCGAGATCCGCGCCGGCCTGCTGCGGGTCGGGATAGATGACATGGTTTGTGTCGGTGACGGTGGTGGTGGGAGTGGACTTGCAGGCGGCCAGGGTGAACACTGCGGCAAGCGCGAGAAACTTGACGATCTTCAAAGCTGGAACCTCCACCACTGACTTCAGTCTGCCACAAACGTGCTATGGAGATCCATTTTGATGGCTCCAGCCCCGAGGCTTGCATTTAATCTTGGAGAGTGGCAAGCGACCTGCGCAAGCGTCTTGAATCGGCTAGCTACCCTGACCTGGGAGCGATGATGGAGGGGTATGCCCTGGCGGCGGCGGACCTGGCCCGGCGCGATTTCCGGCAGAAGCTGGATTTTACTTCTGAATCGATTGATGCCCTGGACGAGATTCTGGTGCTGGTGGGTGAGAGCCCGGAACTGGATCTGGACTTCGAGGTGAGGCTTTGGGGCAGTTATCTGGGCGAGGTGCTGCGACGCCGCTATGCCGGCAGTTGGGAGATGACGCAGTATCCAGGGGGTGCGGTTGCGGTTCCGGCAGTGGAGTTACGCGGATCGCGCGTGTTTCCGCTGATGAAGGTTTACCGCAGGCTCACGGTGGGCGAAGAGGAGGATCTGCGCGCTTTCTACACCATGGTTACCGAGCGGCTGGGGAAGCCTGCGCAGGTGAATTAAGGCAAGGGACTGAGGGACTAGGGACTAGGGACTAGGGACTAGGGACTAAGGGACTAGCTGGAGTTCTCTGCTGCTGAATGTCGTGTGACGGATGACCTTCTGCGGGAAGATGCGGCTTGTGCGACAATAACCACTGAGAATGCGCGCCGGTTCCCCAAGGCGCGTGGAGGAAGAAGCAATGGGCGATCTACTTCAGCCAATGCACTTGCTGGTGATTGGCGTTATTGTATTTCTGCTGTTCGGCGCCAAGCGGCTGCCGGAGTTGGGTAAGGGGTTGGGTGAGGGTTTGAAGGGATTCAAGGAGGGCATCAAAGGCGTGACCGATCCGCCGCCTGCGCCGCCGTCGGTGCAGCATAACGTGACGCCTGCGCCCGCGCCGCCGGCTTCGACGCCTACGGAACCTAAGTAGTTTGAGTTTGAGAGGACGCGCAGACAAAGCACAGCGCGCCAATTAGGGTTTCTGTTTTGAGCTTCAAACCCCGAGTTGGCGCGATGGAGAGCTGCCACCGCCTGAGCTTCGACTCCAGTAGAAATTGAGAGGCCTGTGCCCATGCACGGGCCTTTTGTGCGTCTGCGGGGATGCCTGCGACATTACACACTGAGCAGCACCACGGCGCACAACGCCAGCGCCATTCCGGCCACCTGACGACGCGTGGGCCATTCGCGAAGCACCAGGGCGGCCAGGAGAATGGTGACGCCGGGATAAAGGGAGCAAACCAGCGCGGCCACGTCCAGCCGGCCGAAGCGTGAGGCTTGAAAATAGAACAGGTTGCCGATAGTGTCCAGCGCGCCGGCCACAATGCCGGTGAGCCAGAATCCGCGCCATGGCCCTTTGGGCGGCATTACAACCAGGACGATCAAGAGAGCCGCAACGCCCGCGGCGCGGGCTGAGGTCATGGCCCACATAGCGCCTCCCCCACCCGCAATCTTGAAGAGAATCAACTGGGTGCCGAATCCCGTGCCGGCAAGCGCGCCAAGCAGCAGGGAGGTACGCATGGTCGCGGCGGATGGCACCCGTGGGTTGGTTTCAGAGGCTGGTGATTCCGGCGTGTGGGTAATGAGCCAGATAGCCGCCAGTCCCATTGCCAATCCCACGCCGGTGAGCGGGCTGGGAAGGCCATCGTGGGCCGCGGAATAAAGCACGGGGACCAATGCTGTGAGCAGACCGCAAAGGGCGGCGGTGAGCCCCATGGCGCCGATGGCGAGCGCGCGATAGAAAACCGCCAGGGCCAGCGAGCCCTCAAAACCGCCCAGAGCGGCGTAGAAGAGATCGTGCTTGCCGGGCACAGCGAACCGCATCCCGATGCAAATGGCAAGCAGCACGAAGAGCGAAAAGATGTGACCGGAAGCAACCACCAGCAAAGCCGGCGCGCGGCGTGCGCCAATGCCGCCGACAAAATCCGAGCCGCCCCAGCTTGCGGCCGACGCCAGTCCCAGCCCGGCCGCGGCTCCCGGTGAGTTCACAGTTTAGCTACCTATCCCCAAAATTTCATTTTATAAATCCCGAAATGCAACCGCAGATCCTTCGACTCACCACCCCCAAACTGGAGTACGTTTGGGGCCCCTTTCGCTCAGGATGACAGCCCGATTGGAGAAAATTGGGACTGTCAAATTATGATGCAAGCTCCTGGGGCAGGGGCTGATGCACATTCACACGGTCACAGACCTAGTGGGCATCCTGTCCGGAGGGATAATATCCGAGCTTGGAAATGACATCGACATCCTTCTGGGCACGGTCGACGCGCACCTCGATCTTGCGGAACTTGCCGTCGATAAACGGCTCGTGACTGTAGTAGACCAGTGTGTACTGGTTGCGCGCTTCTTCGGCAATCTTCTGGTAGCTCTTCTCGATGCCGTTGCGGTCGCCCTCGGGAAACAGCGTGCCGCCCGTAGCCGAGGTGTAGCTGTACAGCACGTTGTCCTTCATCTGGAAGGGAATGCTGAACCGGCTGATGTAACCCTCACCCCAGCGTGCGGAGTCGCCCACCGCGGTGCCATAGACGGCGATTTTGTTGGTCCACAAGAACTGCTTTACCTGCTTGATGGTGGCTTTGCTGCCGGCCTCTTTGCCGTCGGAAATCACGTAGATAATGCGGCGGCGTCCCTTGGGGCGCTTGGAAAGCTCTGTAGCGGCAGCCAGGATTGCATCGTTCAGGGTATGAATTTCCTTGGGGATCATCATCTCGCCACTACCGCTGCCGACCGAGCGCTGGTATTGCAGGTTGGGATCGATGCAGTTTCCGTTTTCGCGAATGCCGCAATTGGAGAATGGGCCGCCGCCCATGGGCACGAGCGGGTCGGTTCCCGCTTCCTTGGTCATGGCCATAATGAATGGAACGCGGGCGCTTTGTGCCCCTGTGAATCCGCCTGATCGATCGGTGGCTCCGTGGCTGTAAGTAAAGATCGCCAATTCGTCATAGGGAGTAAGCGCGCCCTGGATTGCGCCCAGCGAGTCGTTGACTTTGGCCATCACCGGGGAAGGCAGGCTTTGATCGATGACAAATGCGACGGAAAGGGGAAAGGCATCCACGGTGAAAAACGAGATGGGCACGCGCGTGTCGTTCTCAAAGACCTTGAAGTCGCGCCAGGTGAGGCCTGCGACCAGATTGCCCTTGGAGTCCTTCACTGTGACTGGAACCTCGACGGCGTTCACATTCACCTGGAGGACCATGCTGGATTTGTCGACCCCTTCACCAGTCGCGGCAACCACGGGAGGGGTGGTCTGGAAGCTGTCGCTGGTCTGCGCCGTAGGAGGCCGACTGCTGGGCGCCTGTTGAGGTGGAATGTCGGCGGAGGAGCTTGATCCAGCAGCAGCGCTGTCGGGCGGATTGCCTTCGCCCTTGCCAGGCGTAATGGGAACGTTCAGGGCATTCAACGGGGTGGGCGGCTGAGGCGTGGGAGCGTCGGGGATGGCGGCGGGCTGTTGAGCACGGGCCCCAGGTGTCAGGACCAGACCCAAACTCAGAACCGACAGCGCAATTGCCGTTAAACCAGGCTTCACAGGAATACCGTCCTCCCCAAAATACCGCTGCCAGCGGGTGCCACTCAGTAGTTCGATGGTAATGAACCACCGAAGGGTGCTTTTGAAAAGCCGGCAACGGGCGAATAACCAGCCAGAATGGCTGCATTCGTCAGAGTATCAGACGCGCCAACCGCGCGCTGGTTGCAATGCAACAGGGAAAGAGTTCAGGTATGCTTTCTTCGAGGCTGCGATTCCGTCTAAATGATCAGCGTGCGAGTTCGATTTCTAATTGCCGCGATTATTCTCGGCCTGCCGGCTTTAAGCACGGCAGCCTGGGGGCAGCTTGCGCCATCGCCAGACGCGCCCCCGGTGAGCACCGCGCCGGCCCCCGCGCCCGAAGACGAATCGGTGGCCACCTTCAAGGTCCAGGTCAACCTTGTGGACGTGTTTTTCACCGTCAAGGACAAGCAGGGAAACCTTCTTCCTCACCTGACCAAGGACGACTGCACAATTACGGAGAACAAGGAACCTCAGAAGCTGAAGAGCTTTGTGGCCGAAACCCAGCAGCCGCTTACGCTGGGGATTTTGCTGGATACCTCGGGCAGCCAGGAACGCGTGCTGCCGTTGGAGCAGGAGACGGCCGGGCAGTTCCTGGCTCGCGTGCTGCGGCAGAAGGACGAGGCTTTTGCGCTCTCGTTCGATGTGAATGTAGACCTGCTGGCGGACTTTACCAACAGCGCACGGCAGCTTTCGCGGGCGCTGAACAAGGCGGAGATAAACACCGCGGGCGGTGGGGGGAGCGGTAGTCCGGGAGCCGGCGGAGGCACTGTTCCTACCATTGGCGCGGGCAAAGGCACGGTGCTCTACGATGCGGTGGTGATTGCGGCAAATACAAAGTTGAACCAGGAGTCGGGCCGCAAAGCCATGATTCTGCTGACCGACGGCGGGGACGAGGGCAGCGACCATAAGATTCAGGATGCGATTGCGGCGGCGCAAAAATCCAACGTCCTGGTCTACGTGATTCTCATCGCCGACCGGGCCTTCAGCTACGGTTTCTATGGCTATAGCGGCTACTCGACCATGAAGAGGCTGACGGAAGAAACCGGTGGACGGCTGATCGACGTGGGCAACGACGGCAAGAAGCTTGAAGCTGCGTTCCAGCAGATTGAAGACGAACTGCGCACCCAGTATGTGGCCACTTATACGCCCCTTGACACCAAGCTTGACGGCACATTCCGGCATCTTGGGGTGGAGTGCAAGGGGGAAGGCATGAAGGTGCAGGTGCGCAAGGGCTACTTTGCGACGCCGCCGCAGGAATAATACCTTCGCTGTTTGGATTGGTGGTCTCCGCGGCCCCCAACAGCGAGGGACCGGGGGCACCCGATCTGCAATTGGTTAGTTCGCCTGAAAGGATTGCGCATCCCAAGTAAAATCTTCCCGCAGCTGCCATCCGGCCAGCGTTTGCCGGCGCTGTGCTGTGCCTCGGTTCTGAATTCTAATCTATTTACAATCAGTAACTTGAATGGAATGGCCTTGTTCCGCGACCAATTGGCATAGCATTTGCAACTAACCCCTCATCAAGACGTTGCGCGGAGTCGCTGCAACGGCCCCAGAGCATCGTTTCCCGATCGGGAAAGGCTCTGGGTATGGAGGAGAGTTCAATGAGACTGGACAGGATTTCCGAGGCATTGGTTTTGGTGATGCTTGCAAGTCTTCCCGCCGTGGCGCAGCAGGCCGGCGCCACGGCGAATGAGAACGGAACGGCTACGGCGAGCGGCAAACAATTGAGCAATTCGGCCAGCGCCGGATCGACAGCAAACGCCCGGTCAGGCAACGTTCAAGCCAGCGGGAGCACGAACGCCGCAGCGGCGGGGGCAGAAATGCGGCCGGTGAATGGCGAGTTGCAAAGCAAGCTGGACGCGAAGTCAGCAAAGGTCGGCGACGAGGTGGTGGTGAAGACGACACAGTCTGCGACAACGGCCGATGGGACTGTGATCCCCAAAGGTTCGCGGCTGGTGGGTCATGTAACTACCGTCGTGGCGCACAGCAAAGAAAGCGCCAATTCGCAATTGGGAATCGCGTTCGATCGCGCGGAGCTGAAGGGCGGCCAAAGCCTGCCGGTGCACTCTGAGATTCGCTCGCTGACGGCTCCACCCAGTGTCGCGACAGCAGGCACGATGCAGAGCGATGACTCGTTTGGCAACGGTGGGATGGGCGGCGGAAGAGTCTCAGGTGGCGCAATGGGCGGCGGACGCTCGGGCGGCGGCGGACTTCTGGGCGGCGGCGGCGGTACGGTGGGAGCGGTAGGCAATAGCGCGGGCGCGGTGGGCTCAAGCGTGGGAGGGATGGCCAGCAGTTCCATTCGCGCGCCGGGGAATGTTGCGGGCGATGTTGCGGGCAACGTGAACGGAACGATGCAAGGCGCAGGCGGGGTGGCAACCAATGCGGCGGCGAACACGCAGGCGCACACAACCGGTGTTCAGGGCGTGATGCTTGCCGGGGACGCAACGGGAACCGCCTCGGGAATGCTATCCGCATCAAAGCAGAACGTGCATTTGGATAGCGGAACGCAGATGGTTCTGGGAGTTGCGGCAGCTCGATAAGGCTGCGCAGGCGAGATGGTGAGTGAGGTGTTGGAGGTTGATGGATGGGAGGGGTGGACCGGCGTCCGGCCCTGTCCTGTTTTCGGACACTCGGTTACGTTTGTCTGCCGCTTCCGTAATCTGGCGCAAGGCGTAGTTCGGTATTAATATCGGCGCAGGTTGAAAAAACTATAGGGCGCTTGACAGATATTTTTCATCGCTTCGGTTTTTCTTCCAGGAGGATCCTGTGACTTCAAACTGCGCCGCCAACGAAGGATTTGAAATCAGCCCCCGTTTTCGCCACACTCTTGAAGAGCGCATAGCCCGCCTGGAGAAGGATGCCGAACGGGATGAAGCGCAGGCGAGCCAGCTTGCGGATGGCGACCATATCCGCAGGCAAATGCGTCTGGTGGCCGTTCAGCGGACCGAGGCTTTGCGCATGAGGCTGTTCCTCGACCGCGCCAGGATTCGCGTTCCCCGGCCGATGATAGCGCTGTGAGATGCAGTGAATAGTGAACAGTGGTTAGTGGTTAGGGATGGATTTGGCCGGCCGCCGGAATTTCGATAACTTTTAACTAAAATAAGAAATCCACAATCAGGAATTTGGAGCACCGGGCGGGGATTGAACCCGCGTATACAGGTTTTGCAGACCTGCG
>CAYWMR010000159.1:0-9879 GCA_964458965.1 uncultured Occallatibacter sp. | reverse complement strand
CGCCGTTTTCGTCGATGACGCGGATTTCGCGCGCGCGAATTCTATCGTTGATGCGAATAAAGGACTTTGCGGAACGCTTGTCGAGTGCGATGGTACTCCTCCAAAAGTCGTCGGTGCCCGCCTCCGGGGTTTTCCGGAATCGCCGCGGGTACACGAGCGCACACTGAGTATAGCATTGGCATGGCTGGGCTGAATGCACGCACCCCGGCGAGTTTTTCTAGGTTGCCGCCAGTAGCGATCCCTGTGCGGTGAATCCGCTAACCGTGACGCGGACAAGCCGATTGGAATCGAGCCGGCCATCGATCTCGACAGGGAGAAAGTTCTCAGTCAGCGCGGACGTCCGCCCACTTGCCTGTAACTCCGGGGAAGAATGCAGCGTGATCGCTTGAAGTTGCTTGCCGACAAATTGCTTGCGATGTGACCGGCTCTTTTCCTCAGCCAGGACGCGCAGCGCCGTCATTCGCTCGACCACAATCTCCGGTCGGACGGGGTTCTCGGAATGCAGCGCCCAAGCCCGCGTACCTGGACGAGGCGAAAACGGAAACAGATGCAGATACCCGAACGGCAGAGCCCGCACCAGTTCGAGTGTCTCCTCAAACTCGGCATTGGTCTCGCCTGGGAAACCGGCCATGACATCCGCACCCAGCGTCAGGTGCGGGCCGGCTGCCTCCAGCAGTTCCGCGACCTTTTCAGCGTAGTGCCAGGGCCGGTAGCGCCGGTGCATGCGCCGCAGGACGGCGTCGGAGCCGGATTGCAGAGGCAGATGCGCGTGCCGGGCGAGCCGCGTTCCCCCAAACTCGGCCATCAGCCCGATAAGATCCCGGTCCCAATCCATGGGCTCAATGGAGCTGAGACGCAGGCGAGGCAGGCCTGTATCGCTGAAAATCCTGCGCATCAGGGTCGCCAGAGTCCATCGCCCCGAGCCGTTATCGCCGGCAGGAAATACACCATCCAGATCCCTGCCCCACCGACCCAGATTGATCCCCGAAAGGACCAACTCGTTGCCCCCGGCTTCGACAAATCCCTCCACCTGGTTGAGAATCTTTTCGGGATGCAAACTCCTTGACGAGCCGCGGGTTTGTGGAATGACGCAGAAGGTACACCGGTTTCCGCAGCCTTCCTGAATCTTCAGGTTGGGCCGCGTCTGTGTTCCGGGGAGGGTTTGGCCTTCCTCAAGAAACGAGTGTGCAAAACGGTCGTCCGCCCAGACGGGAACGCCGCCAATCAGCATGGAGGAGACGCTTACTATGGTGGCCTGTCCAGCGGGGGCAGGTTCGAAAGACGGCTCACGAGCCGGACTCACGCGGACTAGGCCGAGGGCAATCTCCGGAGCCAGCGCCTTGTGGCTGTTGCCCACCACCGCGGCCACGCCGGCCAATCCTGCGATCTCCTCCGGCGCTCGCTGCGCATAGCAGCCTGTCACCAGAATCCGGGCTGCTGGATTGAGCCGGTGCGCCCTGCGGATGAAGGACCGCGCGGACCGGTCGGCCTCCGCCGTAACGCTGCAGGTGTTCACCACCACCACATCGGCCGCAGAGAGGACGCGCTCGGAAAGTCCAGCGGCGCGCAGCCGGTCGCTCACCGCTTCGCCGTCTGCTCGGGCGGCCCTGCAACCGAAGTTCTCTACGTGAAATCCCGGCATAGATTAAGTTTACGGCTTCCCGGATCTACTGTGAGGGAGCAGAATATCGCCTTCGATATACTAGGGAGTGGTAGCGCTTCTCGAAGGTCTCTTCCCTGGTAAATGCAAACCTCGAACACTGCAATCGCTCCAGCCTCACCCTCCGTCGCCAGGGCAGGCGGAACTCGGCAGATTCTCGGATTTGTCTACTTTACGTTTATTGTTTACCTCTCCATTGGGCTGCCGCTGGCAGTTTTGCCGCCGTATGTTCACTACCGCATGGGGTTCAGCGCGGCGCTGGCCGGCCTGGTCATCAGCATCCAGTACATTGCCACTCTGCTTAGCCGCCCCTGGGCCGGGCGCATCTCCGACCGCGCCGGCGCCAAGGTCTCAGTGCTGTGGGGTATGGCGATTTGCACTTTGAGCGGCGCGTTCCTGGTGGTTGCGGCCGCATTGCACTTCAGCCCCTGGCTCAGCTTTTCCGCATTAATTGCCAGCCGTCTGGCGCTGGGAGTAGGGGAGAGCCTTGGCTCCACTGGCGCCACTTTATGGGGCATCACCAGCGCCGGACAGGAGTACACCGCCAAGGTCATCTCGTTCAACGGCATCAGCACCTATGGCGCCATGGCGCTGGGTGCTCCGCTGGGCGTGAAGATGGATCAATACTGGGGATTGGCTTCGATCGGCCTGGTAACGATGCTGGTCGGCGCCTTCAGCCTGGTGGTTGCACTCCGCAAGAGCCCGGTGCGCGTGGCGCGCGGGGAGCACCTTCCGTTCAGCAGCGTGCTATGGCGTGTGGCGCCGCATGGCATGGCGCTCGCGCTTGGCGGCGTGGGCTACAGCGTGCTGGCCACCTTTGTAACGCTGTTTTACGCCAGCCGCCATTGGGACTCGGCAGCCCTGTGCCTGAGCGCGTTTGGCGTGGCCTTTATCGGTGCTCGCCTGCTGTTTATCCGGGCTATCAACCGGTTTGGCGGCTACGCGGTGGGGATGGCCTGCCTGTCGGTCGAGTCCCTGGGGTTGGTCCTGTTGTGGACCGCGGTTTCCCCGTTTCAAGCGCTTGCCGGCGCGGCACTGGCGGGATTTGGCTTCTCGCTTGTCTTTCCCGCGCTGGGCGTGGAGGCCGTGAAGCGCATCACGGAGAACAATCGAGGGACGGCGCTCGGCGTCTACACAGCATTCTCCGACGTGTCTTTCTTCCTGGTGGGTCCGCTGGCCGGAGCAGTGATAGGCGTCTACGGCTATGCGAGCGTGTTCCTGTTTGCGCTGATCAGCGTTCTGGTTTCGCTGGGGATTGTGATTGCGCTGCGGCAGATGCAGAAGGACTGATTGAGAGCGAAACCCGAAAGGCGGCAATCAGCACACCGGTCAGCAGGCCTTGGCGCTGTTTGGATTCGCGAAGGTGTCTTCGTTGCCCGCTTGGGCCCGGTCCAAACAGGCGAAGTCCTTCTCGATCGCGATTGCCAACTGGCCGCATCCTGCGTCGACAGCACCATAAATCCCCACTTGCTCCGTGTCAGCCCATTTGCGAACACTCTCTGCGGAGAGCACGAGTGTAACTTCCTGAGGCCGGTAGCGCACTGTTATCTCTTTTTCTGACTCGGCAAGTTCCAACGCATAAGTGAGTCTTGCATCTGGATCGGGCGTGAAGTGGATAACCTCCTCGATTCGTCCAGCACTCAGCAGACGCTCCATCTCCGATGGCGACACACGGAGCCGTAACGAGTTACCCTTGATTCGCAGCTTCATTTGGCTTTCCTTTGCAGCTTTGTGGACGCCGGGGTGAACGCTCGGCTCCCTATTCTCAGATGCTATCAAGGAAAGGGAGTCATCCCGGACATCGCTTGACTTCAAAAGAGCATGCCAACCGTTCAACCTTGACAGATTGATTTGAGTAATTCAACGTCAAGTTGGTACGGCAGGCCGGAGCAAGAATGCGCGCACCAGAGCGAAGTGTCGAGCTGACGCAGGTTACGGAGTGGGAAGATGGGCGCGTTCGCTTGCTGCAAGACTCCCTGGCCGCCGAAGAGCCTCTTGAGATTCGGGTTGGTGGCAACCCGTTTACGGTGACAATGCGGACCCCGGGGCATGACATCGAGCTGGCGGCCGGATTTCTTCTGACGGAAGGGATCATTCAGTCTTCAGACCAGATTGCCGGCCTTCGCGCGGTAACACCGGAAAACGGACTGAGAAGCAACGTCGTGGAGGTCGAGTTGAAGGATACGGAATTCGATTCCGTTGGCCTTCAGCGCAACTTTTTCGCCGCATCCAGTTGCGGCATCTGCGGCAAAGCGTCCATTGAGGCAATTCGGGTCCGCGGCTTGAAGGCGGCCGATACCGATTTCCGCTTCGATCCTGAGGTTCTTTGCCGGTTACCGGAGACTCTCCGGTCGGAACAGGCGGTTTTCAGACGGACCGGCGGCCTGCATGCGGCGGCGCTGTTTGACTCGAGCGGCAATCTGCTGGCCCTGCGCGAGGACATCGGCCGGCACAACGCGGTCGACAAAATCGTGGGATGGGCGCTGTTGCAAAACAGGCTGCCGCTATCCCGGCATGTGATGCTGGTGAGCGGCAGAGGCGGCTTTGAGATTGTTCAAAAGGCGCTGGCGGCGGGAATACCGGTTCTGGCGTCGGTTTCTGCGCCATCGAGCCTTGCGGTGAAGCTGGCCCGCGAGTTGGGATTGACGCTGATTGGATTTTTGCGCGGATGGCGGTTTGTCATTTATTCGTGCGAGTTTCGGTGCGTCGGCCCGAAGGATGCTCGATAGGGACGCGCTCCGGGCCGGCTCTTTGCCAAAAGCCTGAGCGGCCAAGCAGGTCTTGTTAATATGTCAGCCATCGTTTTAACGAAGAATTAACGATGGTATCGCGATGACTGCAAGAAAACACTTTACCATTCTGCTGCCTGCGTACTAACATCCCGAATCAGTCACAGAAAACCGGTTCCCCATGTCAATCACAATCAACGGTAGGCCCCAGGCCATCCAACCGGGCGAACGCCTGATCGACGCTATTAACGGCAGCGGCGTCGCCATTCCACAGGTCTGCTATCACCCTCAATTAGGGCCGATTCAAACCTGCGACACCTGCATGGTGGAGGTGGACGGCAAGCTGGTAAGGGCCTGTGGCACGGTCGCGGCGGATGGAATGAGTGTGGTTACTTCCTCGCCGCGCGCAGATGCGGCGCAGCGCGAAGCCTTTGACCGTATCCTCGGCAATCATCTGCTTTATTGCACCGTTTGCGATAACAGCAATGGTAACTGCACGGTGCATAACACCACCAAACTGCTCGCGGTTGAACACCAGGAGATTCCGTACAAGGCAAAGCCGTATGAAGTGGACATGTCGAATCCCTTCTATCGCTACGATCCCGACCAGTGCATCCTGTGCGGACGCTGCGTGGAGGCCTGTCAGAATCTGCAAGTGAATGAAACACTGAGCATCGATTGGGAGAACGCCCATCCCCGCGTGTTATGGGACGGCGGCACGCCGATCGGAGAATCGAGTTGCGTTTCCTGCGGCCACTGCGTCACCGTTTGCCCATGCAACGCGCTGATGGAAAAGTCCATGCTTGGCGAGGCGGGCTACTTTACGGCTCTGCCCAAGCCCGCGCTCAACGGCATGATCGATGTGGTGAAGGGGATTGAACCGGAGCTTGGGTATGGCGCCATTCTTCAGCTTTCTGAAGTGGAAGCAGCCATGCGCGAATCGCATATCAAGCGCACCAAGACCGTTTGCACTTATTGCGGAGTCGGCTGCAGTTTCGATATCTGGACAAAGGACCGGCACATTCTGAAGGTGGAACCGGCCCATGGAGCGGCGAACGGCGTTTCGACGTGTATCAAGGGTAAGTTCGGCTGGGACTATGTGAACAGTGCCGACCGCCTGACCAAGCCTCTTATTCGCGAGGGCGATGGATTCCGCGAAGCTTCCTGGGATGAGGCTCTAACTCTTGTTGCGCGCAAATTCGCCGAAATCAAAGCAGCTACAGGCCCGGACTCGCTGGCTTTTATTTCCTCTTCGAAGTGCACCAACGAAGAAAGCTATCTGATGCAAAAGCTGGCTCGCGCAGTTATCGGAACTAATAACATGGATAACTGCTCGCGCTACTGCCAGGCGCCCGCCACCACGGGGCTCTTCCGCACGGTTGGTTACGGCGGCGACTCCGGCTCAATCTCCGACATAGAGCAGGCCGGACTGGTGCTGATTATTGGCAGCAACACCGCCGAAAGCCATCCTGTGCTGGCTACGCGCGTGAAGCGCTCGCATAAGTTGCGCGGCCAGAAGCTAATCGTCAGCGACCTGCGCGAGAATGAGATGGCGCGGCGCGCGGATGTGTTTTTGCATCCGCGGCCAGGCACAGATCTTTTCTGGCTCTCGGCAGTTACAAAGTACATTCTCGACAACGGGCTGGCCAATCAGGCATTCATTGATAAGTGGGTCAACGGCGCAGAGGAGTACAAGAAGAGCCTCGAACCGTTCACGCTGGAACTGGCCAGCCAGCGCACAGGATTGCCCATTGAAACGCTGATCAAAGTTGCGCACATGATCGCGGAGGCCGATGGTGTCTGCGTCCTATGGGCAATGGGAGTGACGCAGCACGTCATGGGCTCCGACACGTCGACGGCGATCTCCAATCTGCTGCTTGCGACGGGCAACTATATGCGGCCGGGAACTGGCGCGTATCCACTGCGCGGACATAACAACGTGCAGGGAGCCAGCGATCACGGCGCGATGCCGGCATTTTTCCCTGGCTACCAGAAGGTAGACGATCCGGTCATCCGGGCCAAGTTTGAAAAAGCATGGAACGTTACCTTGCCGCCCAAGCCAGGGCTCGATAACCACCTGATGATTGACGCCATTCACGACGGCCGCCTGAAGAGCATGTATGTGTTTGGGGAAGAGATGAGCCTGGTCGATTCAAACGCAAATTATGTAGCGAGTGCGTTGTCGAAACTGGACTTCTTTGTTATGCAGGAAATCTTCTTCACCGAGACCTGCAGATTTGCCGATGTTATTCTTCCTGGAGCCCCGAGCCTGGAGAAAGAAGGCACCTTCACAAGCACCGAGAGGCGTATTCAGCGACTCTATCAGGTGTTTGAGCCGCTGGATGAGAGCCGTCCCGACTGGGAGATTATTCAGGACATAGCCAACCGGCTCGGAGCGGGCTGGAAATACGAGCATCCTTCCGAGATATATAGGGAGATAGCTCCACTTACTCCATTGATGGCTGGAGTTACTTATGAACGGCTGGAAGGTTATAAGTCGCTGCAATGGCCCGTGGCTGAAGATGGCAGCGACCAGCCGCTGCTTTATACAAAGCAGTTCAAAACACCCGACGGCAAGGCCGTGTTCTTCCCGGTTCCATGGTCGGAACCATCCGATCAACAGGACGCACAATACGATCTGCATCTGAATAATGGGCGCCTTCTGGAACATTTCCACGAAGGGAACATGACTTATCGCACTGAGGGCATCCGCGAGAAGACCCCGTGTACGTTTGTTGAGGTCTCGCCCGAACTTGCCGCGGAGCGGGGAATCGAGACGGGGAGCTGGGTTCAGCTCACCTCGCGCTATGGCAAGGTGCGCGCACAGGCGGTTATTACGACGCGGGTTACTGGAAGAGAACTGTATATGCCGATGAACTCTGTCGAGGAGCCGGTGAACCGGCTTACCAGCAGTTATACGGATAAAGTAACTCATACACCGGCCTATAAGGAGGCTTCCGTCCAGCTGAAAGTCCTGGAAAAGGTTGGCGAGAATCCGCTGCCGCGCACTAACTCCCGCTTTGGACATCCGACGCCTCAGAATGGCGTCGAGGTGGAACGCAAGTGGAAGCGAAAGGATTACCGGGAACCCGGGGTTCAATTGGTTCAGATTCAGACCCGCTAGCCACATTGGCAAGCAAGGAAAGCAAAGATGGCCCGACCGATATCTCTTGAGTTACCGCCGCGCGATCCTCGCGAAGAGTTGCGCAAGCGGCTCGATGAAGCGCCCGTTGAGCACGCGGAGGCATTGCTTGAATCGTACGAGTTATTGCAAGAACTCCATGACCGCGGCGTATTTCAACTGTTGCGCGGGGCGCTGGGGGCAAGCGACAAACTGGTTGAAGCAGCGGTGGATGCGGCCAAGTCGGACGAATCGGTGCGCGCGATTCGTAACGCTATTATTCTCGGAAAGATGCTGGGGTCGATCAATCCGGAGGTACTGCAGTGCTTTGCCGCGGCCACCACCGAAACGCTTGGGTGCTACCAGCAACCGATCATTGAACCGCCGGGACTTTTCGCGCTGCTCAACCAATTCCGTCACAAAGAACTGCGCAGAAGCATGGCGCTCATCAATCGTTTTCTTGAGACTCTCGGAAATCAGATCAAGGTGCGCGGGAGTTGTAAGTAACTGTTCAAGCATTGAACGAGCCTTGGAGGGAATGTATGTCAACTACGAATCGCTGGGGACTAGCAGCAGCGGGCTTTCTTATGCAGATGTCGCTGGGCGCAGTGTACGCGTGGAGCGTCTTTCGCAACCCTCTCACAAAACAGTTTCACTGGTCGATCGCGGATGTAACACTGACCTTCACAATCTGCATCTTTGTCCTGGGCATCGCCGCCTTCTTTGGCGGTCTGTGGCTGAATAAGAAGGGACCCCGCATAGTCGCGCTAACTGGCGGATTTTTGTATGGCCTCGGCGTATTTCTGGCCAGCTTCTCGGCCGATAAACTCTGGTGGCTATATCTGAGCTATGGAGTTATCGGGGGAATCGGACTGGGATTTGGATATATCGTTCCGATTGCTGTGCTGGTGAAGTGGTTCCCCGATAAGAGGGGACTTATAACTGGAATTGCCGTGGGCGGATTCGGCGCCGGTGCACTTGTAACTGCTCCATTGGCGACTCAACTCATTAAGACCGTAGGCGTGTTAACAACATTTGCCTATCTCGGCATTGGTTATCTGGTGGTTAGCATGGCTACCGGCTACTTTATGCAGAACCCGCCGGATGGATGGAAACCGGCAGGCTGGGCTCCCAGCGCAATTCAGACCAAACAGCGTGCGGCAAAGGACTATACGCTGGGCGGGGCGTTGAAGACGTGGCAATGGTGGGCGCTGTGGTTGCTCCTATTCCTCAACGTTTCGGCAGGCATCTCGCTTATCTCGCAGGAGTCGCCGATGTTTCAGGAGATTGCGAAAGTCAGCGCCGCGGTGGCCGCGGGGATGGTGGGCGTCGTTGCCATAGGCAATGCCGTAGGGCGCATCTTCTGGGCGTGGACTTCCGACGCGATCACTCGCCGATGGACTTTTGCGACGATGTTTCTGGTTCAGGTTGGACTCTTCTGGACGTTTCCCGGCATAACTTCGGCGTCGATACTTACGGTTGTTTCGTTCGTTATCCTGATGTGCTATGGCGGAGGGTTCGGCACCATGCCGGCATTCGCAGCCGACTATTTTGGCTCGAAGAATGTCGGTCCTATTTATGGCCTTATGCTGACCGCATGGGGATGCGCAAGCGCATTCGGGCCGCTGCTCATCGCTCACCTGCGTCAGTCGAGTGGATCCTATGTCAGCGGGCTACACGTGATTGCGGGCATCATGGCTTTATCAGTGCTGTTGCCTATTCTGGTGTCGCCGCCGAAAGCGCAGCAGAGCTGAGATCGGCAGGAAGCGGGTAGGACTCTCCTCATAAACAGGGCGGTTGAGAGTTGTGCTTTCCCACCCATTCGCCAAAAGCGCGCGAATGGATGGGGCACGGTGCATTTGTGGTTCATTCAGTGCGTAACTCGCTGCGCGAGTCGTGATGTCCCTTAAAAACTCTTGCGACGTTCGCTCAGATCGTGCGAGATGGTCATGTTGAGCTTCATGCTGATGCCGTAGAAGATGAGGCAGACGGCAGCGGCAAGGAAGGCTGCGCCAGAGTAGACAGAAGCTGTGAGGCGAATCCCTTCGAGAGAGTGGGCGGACTGGACAGCGGCCGTGGAGGAGTAGCCATAGAGATCGAGCAGCCGACTGCAAATGAAGCCGCCGAGTGCGACACCAACCCATAAAGCAAAGACGACTGCCGACGTAACGGTGCCGGTGGCGCGGCGGCCGGTCTTCCACTCGCCGAAGTCGGCAACGTCGCCCATCATGGACCAGAGCACGGGACCGGAGCATCCGAAGCAGAACTGGCGCAGAACTTCAAGCCCGATAATGGGCACGGTTGCCGTGGGCGGGAAGAAGTAGAGCGCGATACAGCACAGGCCGGTGAGCAGCATGCTCCAGAAAAAG
>CAYWMR010000158.1:0-9884 GCA_964458965.1 uncultured Occallatibacter sp. | reverse complement strand
GCGAGAACCAGCGATCGGACACCGCGAACTGAGATGCCATGTAGTAGTAGTAATTCAGAAAGCCTTGATCGTAATATCCCATGGCGCGCTGGCCGGTCAGATCCGTGAAGTTACCTGCACAACTACCGCCCGAGCCTGGCGCCGCACAGCTATTCGCGTAGCCTTCACCATTGTGGACGAAGCCTCCCATCTGAATCGAGCGCGCAGCCAGAAAGTCGTAGGTATTAACGTCTCCGTAACTTGCCAGCCAGTCCGACGACTGATCGTCGACGCAGGTACTGGCGAACTTGAAAAGAGGGTAAGATGTACCTTGGTCGTCGACGTTACTGATTGTCGTTAGCTTGTCGTCGATGCCATCCACGGTGTACGTATTGCCGTCGTCTCCGATATTCATGCCATTCGATACTCGATAAGGATTCAGCATACCGAAGTAGTTGTCGAAGGAATGGTTCTCTTGCAGCAGGAAGATAACATGGCTGACGGACTGAAGACTACCTAACGAAACTAGCGTAACTGTTGCAGTCGCCGAAATGTCTCCTCCACTACCGGTCGCGGCTGCTGTGTAAGTGGTTGTCGCAGTCGGGCTCACAGACTGTGTTCCGCCGCTCGGTTGCAGAGTATAGGAACTGCCATCGGTTCCGGTCACAATCACCTGCGTTGCGTTCGTTGCAACTACGGTTAAGATGGATGGGTTCCCCGAAACAATTGAAATGGGATTCGCGATGATGGTAACGGTTGGGGCCGGAGTTGAAACCGCAGTCACGGTAACGGTCGCAGTCGCCGAAGCGCTTCCTCCACTACCGGTGGCGGTTGCTGTGTAAGTGGTCGTCGCGGTCGGGCTTGCCGACTGCGTTCCACCGCTCGGCAGCAGAGTGTAGGAGCTGCCATCGGTTCCAGTCACAAGCACCTGCGTTGCGTTCGTCGCAGCCACGGTCAAAATGGATGGACTCCCCGAAACAATTGAAGTGGGATTCGCGATGATGGTAACGGTTGGGGCCGGAGTTGAAACCGCAGTCACGGTAACTGTTGTGGCCGCCGAGGTAACTCCTCCTGCCCCGGTCGCGGCTACTGTGTAAGTCGTCGTCGCAGCTGGACTCACCGACTGCGTTCCGCCGCTCGGCAGCAGTGTATACGAACTGCCATTGCCCCCGGTTATTGTCACCAGAGTTGCATTGGTCGCAGTTACAGTCAAGGTCGACGAACTTCCGGCACTAATCGATGCTGGACTGGCGCCTATGCTTACCGTCGGCGCTGGAGTCGTGACAGCGACAGTAGCCATGGAACTGCTACCGCCGCAACCGCTAAACAGCAGGGGCAGCAAGAAGCCGGAAGCGAACAGAGAAGAAATCCAACGGATGGGCTTATGAATGCGCGCGAGTTTCAAGATGTTCATCTTCCTGTTCCTTCCTGTTAACCTTACGGATGCATCAGTTCGAGGGCCCATTTCTGAATCGATTGTGGATGTTGGATTCGACTAATCCCCAACGCCATTCGAAGGATCTTCTAAAACCTCTGGCTGGCTCCATGGGAAGGAATCGTGCCCTTTGTCGACATGAGCATAGCTTCCAGCAGGCACCCTGCTGTGGCCGTTGTTCAAGCCATCTCCTCGCAGTACCGGCAACGTCTCTTGCGATGTCAGGCCCGCTGAAGCCTTTCTTGCCGGCAGAGCGCGGAGCCAGTAACTCCGAAGCTTTTGAAGACGCCGCGTTGCGCGCAATACCCTCTTGCACTTTTGGAGATCGAACCATCGAAGATAGTTCCTGACAACGCTGGCGATCGACATCTCAACCCCCGCTGCAAAGTTCTGATCCGCCATTTGGTGTTGCAACTCGGGAGACCTGAGAATCTGAATAAACTGCTCAGCCAGGTCGGCTGCATCTCCAATCTTGTAGAAGCGGATAGCCATACCTTCGTCGGCTGCCATTTCACGAAAATCGCCAATGTCGGCGCATACGATCGGAACTCCGTACTCGCATGCCTGATGAGCAGGCCCGCTCGACCCAGTCGCAGAGTCGTAAGGCAAGGCCAGGACCGACGTCGTCTGAAAAAGCTCCGGAATTGCATCTTCCGGGACGTATCCGCGAAACTCAATTGGCAGGCCTGCAGTTTGAGCATCGCGGATCGATTCCCAATATCCAGCCTTTGTATGCTGATTGGCGCCGGCGATGATCAACCTGGCGTTTGGGATTTTCTTGAGGACCGCCGGAAACGCCTCTATCAGCGTCTCCAATCGTTTATAGGTTCCCCAGTGTCCAATAGCTAGAATGCGCAGGTCAGGATTTCCGCGTTTCGTAAAATCGGGAGCGTTTGGAATGGGTGCAAATGTTCCATGTGAACCCAGCAGAACATTTTGAGCGGAATACTTCGAAGCCAAAGTGCGGCGATATCCCGGAAGCAGGACAGAGACAGAATTCGCTTTGAGTAGTGCTTTCGTGGCAACGTAAGAACCCATCCGAATCAGCTTTTCTCTTCTCACGCCAGCGGCAGCAAAATCGACATGCTCGACGATATGGTGCAAGGTGATATGCGTGAAGAATCCGGCGGCTCGTGTCAACGCAGGTGCGGAAAGCCCCGCAAATGCGGCAAATGGCTTCTCCGGAGTCGCAAACGTGGAGAAGACGAGGTTGTACCACACAACATCGGGTTTCAATCGCCTAATTGTCTTTAGCAAACGCACAGGATTTGCTAAACCGCCAAACTTCCAGCAGCGAATCACATTGAAGCCCGGTAACTCTGCCAGTTGACTCGTTTTTATTGCATTGCCGTTTTTGTCTGTTGCGAAGTCATAATCCGTCAGTTCATCGGCGAGAATGGTCAATTCGATCTCGGGGTTGCTCTGCAACTCCCGCGCAATATGAAACGCATACTCGTTCAACTGCCGTCCACTGGGAGGAAACGTGGCAACTAGACAAATTCGCATCGGATTCCGCCTTCAAAACAAACTGATTTGCACATACGGCCTGAGCTGTTGATTGTGACCACCTGTAAACAGGAAAAAATCCTCTTCTTGCATGCCTGCTGAAAAACGAATTGGATACTCAAGGACAACTGTTCCGGAATCGTCTTTTTTTTTTTTCAAGCAGAAGACGGCATACGAGATAGAAAAACCATTCTGAATCGCGTCGTAGGCATGGAAGCTTCTGGTGCTGGAGTAGGCGCTTGAAACCTGCAGGTCCAGGTTGCGTTTCAGAGCGAAGTCAACGGAGCCGGCCGGACGCAGGTTCTGTGCAATTCCAGAGTTCGGTCCGACGATCCGCCAAGCCCGCAGGTCCTCTGCCACTGCCCTGACTCTCAGCCACTCTCCAAACCGGCGGTCAATGCCCACGTAAGATGAGGTGATGTAATCTTCGTAACCCGCGGGCGAAATCTTTTCATCGTTGGCTCCCCATCCGGTTACCAGGGCAGTCTTTCCCCATGGCGCGCCAACGCGAAAATCCACCGCACCGGCCATGGCTTGTGAGTGAAGATTGCTTTCTGTGAAAGGCCCTGATTCACGAATGGCATACCCACTCACCGAGACAGCATTGAAGAATGAACTCGTCGACATGTAGGTAAACATGCGAACGAGGTTCTGGTTCATTTCAACCGGAGACTCGGAATCGCGCCGGACAGTTGCCTGAACGCCACTACTGAACGTCAGGATGTTATTCCCAATATTGACGGTAGGATTCAACCCCGCGTGAAAGGTATAGTCCGTTGTGTCGCGGTCGATGATTGAGTTTGTGCTGGGCACCGATATTTGTCCCTGGGCGTTTCGCACCTGGAAATACCCGCTTGTTGTGGGCAGATGATTAAGATGCAGGTGGAATGCGTTGGTCCATTGCGTCTGCACAGAGGATCGCGGAGGCGGAAGCAGGGCAGTATCCGAACTTGGTACCGGAAAAGTCGCGTCCAGCTTGGCGTCCAGAACATACACCGTAGAGTCTTCGAAGATCGGTTCAACCAAGGCATTGGAAAGCACACTCAGAACGGGCGTCACTCTCAGGCCTTCATCCGCTCCTGCCTGAAGAAGATCCTGTTCGGCACTTTGATCGTCGCCTTCCGCGTTGGATGCCTGGGCAAAGGAAGTGAGTGCCTGGGCGTTGTGGTGTTCCTGGCGATCGACATTCGCCTCGGCCAGCAGATACTGGTAATCGGGAGAAGCATCCTCGGCAGCGCTTACCGCCGAGAGTTCAGCTTGAGCCCTGACCGTGTCTCCCAATGCCAGATAATTGTTGGCCAGTCCGATCCGAACCTCCGCATCCGGCGCACCCGCTGCCTTGGCGCGTTGAAGGTAGGTCTGCGACAGTTGATATTCATGAATGGATCGAAATACATCCGCGGCCGCTATGAACTGGCTACCGGTAGGCGGTGCAGTCTCTTGTCCATCAGCCTCCAGTTGGGCCAAGGCAATCTGCCTTTCCGCATCGTCTGAGTGGCCCTGCACTGCCATGAGCTGAGCGATAGCGAGCCGGATTCCTACGCGATCGCTGTCCAGCATTGTGAGTGCCTTCCGAAAGCGCTCCATTGCACCCTGATGGTCCCCGAGAGTGCTCAGAGCTTCTCCCGTGGAAACGAACACCTCGCCGATTTCCGACTCCGAGCCCTTTATCGAAGTGGGCGTATCTTGAGCATGCTGCTCTGCGAGTTGCACATATCGAATGGCTTCATCGCGATCATTCAGGCTGGCATAGGAACGAGCCAGCAATGCATAGATTCGAGCATTGCCGGGGGAGTCTTTCACCGCAATCTGCAACTCATCAATCGCGTCATGATACTGCCGCTCCGCAAACAGCGTATTCCCCAGCCCGAGGTGCAACGAGCCATCGGACGGTGTGAACTTCAACGCGGCCCTGTATTCACTGGCCGCTTTGGGCAACATGCGCTCTCGCCCATATGCGGTGGCGCGAATCACGTGAATATCCCTCGAATCGCCCAGCGCCTGCTCTGCCAGCTCCGCCTGTCGCAACGCCGCCTGGGGCTTGTGCAGATCGAGGCTCGCATATGCAAGACCAAGGTGCGCCTCGCCATTATTCGGCTCCCTTTTGAGAGCTGATTCAAAGTCGTCTGCGGCCGCCTGGGGTTGGTGAAGATCGTTCAACACATATCCGCGGTTCACATATGCCGTCACCACCTCAGGGTCGCGATCAAGCGCCTGGGTAAAGTCCTGGCGAGCCTGCTCACTCAATCCTTGATGCTTGTGAACGTAGCCCGCCAGCAGCGGAATGTCCGGCTCTTTCGGAAAGATGTCAATGTACTTCGATGTGAGATTCAGCAGCTCGTCGTACTTTTCAAGATGGAGCAAATCGTAACCGAGGTAGACAACCACGTCCCTGTCTCCAGGTAACGCTTTGATTGCTGCCTGACCAACTTCGGCAGATTCCTGATATTCACCCTTGAAACTCAGATACCTTTCCTTTTCCCGAAGGATCTGAGGCTCCTGATCCATTTCACTTGTAACGCGGCTTAGCCAGGACCCAGCCAGGTTCAGGTTATGCGCCTCAATCGCGGCGTTCATTCCACCGGCCAGAATCAGCGCCTTACGCGGAGCCAGAGCATACGCCTTATCGTAAGAAGCCTGAGCCTTTGTGAAATCGCGGCGAGCTGTATAAAGATCTCCAAGGGCAAGATAGGGTACATATAAGGAAGGAGCGGCTTGTGCCAGGCGCCGAAAATACTGTTCGGCATCCTGGTCGCGTCCCGCTGCCCGAGAAGCATAACCAAGCGATGTGAGCGCAAACCGGTTGACCGGATCGTTTGCGAGGATCTGCTTATATTCCGCGATCGCGTCCTCGGTACGCCCGAGCTTCATCAGGATATCTCCATTGAGTTGCAGATCATCGCGGTCATGGGCGTTCGTTGCGAGCGCCTCTTTCATGTCGCCAAGTGCCCCGTCGAGGTCGCCGGCATTCATCCTGATCAGAGCTCTGAGGCGCAGGAACTGCGCTCGACCGGACACCGGCTCTCCAAGCTCGTTGATCTCAGCTTGTGCGGTTTCAAGCTGATGATGGGCATCGCTGTCGTCTGCCAGGTTCTTATACACATTCATCAAATCCATGTGCAGTTGAATGCCATAGAGCGGTCCCTCAACGGGTTGTGCAGGCAGGTTCGCCACTGCGGCGCTGTATTCCCGCACTGCATCTGGTTCGCGCTCCTCGATGTTCGCAATCTCTCCAACAATTGCGTGCAGCCGGTAATACTTCGCATCAAGCTCAGCGGCACGCTTGAGAAATGGACCCGCTTTCACAACGGAACCTGCAGCTACCTCAGCCTGCGCGGCGGATAGTTGCAGACTCAGGTCCTTGGGCGCAGAGTTGGCCGCTTGCGCGTATACCCTGGCGGAATCATCCAACTTGCCGGCGAGTTGATACGTGTATGCAAGCTCAGCCGTAACATCCGGCCTCGGGTTGCGGATTGACTTGAGCGCGATAATCGATTCCGCATAGTTCCCGAGATCTCGATAGTATCCCGCCATCGATCGCTCAACATCCGGGTTGTCCGGCGCGCGCCGTTTCGCGAGCTCAAGATAGCGGCTCGCCAGATCCATTTGTTTCAGGTGCTGGTAGCAGACCGCCATCAGCAACTCCGATCGCGCGTCAGGCTTGATTCGTTCCGCCCTGCCCAGCCAATCGAGAGCATCGACGTAGTCTGCCGACCGCATATAAATATCTCCCAGCAGCAATGCGTCATCTCTGCGCCTTGGGTCGGACGCAACCACCTGTTTGAGGAGGCGCTCTGCGTCTTCGGTTCGCCCCATCACACTGTACGTTTGCGCAAGGCCGGAGAGTCCTTCCAGCGACGATGGCCGAAGGCGAATCCCTTTGCTGTAGGCCTCCGCCGATAGCGGGTACTTTCCGTTGAGCCGTGCCGCATAGCCAAGCAGAAACCATAACTGTGGATCGTCTGGGGCAGCTTGTGCGGCACGCTGCGCGTAGTCAAGCGCGAGCGCGTGATCTCCGCGCAGCAGTGCTAACTCCGCGGCACGCGCAAGGCGAGCGTTTTCAATATTTGATCCCCACCCCAGAGTCTCCCCCTGGGCTGGTGTCTGATTGGGTGGGGTTTGGGGACTCTTTGAAGCGTCAGGCCCAACATTGTAAGTCTGTGCTTCGACGTTGCAGGGTATTGTCAGGCACGCGAATATCAATGCACATATCGAAAATGCAAGTCCGCCAGAAACAACGACGCCAACGCGGGTGCGCACTGGGTTCCGTGATTTCGATTGCGCCGTCGATGCAAGCTGCAGATGCACGTTCAACTCCCGGCGCGGCTCCAGTAGAGGCAAGCGGCTGTAAGCGTCCGACGAGAAATGCGAATCACTCAAACAGTCTCACCTCAAGCAGCAGTGTTGAGCCCACAATGGTGGGTTCGAATCGTGAAATAGGCTCGATCGATGGCTGAGTATTCATCGGCACAGCCTCAACGCGGGTGGGTGCGAGCAGAGTGAGACACTTCCTTGATCCGACGTTACGCCTCTGACCTATGCAATCCTGTGCGATATTGACCACGAACAAGGTGCCGGAAAATCCGAACACGCATTACATCGCTCGACGCAAGATTGCAGAAGCGTTGCCTCTGCGCGGGAGAGCGTTTGACGCAACAGGAAGCTTCGCATTCGACGATTTTTAATGAGATGAAAATCACAACATTCGGGAGCGAACGCGGTATGAGCGCTGCAAATCTGCAGGATGGGAGATGTCGGGCGTTCTGTGCCCAATTGACCAGACTGAGGGCCGGACAAATAAGAAACTTAACCTAGCGTCGAGCGCGGACACCATGCATTGGGCGAAAGCTGCACGTAAAGGAATGGCAGTGCGCCCGAGGCCCCCGCGCAAAGCGCGATGCTGGAAACGGACGATTCGTTTGTGAGGAAATTGTGCAGAGAGCTAAGCCCATCGTATTGTCAACCGCGCCTCTACCAATCAGCCTGATTCTATTAGCGGCACTCGCAATTCATCTGCCTCTTCTGCTTATGCAGTTGCCTCTCAAATCTTATGACACTAACTTCCACATCTTCTTCGCTTCCCATTATGTTCAGCATTGGTTCGATCCATGGAACGCAAAGTGGTATGCGGGCTTTTCACAGACTACATACCCTCCTCTGACGCAGCAGTGGGTGGCGCTCGTGTCTCGGGTAATTGGCCTGGATATGGGATACATGGCGGTACAGCTGGCTGCCATATTGCTGCTCGTCGTGGGTGTTTATCGTTTTTCGTTGCTATGGGTCAGCCCGCGCGCCGCGTCCATCGCAGCTCTGGCAAGTGTCTTCCTCGGCTCGGAGAGCTTTCTGATTTACTCCGCTGGACAGCTGGGCACCACTGCCGCAGCTCCGATTTACTTGAACGCTCTTCCGTTTCTATTCCAGTGGGTGAGGCATGGCAGATGGCAATCGTTTCTTAAGGCGGGCGCGCTATTTACGGCCGCTGCTGCCGCTCACCATGCTACGCTGCTTTTCGGGTCAATCTTCTTTGCGGTGCCAGTTCTCGCGCTGGCGATTCTAGACCGTGAGGATGGCGAACGAATCGCAACTCCGGCTTTTGTTGGTCGCACCGTCGCTATCGCGGTAGTGGTAGGCGTCGCGATTGCAATTGTCCTTCTACCGTTCTGGATCGCGTTGATTCATTATCCTGTCACTCAAACTCCTATCCCGCACCCAAGCCGGGCAAATTACATACTCAGCCCACGGTGGGGTCTCAACTACTTTATCGTTCCTTATGGCGCATTGATACTGGCTCTGCCCTTCATCTTTCTCCGTGGCTCCGTGGTGGTTCGGCTTCGCCCCCTGTTGCTCGGATTTTGGGTCGCATTCATGATAGGGCTCGGTGGAACCACCCCGGTGGGCCATCTCCTGCTGGGTCGCGCCTTCAACGTGCTGACCATGGAGCGCTTCAGTTATTGGGCAACGCTGCTCGCACTTCCATTCGTGGGACTTCTGGCTGCGGAGCTCGTCGATCGATATCGACAGTGGGCGGTTGTTGGTCTGACTGCGTTAGCAGCTCTTAGCTGTGCAACGGCGGTGGGATGGGCGACTTATCGACCAGCAGATGCCGAAGACTTCAAGGTCGATACGGTCGCGTCGTGGCTCAACCGCGACGGTCACGATCAGTATCGTTATGTCACTCTTGGATTTGGCAACAAAATCGCCCGGTTGGCGATGATGACGGATGCGAGCAGCGTCGATGGCGAATGGAATTCCGGGCGAATGCTGCCGGAGCTGACCCACTATGGCGCTGGCGCACTCACCAGCTCGAAGTATTTCGGCGAGGCGGGCCTCGACGCACTCCGTGCAATGCTGATGCACGCAGACCACTACGGATTGAAATGGGTTTTTGTGCGCGATCATTATTATGATCCGCTACTGTCGTTTGCCGGCTGGCGTCCAGTTGACAATCTTGAAGACAAGACCATCACGGTGTGGAGCAAAGACGGCGTACCACCGGCCATGCCGGTGAACGCCCCACAAGTCCCTCCCCACTGGCAAGGCCTGATGTGGGGCATCTTCCCAATCGGCAGCAGCATTCTGGCGATGCTGGTGGTTTTTATTCCGGAAAAGAGACGGCATGACAAACAGGCGCAACTTCCATTCGTCACCGACGAACATTTTGTGCGGGAAAGTGTGGCATCGTGAACAATGGACGCTTATACGCCGCACTTCTCGGCACATTGACTGTGGCCCTGGTGGCGATAGGGACAATCTGGCCTGCGCCATCCGCGCTAGCCTATAGTGGCGCCGGAAGCATACTGGGTTCGTCTTCAACGCCCCAAGCGGCAGTTGAAAGCCTGGGGGAAGAAATCCGCAAGCAAGCCTGGGAAAAGGCCTATGGCAGCCTCGCCAACAGAGCGCAATTTACCGAGCCTGAATTTGTGAAAGACTTGACTGGCTACTACCCCAGCCTTCTCACCTATAC
>CAYWMR010000157.1:0-9907 GCA_964458965.1 uncultured Occallatibacter sp. | reverse complement strand
ACGATGGGACGGCCGGTGGCTTTGAGGGCCTTGTTCATTTTGTCGTAGGCGGCGATCATGATGCGCATTTGAGCGGCCTTGTCGTCGGGGGCCTGCTTCTGCATTACGTCGCCGATGAAACTGCACAGGTCGTACTTGAGGTAGTCAATTCCCCATGAGGCGTAGAGCTGCGCGTCCTGTTCTTCGTGGCCGTAAGAGGCTTCGTAGCCGGCGCAGGTCTTGGGTCCGGGCGAGGAATAGATACCGATTTTGAGGCCCTTGGAGTGGACGTAGTCGGCCAGGGCCTTCATGTCGGGGAATTTGGAGTTGGATTGGAGCACGCCGTTCGCGTCACGCTGACCTTCCCACGTGTCGTCGATGTTGACGTAGATGTAGCCTGCGTCTTTCATGCCGGTGGCGACGATCTGGTCGGCGGAGGCACGGATATCCTTGTCAGTGACCTTTCCGGCGAAGTAATTCCAGCTATTCCAGCCCATGGGCGGGGTTTGAGCAACCACCTGCTTTGGGGCCGGCGGCGCCATTGGCGCGGTCTGGGATTGGGATGATGTTGTGACGAAGGCTGCTACAACGACGGCCAGTGAGAGCGAAGCGGAGATACGCATGGTCAATCCTTCTGAGAACTGGAAACGATTTCAGGGGGAATTCTATGCCGGTTGGCTGGATTCGGCAATGTGTTGCGTGATTTGCTAGGATTCATGCCTGAACAGGGGATTTTGGAAAGGGGTTTTGGACTGCCATGGCGGAAGCGGATGTAGATGTGACGACGATATTTCTTGAGTTTTCGCGGCATAGGCTGCTGGAGCGGTATTGGCCTCGACTGCGGACGTGCGTGGAATCGCTGAGCGAGGCGCAGGTTTGGTGGCGGCCTAATCCGGCCAGCAACAGCATTGGGAATCTGATTCTGCATTTGAATGGGAACGTGCGGCAGTGGCTGGTTGCGTCGTTTAACCGGGAAAAGGACAAGCGTGACCGGCCGGCGGAATTCGACGCGCAGGAAGGGATTCCCGCCGCCGAGCTACTGGAACGGCTGGGCGCAACCATGCGCGAGGCGGAGGAGGTGCTGGGCCGGCTGACAGATGCGGACTTGGTTGCTCCTTTTGAGATTCAGGGTTATCACGTGAGAGGGTTGGATGCCGTTTACCAGGTGGTGGAGCATTTTGGAATGCACTACGGGCAGATTGCGTATATCACCAAGATGGTTTGCGGGACGGACCTTGGCTTTTACCGCGATCTGACGAAGACCGGGCGGTTGGGTGCTGGCTGGGGCGGAGAAACAAAGGAGCAACAGCGTCCGTAGTTACACCGCCCTTGCCAGGCAGACAGCGAACCAGCTTTGCGGATCGGTCCAGGTTTTTGCCGGCTTGAATCCTGCGGCCGATAGCCTCTCCTCGGCTTGTCCGGGCTGGTACTTGTAACTATTCTCGGTGTGAATGGTCTCTCGCGCGGCGAACGCGACTTCGATGTCCAGCGCGGCTATCCGAACATGCTGCGCAATCCGGCTCTCAAGATGCATCTCTATCCGCGACTGACGAGCATTCCAAACGGCACGGTGCTGGAATGCTTGAAGATTAAAGTCCGCGCCCAGTTCGCGGTTCAGCCTCGCCAACAGGTTCAGGTTGAAGCTGGCCGTTACTCCGGCTGCATCGTCATAAGCGGCCAGCAGCGTCGGCTCGTCCTTTACCAGGTCCACGCCCAGCAGCAGGCCGTCGCCCGGGCTCAGGCCGGCGCGGACACGCTCCAGCAGCAAATTCGCCTCATGCGGGTCGAAGTTGCCGATGCTCGAACCGATGTAGAGCACCAGGCGCCGCTCGTCTTCTGCTTCCGGCGCCAGCTCCAGTTCCCGCATGTAGTCCAACACCCGGGGGGTCACGCTAACGCCTGCAATTTCCCGCTCGATCCGGTCCTTTGCGGAGCTGAGTGCGCTGGGCGAAACATCGACCGGCTCGTAGACCACTGTGCCTTGCAACGAGACCGCAGCGGCCAAAAGGAGGCGCGTTTTGTCGGCTGAACCGGCTCCCAGTTCCGCAATCCGCAGACGCTGCCCTTCAGCCGCTTGTCGAATCATCCCATCTGAGTTTCGAGTGAGGATCGCGCGTTCGGTTCGCGTCAGGTAATACTCCGGCAGCTCGGTAATCCGGTCGAAGAGCAGTGAGCCGGCGTCGTCGTAAAACAGCCAAGGCGGTAGGCGCTTGGGTGTGGCCTTCAGCCCCTGTTGGACCGCCTTAGCGACTGGTTCTTCCACTCGTGTTTGTATGGCGGGCAAAGTCGTAATGTTCATTCGGTCCCTTGATTGCGCCTCAACAGGCTGCTGAAAGGCTTGAGAATCTGGATGAATCTGGTGGAAGACATCTCGCGGGGGCTAAAGCCCACGTTGATTTTATTGCCTTTTCGGCACGACTGAAGTCGTGCCCTGATACAAATCCTTCGCATATTGCGTTAAAAAGAAACAAGAATGCTAATTCAACAAAACAGGACGCTATGGTGTTCCGCGGACTCCCACTCATCGGGCAAGAACTTCCTGCACCGACCCTGAGGGTACCCCGGCGCCCAAATGGGGCACCGTTTCATCCCCGGTGGGTGGGCGAAGCCGGTGGATGACTAAAAGTGAGTTTTTCCGCAACCTGCCAATCGAATGGTTACGAAGCTAGTCGAATCCCTGAAAACTGCCAGCGTGTCTCCGGCGAAAAGAAATTGCGGTAGCTAGCCCGGATGTGCGCCGCCGGTGTGAGGCAGGAGCCGCCCCTGAGCACCATGGGACCGCTCATGAACTTGCCGTTGTACTCGCCGAGCGACCCCTCCAGCGGCCGAAAGCCCGGATAGGCAAGGTAGGCGCTCGCGGTCCACTCCCAGCAATCGCCAAATAATTGCGCCGGACCCTGATTCTGGGCGGCAGGGTCAAGAGGCGTGGGCAACAGCCGCCCGGAGTCGAGCAGGTTCCCCATCGCTTCACGGTCTTCGGCGGCAGCCTCCCACTCAAGCTCGGTTGGCAGGCGCCGGCCAGCCCAGCGGGCATACGCGTCGGCCTCGAAGTAGCTCACATGGCTAACCGGAGTTGCTTCCATCTGCTTGAGGGTCTTCTCGCCGCGCAGGGTGAAGACGCCCCAGTCGCCACTTTCGCTGGTCCAGTAGAGCGGTGCGCGCCAACCCAGGTTCTGCACCGCCGACCACCCCGGCGAGAGCCAGAACTCCGGCCGCCTGTATCCACCGTCGGCCATGAATTCGGCAAACTCCCCACACGTAACCAGGCGCCTTGCGAGCTGATAAGGGTCGAGCCAAACGCGGTGCCGCTCGAGCTCATTGTCGAAGCAGAATCCCTCTCCACTGTGTCCAACTTCACGCAGGCCTCCTTCAGACTTTTGGAAGCCGAGCGCCTTGCGGCCCACCTGCGCGCGTGCCGGACGTGGATTTCCAGCGTCTGGAGCCGGCGTCCCCGCCTCATCCAGGTAAACCGGCCGCAGCGGATTGGTGAAGAATGCGTTCAGGATATCGGTGAGCATCAACTCCTGGTGTTGTTCCTCGTGATTCGCGCCCAGCTCGATTCGGCGAACCGCCTCAGGATCGGGATTTCGCGCGAGAAGGCGCTCGATGGCCTCGTCTACGTGGTCCCGGTAGCGCAGAACCTCTTCAAGGGGAGGACGCGAGAATGAGGACCGCAGCCGCTTCTCAGGAAACTTGGCAAAGCTTTCGTAATAGCTGTTGAACAGCCAGGGAAAATCCGGGTTAAAGAGCCGGTATTCGGGCAGGAACTCTCGCAGAATGAACGACTCGAAGAACCAGGCCGTGTGGGCCAGATGCCACTTGACCGGCGAAGCTTCGGGCGTCGACTGCACCATCATGTCTTCGGGAGTAAGCGGGGCGCAAAGCGCAAGCGTCCGCCGCCGCGTGGCTCGAAACCGGGCGCCGGCGGTCAATTGAGTACAGTCGGAGGTTGTGGTCGAGGAGGACACTTTTGCACTGGAAAGAGTGTACCCGAAACGAGCCGCAGTTTCCCGAAACTGCATAACCTTGTTCGATCACAATTTTTCAGGATCACTGTTCTTGACGTTTTTCGTCTAATTGGTGCTTAATGCCATCAGACGGTGTACGACCCAGTTTCTTTATTTCCTCGGATTCCTTCGGTAGGAGGGAATTATGTCCGAACCCAAACAGCGCCGCCGGATGTCGGCCCTTGCAGCCGCCGCAGCCATGGTTACGGTATTCTCGGGGGCCTTCGCCCAGCCTCCGACTCAATCCACATCCCAAACTCCGGCGACTCCGGGTGGGACCCAATCTTTTGCGGCGACTCCACAACTTGAGCCAACGCCGGAACAACTGGGCGACTCGCTCTCGGCCCACCAGCGGTACCAGGCCGCCATTGAGTCTTACAAGAAGGCTCCCGAAGATTCGGCCGATGTGTGGAACAAGATGGGCATTGCGTACCAGATGATGTTCAACCTGCAAAACGCAGAACGATGCTACAAGAAGTCATTGAAGCTGGATCCGAAGAACGCGGCAGTTCTCAACAACCTGGGCACGGTTTACGACTCGATGAAGAACTTTAGCTCGGCCGAGCACATGTACCGTAAAGCGCTGAAGATCGACGCCAATTCCGCTCTGATTCACAAGAATCTTGGCACCGATTTGATGGCGCAGCACAGATATAAGCAGGGCTGGACAAACTACCAGGCCGCGTTGGCGCTGGATCCGTTGATATTCCAGGACAGCTCCAACCTCCATGTCGACAATCCTGCGTCAGCGGAGGACCGCGGTGCAATGAATTACTACATGGCCAGGGGTTGCGTGCGCGCGGGGCAGAACGATCGCGCTATTGAGTACTTGCGGATGGCGCTCAATGAGGGCTTCACCAGCCCGAAGAAGCTTGTCGCCGACAGCGACTTTGCATCGCTCCACGGAAGCCCGGCCTTCGAGCAGATGCTCGCGGCGCAGGGCAACCAGCGCAACCCGTGAAGGCGGATATCGTCGTCCATAGCGGCCTTTCGAACGTCTATCTTGATGGGGGCTGGTTTAGTGTCACCATTGCCCCTTAGGAGTTGGCCATGAAAGTCCGCTTGTTGATTGCAACTGTATTTGGTCTTGCGCTCGCCGCGGCTGCATCCGCTCAGGATGCTCCCGGCACACCACCGCCGGCAGGCCAAGCCCCAGCGCAGGGTGCTGGACAGGGACAGGGATGGGGTCAGGGACAAGGCCAGCGCGGAGGCCGTGGCGGCTGGGGCGGCGGCGGAATGATGGGTCGCGGCCTGCTGGGAACCGTAACTGAAGTGGCTGCCGACCACTACACCATCAAGACTGACTCCGGCGAAATCTACACGGTTCACTTCAGCGCCAACACACGCATCATGAAGCTGCCAGCCGGCGCTGGCGGCCCCGGTGGCCCCGGTGGCGGTGGCGGCGAACGTGGTCAGGGTGGCGGCGGTGGAAATCCGCCTCAGGCCATCAAGCCGACCGATATCAAGGTTGGCGATGCGATTGTGGCCAACGGCGAGGTGGATGCGGCGGCAAAGTCGGTGGGTGCGGTGGCCGTGTTGCAATTGGACCCCGAGCGCGCCAAACAGATGCGCGAGATGCAGGCAAACTACGGCAAGACATGGCTGATGGGCAAGGTGACCGCCATTGACGGCGTGAAGGTTACGTTGATGGGCACGGTAGATAACGCCGCCCATAGTTTTGTTGCGGACGAGAACACCACGTTCCGCAAGCGCCGCGATCCCATCACGCTGGCCGACGTGCAGGTTGGAGACACGGTTCGCGTGGAAGGCGCGGTGAAGGATGGAGCATTCCTGGCGACTTCGGTGAGCGCAATGGGCGCGCCGCCGGGAGGCCCGCCGGTTGGACCGCGCGACGCTGCACCGCCGGCTGCTCCCAAATAATTCAGTCTCCCAAATGCGCGCTAATCGGGAAGGATAGGGTGTCAGCCGGCCGTTGTGGGAGAGTGTTCCCTGTGTTCGGCGGCGAGCGTTGATAGCGATGTTGACAGGATTTAATTGACCCGTCATGAGCGTCCACGTAACATTGCCCGTAAGTGAACACACCATCGCAGGCCGAGGGGCAGACCATTTCGCACTACCGCATCCTCAACAGGATCGGCGGCGGGGGCATGGGAGTTGTTTACAAGGCTGAGGACCTGAAACTCGGCCGCCAGGTGGCGCTGAAGTTCCTTCCCGACGAACTCGCCCACAACTCGCAGGCGCTTGGCCGTTTCCGGCGCGAGGCAAAGGCGGCGTCTTCGCTGAATCATCCGAACATCTGCACCATTTACGAGATTGACGAGGACGACGGGCGAGCCTTCATCGCCATGGAATTGCTGGAGGGCCAGACGCTGCGCCACCGGATCGCTGGGAAGCCAATGGAGATCGAGGCGGTGCTCGATCTTGGCATCCAGATCGCCGATGCGCTGGACGCCGCTCACGCGAAGGGAATTGTTCATCGTGACATCAAGCCGGCAAATATCTTTGTCACCAGTCGCGGGCAGGCTAAGGTTCTGGATTTTGGGCTGGCAAAGATATCGCAAGAGGTTGATAGCGCATCCGAAACGGCCGCTGAAACCGCAGACGTGAACGATCCCCTGACTGGCCCCGGCGCAACGCTTGGCACTGCGGCTTATATGTCGCCGGAGCAGGTTCGAGGCAGAGAACTCGATTCGCGCACCGATCTTTTTTCCTTCGGCGCGGTGCTATACGAGATGTGTACCGCGGTGTTGCCGTTCCGGGGAGATGCAGCCGGGACAATCTTCGACTCAATTCTGAATCGAGTGCCTGTTTCGCCGGTTCGAATCAATCCCGACGTTCCGGCGAAGCTGGAAGAGATTATTCATAAGGCGCTGGAGAAAGACCGAAACCTGCGCTACCAGCATGCCTCTGAGATGCGTGGCGATTTACAGCGACTGAAGCGGGACTCCCAATCAAATTCCGGAATCAGATCGTTCCCCGCAAAAGTCTCATCTGCGGGTGGGCCTGTGCAGCCAGCCAAGAGGCGAAACGTCATGGCCTTTGCTTCTGGGATTCTGCTGCTACTGGTGGCCGCCGCCGCGGGACTTTTCTTACTTCACCGCTTTTCAGGCCGAGCTCCACAACTTGGAGCGAAGTGGGAACCGCTTACTTCGTTCACCGACTCAGCAGTCTACCCGGCTCTTTCTCCGGATGGACGGATGCTGGCTTTTATCCGGGGAAGCAGCACATTTCTCGCCGCAGGCCAGGTCTACGTGAAGCTGCTGCCCAATGGGGAACCTGTCGAACTGACTCATGATTCGCGCATCAAGCTTAGCCCTGCCTTTTCCCCGGATGGCAGCAATATTATCTATGGAACCTATAGCCCCTGGGAATTGTGGCAGGTCCCTGTCCTTGGCGGCGAGCCGCAAATGCTTCTTCCCAAAGCCTCGTCGTTGACCTGGATCGAGGACGGGAAGCGCCTGCTCTTTTCAGAGATCATCCATGGAATGCACATGAAGCTGGTTACTACCGATCCAGGCCGTGGACAGAGCCGGGATGTTTACATTCCGAACGGCGAACGCGGCATGGCCCACCACTCTTACCTTTCGCCCGATGGCAAGTGGGTATTGCTGGTTGAAATGAACAATCAGGGCTATTGGATCCCATGCCGCGTGGTTCCCTTTGCGGGCAGCGGTCCGGTGCGCGTTGTCGGCCCCGCTGGAAGCCCGTGCACATCGGGCGCATGGTCTCACGACGGAAAGTGGATTTACCTCACCGCGAAAAAGGACGGGAAGTACCACATTTGGACTCAGCAGTTCCCGGATGGCCAGACCGTGCAACTGACATCGGACGTCTCGGAAGAGCATGACATTTTCATGAGCGCCGACGGCAAGTCATTGATTACATCGGTGGGCAGCGACAACAACATGGCATTTATCCACGACCAGAACGGTGAGCAACCGGTTTCAGCGGAGGGAGAAGCGTGCAACGTGGCAGAGTCGGGTACCCAGGAGACGAAAAACCGATCCTGCGCGGTTTTCTCGCCGGATGGGAAGAAGCTCTTCTACCTGATGACGACCGCGCAGACGACGGGTGCTGAACTTTGGGCCAGAGACTTCGCCACCGGGAAAGCAACACGCGTTCTGCCGAGTTATCTCATGAATGATTTCTCCCTCTCTCCCGACGGAAAGCAGGTTGCCTTCAGCATGGTGGACGATAGTGGTGGATCGAGGTTGTGGATCGCGTCCACGGATATGAGTTCTTCGCCGCGGAAGATCGACTCCCTGGTGGTCGAAGACACTCCAAAATTCCTTCCCAATGGCGACCTGCTGTTTCGCGCATTTGAAGGGGATGCGAGCTATCTCTATCGCATGCGCCCGGACGGATCCGGCCGCCGAAAGGTCATGCCGGGATACATCCTCGACTTCCAGGCTGTTTCGCCAGACGGCCGTTGGGCGATTGTGCAAGGACCGGACGCCAACCTTAGCGGTGCAGGCACCTATTCTGTCTTTGCCCAGCCCGTTGACGGAGGCTCTTCCGTTCGGCTCTGCACAAATACCTGCTTGCCGCGATGGGATTCCCATGGAGACTACCTGTTGATTGGATACTTCATGCAGAGCGATAGTGACCAGGCCACGTACGCGCTGCCGGTGAAGCACGGGCTGGGGCTGCCCGATCTGCCGTCGAAAGTGATCGGGGGCATGAATGACCTGAAGACACTGAAAACAGCGGTGGTCATTCCGCATATCGTGGTCGCGGCAACGAGCCCATCCGACTACGTGTACATTGTTCGAACGTCGCACCACAATCTCTATCGCATTCCGATTGAGTGATGCCCGGAAGGGAAGGCGGCCCAGTTAAACTGAGCCTCGTTGGAATGCGCTCTCACGAGACAAGTTCAAAACAGAAATCTAAGGTCCAGCACGACAGCGTGGTTATAGGTGTGAAAGTGGCTGGTTGCAATCTGCATCCCCGCGCCGCCAACAACTGCAGACCGGGAATTGAGATCGTGCGGATGAAACCTGAACCTGCCGCACATCAAGCCCGGAGTCAGAAACTCCTGCACCTTTCCGTCGTTTGTCCCGTCTTTGTAATACGTGGCGTTGCTCTCCAGCTCGGGCACCGTGTACTTTGAAGTGCGATACTGTGCCACCGTATTCCAGAGGATAGGACGCCCGGTGGTCTTATAGGTGGTGTTGCCCAACGGCAGAATGGCGCCCAGCGTGGCTTGCACATCGAACTTGCCGAATCCCTTGCCGCCACCCAGTGTTGGTTGCAACGTGGCATCGTGCACGCCGTTGGAATAACTTCCTGTCGGAACGGTGGAATAGATCCATCCTGCAAGCGAGTAATTTCCATGCTGTTCGTTGCCGGTTACGAACCTGTATTGGCCCATGACAGCCATGTCCCCCGCGCCATCTTTGGCCTTGGAGTCGTGTTCAATGTACGGTGGCGGAGTGACAATCAATTCCAGGTTTCCCCAGGGAAGGAGGCAAAGTCCTTTGTTATAACCGTAGTTCAAGGTATGCGTGAGGGCGGGGGCAATTTGCCGTGACTGGTCGTAGCGATAGAGCTGAAAAAGTTCGCTCGTTGTGGTAACCAGAGGCGCGATCCATCGCGGTTGTTTGGCTTGGTTCGCGGTTGCTCGTGCCTCCCAGTTATGGATGAACTTTGATAGGGCGCTTGAATTGTCCTGGGCGCGCGCGCTGACTGTCAAAAGCACAAGGAGGGGCAGGATAAGGCACTTGGTCTTGATGGTGACCTCCCAAGGGAAATGGGATACTTGCGACTGGTTAATTGTGGATGTGAACTGCCGCGATTATACATATACCGAGTGGATCCTTGTGAATTAGTTGCAGCGGATCGAGGGCCACTTTGCATCGGCCCTCGAGTTCCGACGCAATCAAGGCGCAAGGCGGCATCCTAACCCGAGATTCTCATCCTCCGCAACACCCACCGTGACCGAGTTGACCCGGCTCCGC
>CAYWMR010000156.1:0-9911 GCA_964458965.1 uncultured Occallatibacter sp. | reverse complement strand
AAATCTCCTAACGTCCCAACCGGAGGATAAGTTCCCTTCGCCAGTCCGGCACATGCAAAGGTGTCGAGCGGCACAGATTCCGTCCACAATCGAGGATATTCAGAGCAGCCCACTCACAAGTTTCTCCGAGAGGGATTTGATTGTTCTTTTTCAAAAGGCGGGATTCTTCGAGATTCATCTCGAAATGCACATCGATATTCGCAAAGAAGAAGCGATGCCATGGGACACCTTCATTGACATTGCTCCGCGTCCCGGTGCCCCGACACTCCGGGAAATCTTTCCTTCCCACCTTAGCGGCGCAGAACAGCTCGAACTGGAAAGAGGCATTCGTCCAATGGTAGAAGCGGGTTTGTTAATGACCCGCAGCACCATAGCCTATTTAACCGCCTCCAAGCCCCAGCCAAAAGCCGTAAGTACTGCGGCTAAATCAGCCGATATGGTCCCATGAACTTATAGCTGAATTCATTCGGATGTCTTCGCGACCGAATACAAATCGTGGAAAGGGCGAGCGCACCTCACATACGGAATCGGCTCCTAACCTGCTCGGCGCGCATCGGACGGTCCCTTCCTTTGACCGGGTCTCGGCTCTCGGGTTTAGTGCGAGTCGCCGTCGTGATCGACGTCGCCGGCCTTTGATGCACTTTGAGCAGCGGCGCTCAGCGTAACCGTGTCAGTCGGCAACGAAGGAGCGGACGACCGTGGTGCAACAGGTGAAGAGGTTGATTTCGGGACTTCCAATTGGGTGGTTGTTGGGACAATGGAACCGATTGCTGAAATGCTCATGGGTATTACCTCCAACTGCCTTATCGGCTTCCCGTTGCCGGTTCTCTAGTGCCACTGAGATGAACTTTTCGTCATCCTTCAGATGAAGCAAAATCAAGGCGATCAGGTTGACAAAAATAACATTGGCGCCACTGTTGCCCAATCCGGCGAGACTCACGAAGCGGTAGCACTCCCAAGGGCTTACTTGCTGGCCGTCGCGGGCGGCGCTGGAGCGCTTCCCTTCGCCTTCATCTCTCCACTGAAGAATTTGCCTTCGCCGGTAAGCTCGAAGGTGTCCCAGGAAGAAATAAAAGTCGGACCCCATTCCGGATCGAAGCACCAGACGGTCCAGCCGATGCCTTTGGAGTCGAGGTACTTTGTAATCTCCGCGCCATACGCATCGTTGTTTGCCTTCGAGCCGTAGTGGTCGCTGAATCCGATCTCTGTTGCGATCATCGGATAGCGGGCCGCGGCAAAGCCGAAGTCTTCGTCCCACTTTGCCGGCCATGGCTGGGGCCTCTTGTTTGGATAGGGATGGGTAACGTATCCGATGCCCGGGGCGCGGACGGGACTGTCGCGCAGCGGAGCAAGATCGTAAGCCCAGTCCAGGCCGGCGACAAGCGGAATGGTGTCTTTGTCGTAGGCGCGGATCAGGGAGATCATGTCTTCGTTGATATCGCGCCATTCATCCCATGTCATCGTCCCAAGTTGACCCCGGTAGATGGTCGGCTCATTGAATAACTCGAAGAATGCGACCGTGTGGTTTCCGTTGAAATGGCTGGCCATGACGCGCCAGAAGTTGAGGGTCTCGGGCAGGCTGGTTTCATACATCGGATCCTGAAACAGGCCCTGCTTGAGATTGCCGATGGAGTGCCAGTCGATGTCGACATACATGCCGAGATCGGTCGACCATTGGACGGCCTGGTCGAGCAGAGCAAGGTAACCCGCGGTTCCACGTCCGCGCCAGGCCGCCGGATGGACTGGAATTCGGACCACGGTGGCGCCGGTGTCCTTGACCTTGACGAAGAAGTCCTTGCCCCAATGGCCCTGGCTTTCAATCTTGTCGGGATCGGCAATGTTGACGCCACGGAAGACCAGCGTGTTGCCGGCAGGATCGACGAAGCGATTGCCGCTAACTGAAATGAGAGGGAGCTTGGTTGCGTCCGGGCTATTGAGCGGCCGCGTGTGGTAGGTCTGGTGCCACCAATCGCCCAACTTCTTTTGTTCTGGAGCGGGAGTCGCCGTTTGTGCCTGCGAAGCGAATGTGCTTAGAAGAGCGAGGAGAATTGCGGCAAGAGTGAACAGCTTCATATTGTTGGACACCTTTCGTGCGCACTCCCCCGATCGCAGCGCAATGCAGGTGCGTCGGGGAGGAACGATCCATGTTAATTCCTGGATGGAAATGTGTCGATGCCGGGCACGAACGCCAAGGTGCCAGGGCGTTTGTTGTCTCCGCCCGCTCCCCTTGCAGAGAGGTGTTGGTCAGACAAGCATCTTCAGTCCGTGTTTCTGGACGATATCCAATAGCTTCAGGGCCATCCCGCTGGGCCTTTTGACCCCGGTCTCCCACTTCTCCACCGTGGATTCACTCGTGTTGAGATAGCGGGCAAAGACCGGTTGACTGACATTCTGACTTTCGCGAATCTGCTTAATCCGTTTGGGCTCCAGCGCAGCGGGAACCGAGAGGCAGGCCACGTCAAATTCCCGCATCGTGGCCTTGTCGATAGCGCCCACCCTGAGCATGGCGGAGGCCGAGGAATGAATCGCCTGAAACGCGTCACTCTTAAATTTGCGCTTATTGTTCATTGCAAATCTCCATCCATGAATTATCCTGTGTCAACCAGGAGACCTGTTGCTCTGACAATGCTTCGTAGACCTTGGCGAGTTTCCTGAATTTGGCCAGTTCGCTGTCTTCAATATTGTCCATGTCCTTCTTTGCGAACATGTATTCGAAGACCCAATATCGGCCCCCTTTTGCAAGGACAATTGACCGGTACAAATTCTTGCTCAGACGCTTCTTGAACACCCCGCCACCCAAATCGTCTGCGCCTGCCCAAGCATCACCTGCCGGATAGCTGTGCAAAGCCCCTCATCCGCAATGTGTGCCTTCCGCGTTGCCTTGGTAAACCAAGCTGTCTTGAAAACCCGTTCCTGTCTCACAACTCGGATCATCCTACCATAAGTGTAGCACTTGGTGCTATCGTATTGACATAATAGAGTCGCTGGTTCCCTTCCCTGTTGTTATCTCGGGCCGAATTAGCGTAGGTCCGGGGATGGTTGAGGGCGCTCTCGCATGCGCTCGGCCCTGAAAATCCGAAGCCGTAATGGCTTATCTTGGCCTCAGGGACTTGATCGCCTCGGGCAGGCGCTCTTCAAGGAGCCTGGCGCGCTCGGCGGCGATACCACCGAGGTATGCGGGCGCCGGCGTGGCCATGAGAACAAGCGCAAAGGCAATCACCGAGAAACAAAGTCCCGCAATGCCGGCCGATACAAACATGTGGTACATGTCGGAGATATCCAGGCCGAAGACCTTGAAAGCCACATGTTCCAGCGGCTTGATGTGATGAAGGACGGCCAAAGCGAATAGGAAGAAGAAGACAGCGAGCGAAGTGAGTACGGCCAGCGTTACATCCAGGCTACGGTGAAATTTCTGGCGGGCGCGGCAGTGGGGGCATTCCGTAAAGTGATGCTCATAATCCTTGCGCATATCCGGGGAGATACCCGAGATGTCATACCGCCAGCTTGCCAGGATGGCGCCTACGACAATGTCCGAACACTTGGTTCTTGTCATAAACGTGTAAACCCGTTCCGCAAAGTATGCACTCGCCCACTCGGTTGGTGCCCGGCTCAATGAGCAATAAAGCCTTACACGGATTGGACGCTAAAACTGCCTCAAGGGTTCAAAAAGCTACCCCAAAACTGTGTCTCCGCGCCATGCTAAATTGGCCATGGCGTATCTGATCCCAGCCTGCGTGGTCCACAATGATACCCGTGTTCCTCCATTCTAATTGAATTGCCTTAGAAAGAGATAGCAGAAAGAGACTCATGTTGCGCTGCGAGCAACAGCCGGTTAGCCAACAGGCTCGCCCGGCCGTTGAGGGCGCGCTCCGCCGCTACTCGCGCCAACTCAGGAAGATTATTACTTTCAGATAGATGCGCCAGAATGATGTAAGCAGCTTGACCGTCGTAGCTGTTTTCAAGAAACTCCGCCGCGGCTTCGTTGGAGAGGTGGCCGACGCGCGAAAGGACCCGCTGCTTCACGCTCCAGGGGTAAGGACCGTCGCGCAGCATCTCGAGGTCGTGATTGGATTCAAGCAGCAGGAGGTCAACACCCTTGAGCTGCGCCTTGACGTTGGGAGAGATGTAGCCGAGGTCGGTAGCAACGGCCATCCGCACGCCCTCTGCGCAGAAGACGAAGCCCACGGGATCGGCGGCATCGTGTGGAATGGTAAATGGGCTGACAGCGATGTCGCCAATCTCGAAAGGCTGGCCGGCCTGGAAATATTCGACCGACGGCAGCCAAGTTGGATCCTTGGGAGGAACCGAAGTGTCAGGGGACTGGCCGGCGACGGCCGGACTGGGATCTGCTGACGTTAGCCTGGGCGTTTCGGGCGCAGTGGATTCAGCCTCGACGGAGCTGGACTCGGCCAGCAGGTCAATTTGATCATTCTCGTCCAGTTCACCCTGATCGGCCGCCGCCTGGGCTTCTGCCTGGCGTTCGGCGGCTTGCTTGCGGCACTGTTCCAGCCACTGCGCATAGGTCATTTGCCGCCGTGGCGTGAGCCAGCGCATCCAGGCACGATGCGTGCCCTGGGTAAAATAAACCGGAATTCCAAGTTTGCGCGCCGTGGCGGCAAGCCCGTTGATATGGTCCTGGTGTTCGTGCGTGACGACGATGGCGTCAAGGGTCTCAGGGGCCTCGCCGGCCAGGCGCATTCGTCGTGACAGTTCGCGGCAACTCAGCCCGGCGTCAACCAGGATGCGCGTGCGACCGCCGGTGATAACTGTGCTATTGCCCTTCGATCCCGAGGCGAGCACGGTGAAGCGAACCATTCACTCAGCATAGCGCGATGGCGTGCGGATTGCGCAAGGGTGGGGTTAACCGGCTGGGAACCTCGAAGAATCGACGATTGCCCTTTCGAGAAGGAAACTTCTCAGTTAAGCTTCTAAGAAAAGCCGGAATCCGTGCTCCCGGCTGTCAGTTCATCCGCACTTCCCTGATTCCCGGAGGCATCTGGAATGACGCACAAACCGCTTTGGATCTGGTTGCTTTTTTCAGGGGCAGTCGGCTGCTTGCTGTTCCTCGGAGTTGCGGGCACGCTCAGTCACGCTGTTCTGGCTGCGGACAAGGCGGACTCGACCGGGGCGGCAGGCTGGGACCGGCAGGCCGCCGAACGGTATCTGGATAACCGCGAAGTGTGGTGGCAAGGGTGGGATCGTACGCAGAAAGACCATGGAACCTATTGCATCTCCTGCCACACCCAGGCGACCTATGGGCTGGCGAGGCCGATTCTGCGCCAGGAATTGGGTGAGCCAGCTCCCGCGGGCGCCGAGCGGGCCATGCTGGACAGCATTGAGAAACGTGTACATATTTGGAAAGAGGTTGAGCCGTTTTACCTTGATGCCACATACGGCGCGGGCAAGGAGATCGAGTCGCGCAACGCCGAGTCCGTGATGAACGCGCTGATTCTTTCGAGCTACGACCAGCATCTGGGCCACCTGAGCGAGACCACACGCACGGCCTTCGACAATGCCTGGGCTCTGCAATCAAAGAATGGGCCGACGACTGGGGCATGGGTGTGGCAGAACTTTCATTACACTCCGTGGGAATCGCCGGAGAGCGAGTACCATGGCGCAGCACTGATGGCCGTAGCAGTCGGCACCGCTCCGGACAGCTACCGCGACGACCCGAAGATTGCGGCAAATCTGGGGGCTTTGCGCGGATACTTGAAGAGCCACTACGATCGACAGCCGATGCTGAACAAGGTTGTCGCGTTGTGGGCTTCGGTGCACATCCCCGGCTTGCTGACGCCGGAACAGACGGCCAGGCTGCTTGACGACTTGAAGAGCAAGCAACACGCGGACGGCGGTTGGAGCCTGACCGATCTGGGAACTTGGGAACGGGTGGACAACACGCCGCTTGAAACCCGTTCAGACGGCTACGCAACCGGGTTGACAGTGCTGGTGCTCAAAGAGAATAAGGTGAAAGATGCCACGGTGAAACGCGGCGTCGATTGGCTGCTGGCCAACCAGGATAAGACCACCGGCGCATGGCCTGCGTGGTCGTTGAACAAGAATCGAGACCCCAAGTCGAATGTGGGGCTGTTTATGAGCGACGCTGCCACCAGTTACGCCGTCCTGGCGCTGGATGAGCGGAAATAGGCGGTGCTTCGGCGGTCATGAACCAGGTCTCTGCCCGAGCGATTTCGATTCTTGAGGTTTGTGCTCTCCCACCCATTCGCCAGAAGAAAGCGAATGGATGGGGCACAGAGCTGATACAGATTCATACTGCCAGAGAATTAATTGGGGACTCAAGCACGCGCAATTTCACTCATGATGCCGAACACATTTTCGTCGGGGTCCTTCATTAACGCCAACCACAGATCGTACTTGGGCATCTTTGCCACCAGATGTGGATCCTGCAGGAACACTACGCCTTGCTCCTTTAGGTGAGCGTGCGTCCGGTGGATGTCCTCAACTTTAAAGTACACAATCGTCCCGCCAATCGATACCGGCTGCTCGGCTGTTCCGATCATGAGACGGATATCGCCACATTGGAAGAAAGCCATGGTACCGGCGTCGAACAGATGCTTCATACCGAGTTTGTTCCGGTAGAAGTCCCTGGCTCGTGGCAGGTCGCGAACGGTTAAGGCGATCTGACAAATTGTGTCCAATTGAACAGCAGGCTGAATTGTCGCGGCATCTGTGCTCATGGTGCCCTCCCAATGAGAAAGTATTTCATCGAAGATTGTAGAATTCCAGTGCCTATTCTGCGCTGGCCGTTTCGACCTCTAGATGTGCAAGACATAGGTGTAGAAAAGCGCGAGGCAACCGATGACAAAGGCCAGAAACAGGCTGTGCCTGAGTGTGAATCGGAAGAGCCTGGACTGCTCCTTAACGGATAATCCAGTCGCGGCGGCGGCGACGGCAATGGTTTGAAGGCTGATCATTTTTCCCATCACCCCCCCTGCCGCGTTTGCTCCCGCCAATAACACAGGATCGAGCGAGAGCCGGGTGGCCGTAACCACCTGGAGATTTCCGAACAGCGCATTCGACGAGGTGTCCGAACCAGTAAGAAAGACACCCAGCAGGCCCAGCAGCGGGCTGAAGAACGGGAAGAGCTTTCCTGTGGATGCGAAGGCAAGTCCCAGAGTGGCCGTGGCGCCGCAGTAGTTCATCAAGAATCCAATTCCCAATACCAGTGCTACAGTAGCGATGGGAAGAGCCATCTGCCTGGTAACTCGAATGAGTATTTTAGCAAAGTGGATCGGACTTACTCTTAAGCAAATGGCTGCCAGCAGCGTCGCGGCCATGCAAGCCGTCCCCGATGCTGAAAGGAAGTTAAGCGAGTAGATGGCATGATACGGAGATGGCGCGGAAGCAACCGGGGCCATTCGCTGAACAACATCGTGAAGAGCCGGCCACGCAAACACGAGGGTTCCTTTGGTGAGCAGCTTCTGAACAGGAGCAAGGCCCCACAGCATCATGCAAGCCAGCAGAAGCGCGTAAGGAGACCAGGCGTAAAGAACCTGGCCGGAACCAGGATGCGAGGCAAGCTGAAACGAAGGCGCCTTGCCGGAAGCTGGCGAACCGTGCACACCGACCATTCGCAAGTCAGCTCCCGGGGTCGCAGCAAAGGCTGCATCCTCCGGACTTTCAACGCCGCGCGTCCTGCGAGTGCGAAGACGCAGAATCAGGATGAGAACGGCCATGGACGAAATCGCTGCAAGAAGGGATGAAAGCTGCGGACCCATGAAGCTGGAAACGAGCAACTGCACAGTAGCGAATGCAGCGCCCGAGGCCAGGGCCGGCAGCCATACGCCTGACATTGCGCCGAAGCCGCCCATAGCAACGATCAAGTAGACCGGAATGATGAGCGCTACGGGAGAGCACATGAGACCGACCGCGCGGCTTAACTTATCAAGCGGCAAACCTGTGGTTCCTGCGAGCGTGATGACCGGAATTCCGATGGAGCCGAATGCGACTGGGACAGTGTTAGCGAGGAGGCAAATTGCCGATGCGCTGAACGGTGAGAAGCCAAGGCCGGTGAGCATGGTGGCCGCAATGGCTACCGGAGTGCCGAACCCAGCGGCGCCTTCAAGAAAAGCGCCGAATGAAAATGCGATAAGAAGGGCCTGCAATCTTGGGTCGGCAGTTAAGCGCCCGATTGAATCGCGAATGATTTCGAATTTGCCGGTCTCCACTGTTACTCGAAAGAGTGCGATCGCCCAGAAGATGATCCACGAAATAGGAAATAAACCGAATGCTCCTCCGTAAGCCGCCGCGCTGACGGCAGCTTTTACAGGCATTCCATAGCCGGCAATTGCCAGCGCAAATGCGACGGCGAGGCTCGCGATGCCGGCGACCCAGGCCGGTTTTCTGAGCACGCCAAGGAGGAAAAGCAAAGTGAATATCGGCAGCGCAGCCAACAGGGCGGAGACGCATAACCCTTGTCCGAATAGTGAATACGCCTGCTGCCAGATTGCTGTTGTAGGATTCATCCCTGCGTCTCCAGGAATTGCGTCGGCAGCGACTGCTCGAATACGCACTAAGTCTGCTTGGTGTGGCTCCCCATTTGCCAGTAGACGGAGTAGCGTTGATCGGCAATCCGATACATGGGCATCAATTGGTATTTCGCATTCTCGCCGACCGCGGTGAAGCGCAGCTCCGCCGGGGATTCAACCTGAATCCATTGCTTAGTGTTTGCATCCGGCGCGGAGGCGACCTTCGGCAACGGGGATGCGGCGGGCAGGTTCTTGGGCACCGTGTCGCCACTGTGGATGATGCGGAACGGTTCTTCAGACGGGGCCGGGCCAAGATCGGCCGCAAGCAGGAGAGGACCGTACAGCGCGGCGGAGATGGAGTTATCGCCGGACAGCGGCTCCTGGTGCAGTTCCATCGGAAGGCTGATGGCGATGGTGTCACCGTCTGCCCAGATTCTTCGAATGGCCAGATACGATCCCGGATCGGCCATCGCATCGAGCGGGCGTCCGTTGAGCACCACTCTTGCATTCTCGGTTGTCCAACTGGGAATACGAACATGAATGGTGCGCAGAGCCGGGCGTGAGGATTTGATTTTGAGGGTGGTACCCTGCTCGCGCGGGAACTGCGTGACCTGCTCGAGGAAGACGCCTTCGTCTTTCCAATCAAGAGTGGAGGCGATGAACTGGTTGACATAGATGTCGCCGCCTCGTCGGAAATAAATCGTGTCCGCAAACTTGGCGAATTCTTCGGCGCCTGTGCCTGTGCAGCACCAGAACGATTCCTCCGGCGAGTTGTAAGCACGCCAGTAGCCGGCGGCAAGCGGGAAGAAATACTGCTTGAGGCCCTGCGCATTCTGCGTGCCGAGCCTGCAGTTAAACAGGGCGCGTTCGTATGCGTCCATCCAGCGCGGGTCCCCGGTCCAGCCAAAGACGAGCCGCTCCAGCTTCATCAGGTTATAAGCAACGCAGCACTCGGCGTTGGTCCAGACTAGCGTTCCCTCAAGATGTCCAGCGGGCGATTTCCAATGTTCATCCTGGCTTGTGTTGCCGATAACGTAGTTACGCGCGGAGAGAACCTCGGCGAGGAAGTATTCAGCTATCTCCCGGTAGCGGCGATCGCCTGTTACTTCATACATACGTGCGGCACCGATAATTTTGGGTATATGAGTGTTTGCATGGAGGCCCTGCAATTCGTCGCGGCGGCCGGCTAAGGGATCAAGGAACCCCGGCTGCTCGAAGGCGTGCGCGGCGTCGAGGTAGCGCTCCTTTCCGGTGACCGCGGCCAGGTTGACCAGCACCTCGTTCATGCCGCCGTACTCTGTGCGCAAGATGCGCTGATGCTGCTCGGCGCTTATGCCCACGAAGTATTCCTGCGCCCACTGAGCCATGCCTTCGGGAATACGCAGAGCGTCGGTGTTGCCGGTGTGCCGATACATGTCAAGTAGG
>CAYWMR010000155.1:0-10034 GCA_964458965.1 uncultured Occallatibacter sp. | reverse complement strand
GTCCTGACCGGCCAAAACGAGACCGACTACTTTGCATCGTCCGAGGGGTCGCAGGTGGTTGCGCCGCACTTGCAGGCGCGGCTGGTAGTCTTTGCCGCAACCCGCGCGGACGACGGTATGGACCTGTTCCGCGCCCAGACGTTTGAAGCTGAAACAGTGGCGGGGTTGCCCGCGCAGGCAGAGTTGGAAGCGGCCATTCGCGAGCTGGGCAAGAGCCTGGAAGCGCTGCGCAAGGCGCCGGTTACCGAGCCCTTCGACGGGCCGGCGATTCTTTCCGGACGAGCCGCCGCCGTGTTCTTCCATGAGGTGCTGGGCCACCGGCTTGAGGGCCAGCGGCAGCGCGGCGACGAAGAAGGCCAGACGTTTACCAAGGAGGTAGGCAATGAGATTCTGCCCACTTTCCTCTCCGTGGCCGACGACCCCACGCAGACCACATTCGGCAAAACATGGTTGAGCGGAAGCTACGAGTACGACGACGAGGGCCAAAAAGCGCGCCGCGTCAACCTCATCGACAACGGCGTGCTGAAAACATTTCTCATGTCGCGCCTGCCCATTGCCAGCTTCGGCGCTTCCAACGGCCACGGCCGCGCGCAGTCCGGCCGTGTGCCCACGGGACGCCAGGGCAACCTGATCGTTACTTCCACCAAAAGCGTGCCGGAGAGCGAACTGCGCAAGCAGCTCATCGACGAGGCCAAAAAACAGGGCAAGCCCTACGGACTTTATTTCGAGGACATTTCCTCCGGCGATTCCGAGACCACGCGCCGCTCGCCGCAGGCCTTTCAGGTGGTTCCGTTGGTAGTGTGGCGGGTGTATGCCGATGGCAGGCCGGATGAGCTGGTGCGCGGCGTAAGCATTGTGGGCACGCCGCTGTCCGCGTTGAAGCGCATCCTGGCCACGGGCGACAAAAGTGAGGTTTTCAACGGCGAGTGCGGCGCGGAGTCGGGCCAGATTCCGGTCAGCGCCGTCGCTCCGGCAATGCTGGTAAGCGAGATGGAGACGCAGAAGCAGGCGCAGGGAACTGCCAGGCCGCCGATTCTGCCGATCCCAAAGTAGTTGACAGATTGCAAATGGCGGATGACAGTCTCCAGTTGTCAGAGGTTAAGCCCCGAAGGAAGACCGCGATTCCATGCAAAGCTTGGAGCAAAGCCGGCAACGGCCCAATTGGATTTCCTGGCGCATTGGGACAGTGATCGTTGCCGTGGGATTGGGCGTTCGATTCGCGCCCTTAGGGCTGCCTGCGGTGGTTGTGAAGTATGGAGGGTCGACGCTGTGGGCGCTTATGATTTATTGGGTTCTCTCGTCCTTCATACGGAAATGGCCGTTGGCCCAGATTGCTTTGATGTCGGGAACCGTGGCTACGGCTGTCGAGATCTTCAAGCTCTACCGGTCACCTGGGATGGATGCGTTTCGGCTGACGCCTCTGGGGATGTTGATGCTGGGGCGGGTCTTCTCGGGGTGGGACATTGTTGCGTACTGGCTCGCAATCGCGGCTGGAGTCGTTTTGGATGCTGCGATTCGCAAATCCAGAAGCCGGACCTGACGCTGGCATTTGCAGGGCGGTCTAGGGTGTGTTGTCTGAGAGGGAAGGCACAATGAAGTCGATTCGTACTGTTCCATTGATTGCTGGAGCCGCGCTGCTTGCCATTTGCATTTGCACTCCCGGATTGAGCAACGCCCAGCAAACCCGCGCCGATGCCGAAGAAGATCCCCTGCTGAAAGCCATGCTTGAAGAGATGGATCGCAGCAAGTCCGATCTCCAGTTAAAGGGCTTCGAGAAGCCCTTCTATATCCAATACCGGATCGAAGATGTAGACACCTTCGATACCAAAGCCGAGTTTGGGGCTACCGAAGGCTCGCAGCACAACCACCGGCGCGTGGCGCGCGTTACAGTGCGCGTCGGAGACTACAAGATCGACAGCTCCGGAGCGCGCGGAGAGGGCTCGCTGCAACTGGCTGCCCTCAATGACGATCCCATAGCGGTGCGATCCGCGCTATGGACTGCCACCGATCAGGCCTACAAGAGCGCTATCGCCGCCTATGCGCAGAAGCAGGCAGCGCTCAAAGAGGTCCAGACGCCGCCCCAGGCAGACGACTTCAGCAAGGAGACGCCTGCAATCTCCCTCACGGATCCCGGGAAGTTAGTCCTCGACGAGCTTGCCTGGCGGGAGAAAATGGCCAAAGCCAGTGGCATCTACCGAACCGATGCGACCGTGAAGGCCAACCAGAAGGCTGTGGAATACTCCCAGGCTGAGTTTCAGGCGCGGGCCACCACAACCTGGCTTGTAACCAGCGAAGGAACCATCGTTCGCAAGTGGGCGGCCAACTACCAGGAAGCCATCGGCGTGGGCACTCAAGGCGCCGACGGCATGAGGCTCGACCGGTCTTATTCCTCCGTCGGCGTCTCGCTCCAGGATCTGGATACGCCCGATGTTCTGGAGAAGCATGCCGTCGGGCTGATCGAGTCGCTGGCGCTTTTGCTCAAGGCGCCGCTGGTGGAAGAGGAGTACCACGGGCCGGTGCTGCTCAGCTCCGACGCCGGCGCGGACACCATGCACGCACTGATTGCTAACAGTATAGTAGCCACGCGCCCCAAGCTCGGCACCGAGGCTCGCACCAACGGTGCATTTGCCTCCAGCTACCATGCTCGCGTTCTGCCCGAGTTTCTTGACGTGGTAGACGACCCCGGCTTGAAGACCTGGTCCGGCAAGGGGCTGCTGGGAGCATACGCCATCGATGACGATGGCGTGCCGGCACAGGCGGTAAAACTTGTCACCGCGGGGCGCCTGGAGAATTACCTCATCGGCCGTGAGCCGGTAAAGGATTTTCCGCAATCGAACGGCCATGGACGTGCCGGCATTGCCACAGGACCAAGGCCCGCGATTGGCGTTTTGCAGGCTTCCGATAAGGATGGCTTGTCTGACGATGCACTCAACGCAAAGCTGCTTGACATGGCAAAGGATCGCGGCCTGAAGAGCGTCTATTATGTGGCCACTCTGAGCGGCGAGCTTTCGCCCAGGCTGCTCTATCGAGTAACTCCCGATGGCACCCCAGCCGGCAAGCGTGAACTGGTGCGGGGCGCGGCCCTCGACGATCTCGATCAGCGAGCCCTGCGCTCCAACATTGTGGCCGCGGGAAAAGACCTTTTTGTTGCCAACTACTTTGGCGACGTGCCGCAGACTGTGCTCGCGCCCGCGCTGCTCCTCGACGATGTAACGGTGAAGCGCGCCAACGAAAAGAACGATAAGCTCCCGTTCTATCCCCCTCCGGACTAAGCACAACCGCCGGGCGGCCCAATGAGTGGGTGCCCCTGGTCCCTCGCCTTTGGGGACCAGGGATTGGCGGCTGATCAACCCCAGATCACCCATTGACCCACATCAGCATCTAAGTCTGAGATAACCGGGTGCCGTTACGAATGCGTTTTCCGCTTATATTTCTCATCGCGACAATCCCCTCATGGTCCTGCATCGCAGGCGCTGCGCAATCGCCCGCCCAGCCGGCGTCCGTCGCATCCCCCGCGCCGGTCGCTCCCTCCACACTCCTCAAGCCTGCACTCGACAACGTACAGCAGACCATGGGAGCGCTGAAACTGGAAAAATGGAAGAAAGGGGATATCCGCGACGGGGCAACCTCGAACGTCGCAGCCATCCAGCGGGATATACAGGACAAGCTGCCGCCGCTACTTCAAGACGCCGATGCCGCTCCGGGAACCATCAGCAAAGTGCTGCCGCTCTATCGCAACATCGACGCGCTCTATGACGTGGTTCTGCGTGTCCTCGAAGCCTCTCGCGTCTCAGCGCCTGCCGACCAGATCGTCCAGTTGCAACAAGCGCTCACCACCCTGGGCGATGCCCGCCGTACCCTTGACGGCCACCTTCAAGAGTCGGCCACCGCGCTGGAGAAACAAGTAAGCGATCTACGCAGCACCTGGAAAGCGCAATCAGCCGTTCGATGCCCCGCACCGCCGCCGCCCGCGACACCCAAATGTCCAGCGCCGGCGCCCGCCCGGAAGCCCAGGAAAAAGACCACACCGCCAACAACAACCCCGAATCCGTCCGCTGCGCCCGCAAACTCAACCCCTCATCAGTAGAGAAGCTTCGTTTCTTTCGCCACGCGCAAACGCCGAACCCCTAATCCAGCCGCGTCAGGAACGCTTCCGCCTCAGCCTCGCCGGGCCGCAGCCGCCGCGCGATCGATTCCGCCTCTTCCCGGTTGTCGCCTTCCGGACGAATGCGGACCCAATAGCTGTCCTGGCCGGGGAACTCGATCACGTTTGAGTTCGGGTATTTGCGTTCTAGCTGCGATTGAAGTTTCCTCGCTTTGTGTTCGCTCTTGAACGCACCAATCTGCACGCACCATCGGCCCCCGGTTTCGATTGGTTTGGGGGTCCGGTAAACGTCCAGGCGAACACGCGCCGTGCCCATGCGGTAAATGCCGGTGGCCTTCGCGGATGCGATCGTGAGATCCAGGATTCTGCCCTCCACAAACGGCCCGCGATCGGTAATCCGCATCGCGCTCGATTGGTGGGTGGTTAGGTTGGTTACTACAATCAGCGAACCCATTGGCAACGTGCGATGTGCGGCCGTCAACGCGTGATCGCTGAACACCTGGCCGTTCGCGGATCTGCGACCTTTATTCGCCGTATACCAGGTCGCAAGACCCTCCTCTGACAGAATCGGCTTGTGCGTGCTCACATATTGCAGGTCTTGTTCGTTCACGCCGCCCGGCGGAGCAGGCGTGGGCGCAATGCGTCCCGGTTGCGTGGACTGGGCCGTTGAAGGAGCCGTTTGAGACGCGGGCATCTGCGTCGCAGTAGTGCGATGTCCGCAGCCGGATGCACCCAGCACGGCCAGCGCCAGTGCTGCAAACAGGCCCGCTCCGCGCCCCATCCCTGCGGCCGGGTGCCCCAGGTCTCGCTTCTGAGGCCTGGGAATCCAATGCCCCGTGCCCCATCTATTCGCCTTTTCGTGGCGAATGGGCGGGAGACCACAACGCTCGATCGCTCCGTTCATACGGAGCCCGGCCCTCTGGGAGGATTCGGTTGCTTGCTATCGAGCTTATCTGCAAACCTATGCAACGAATCGGCTACCGTGCGCATTGCGGCAATCGATTCGATCCGGACCTGCGGAATCACGGCGTCGTTGATATAAGCGGCGGTGTGGCGAAGCTCCATCTCGATCAATTCGAGAGCCTCTTCAATGCGGCGGCCAACGCCGCCAAAACCGGGGTCGGGAGGATAGCCTGGAGGAGGCGGAGGATAGGAACTCATGAGAACATACCTCAGCCTCAAGTCTGCGGGGCGTGACGGGGCGCGTCAATAGCCCATCGCGGGCCGCGTCACTTAAAGGTGCCGCAGTGGTCAATACGGGAATCCGTTGCGGCAGCTCTCTGACTGGTTTCGGCACTTGTTCCTAGCCCTTCACCCCTGGAACATTTTCATCGAAGATGACTTGCCGACCCTGCTGCGGCAGGAGAAGTTTTGTCGAAAGCGCGTCGCCGCGATGTACGGTGAAATGCGAATACTGCGATGTTGAGAATCACCGCGCAGGGTACGCGTATGCGGGTATGCAGGCGCGTGACAATTCGTGCAAAAAGCGTACACCTAAGGCCCTCATAGCGCGATTTAAGCGTCATAAACTGCGATTTTCGATGCGTTTTTTGCACACCAAAATGCCTGCCTGGGGTGAGAAAGTGCTTGCAGTGCTATCAAATAGTTGCCAGTTCACAGTTCATAGTTCACAGTTCTCAGTTCGCAGTTCACAGCTAAAATACGGCCCCCGGTCCTGCCGGAGTGCTGCCGAAGCTGACCTGATGATCATTTCGTGGAAATCAGCGTCAGAAACCGATAGCATGGAGCGATCGCGAATATCTCGCGCAAACTGCATCAAATAAATGGATAAAGAACGGCCCGCCATTTGCTCGGCGTGCGCCGTTCAATCTAGAAACGGCAAGTGAATCCTACGAGGGGCGCGGCCTTTGCATAGGCGTTCACCAAACTTGACCAGAAGGGTAAGCCCCACCCGCCGCCTGGCGCGCGTGGCGGCGCTTGCCCGCGTGGCGCTGTTTGCGGCGTTGGCTTCCATTGCTGCCAATCCGGCATGGGCAGGGCAGGCTGACAGCGCCAAGCCCACATCGCCGCTCCCCGATGCTCCCCCTGCGCAACAGCCGGCCCAAAACCCAGTCCAGCCCAAAGACACACCCCCGCCGCCACCGCCATGCCCGGTGAAAAAGAATTCCCCGGCGCCGGCCGCAGCCACGGCCACTGCTCCCGGAGCCCCGTCGCCCAGCCCCGAAAATGCACCCTCAGCCGCCGCCCCCAATACGGACGAGCAGGAGCCCAAGTGCCTCTATTCCACTCTCGCCGCTGAATTGCCCATTATCAAAGACATCCCGCTGGCCCACTGGTATGCGCGCTTCCTCGACGGCCCGCAGGTAAAGCCGATGACGCCCAAAGAGAAAGCCTGGCTGGCCATGCGCAATGTTGGCGACCCATTCAATGCGGCAACCATCGCGGCCAGCTCCGCCATTGCCATTGGCGTCAACTCCCACTCTGTCTACGGACCGGGGCTGATCGGCTTTGGCAAGCTCGTAGGCGTCAATCTTACCCAGGACATAACCGGCGAGTTCTTCGGCACCTTTCTCATCCCGTCCATCGTCCACCAGGACCCGCACTACCACCGCATGCCCACCGCCTCCATGAAGCGCCGCATCACCCATTGCCTCTACCAGGTCGTCTGGACCCAGGGCGACAGCGGCAAGGGGATGGTGAACTACGGCGATCTGGGCGGCTTCGCCATCGACGACGCCATCGGCAATCTCTACATTCCGGGCCGCGAAACCAACGTGCCATCCAGCGCCAGGCGATACGGCGCCACCCTGGCCACCGCGCCCATAGACAACTTCATCACCGAGTTCGTCCCCGACGTAGCCCGCCGCATCCACGTTAGAGTAGTAATCATCCAGCAAATCATCAACCAGGTAGCCAGGTCTGGCGGATCCGGGCCGTCATAGAGCAGGCGCGTCCATCGCGTGTCGCTTTCTGTCTTCTCCTGACGCGTCGAGAGATCGGCCATCACATTCAGAATTCTTCCCCAAGGCGTAGAATCTCCCGCAAGCGATTCCGCAGAGGAGATTCCTACACGAATGAGCAAGCGATACTCGCTATCGAGCTATTCTTGTGTGTGCCTGATTGCGCTTGCTGCCACATCCTTGTCAGCCGCGGCGCAGGCAACCGCCCCCAATGAATGGGCATGGGTCGGCGGAGCTACAGTAACTGACTGCAGCCCGAATACGTGCAATCAGCCAGCGGTGTATGGCACTTTTGGCGTTCCGGGGCCAGGAACAGACCCGGGCAGTCGCGAATTCGGGGCAACCTGGACCGATGCCAGTGGCAACTTCTGGCTTTTGGGGGGAACCCCAGGTTTGAACGCTCTATGGGAATTCAATCCTGCCACGAAGGAATGGGCATGGATGGCCCCCAGCGATCTGTTTACTTGCGCGTACCTTTGCCTGGCGGGGGAATACGGCACGTTGGGGACGCCTGCGGTCGGGGATTTCCCCGGGGTCCGACAGCAAGCGATGACCTGGGCCGACGGCAAAGGAAATCTGTGGCTGTTTGGAGGCCTGGGCTACGATCGAAACGAGACATCGGGTCTTCTCAACGACCTTTGGAAGTTCATTCCCTCAACCGGCGCATGGGGCTGGATGTCGGGGAGCTTCCAGGTGACTTGTGTCAGCGATTTTGGACCTTGCGGCGTTGCCGGAACCTATGGAACGTTGGGCGTCGCTTCCGCGGCGAATATACCCGGGGGTCGCAGCGGCGCAATGACATGGACTGACAGCCGGGGCCATCTTTGGATGTTCGGGGGAACCGGCGATGACGACAGCAATCCCTTGACCGGATCGGTTGCCCCGGTCACGCTCAATGACCTCTGGCAGTTCGACCCCTCAACAAATGAATGGACATGGATGGGCGGAAGCGAATCCGACCAACAATTCTACGGGCAATCAGGAATATACGGAACCTTAGGGGCTTTCGCGGTAGCGAACATTCCAGGCTCGCGCACGTCTGGTGTCACCTGGACCGACAGCGCGGGTAACTTTTGGCTTTTCGGGGGCGTCGGCTTTGACAGCGGAGGCTATGACGGGACGCTCAACGATCTTTGGGAGTTCAACCCTGCGACCGATGAATGGGCTTGGGATGGCGGAAGTAACATAGCCGAGGGTTGCCATACTACGTCCTGCCCCGTCACAGCTGTGTATGGAACGCTGGGAACGGCCGCTGCCGGAAACATTCCCGGCCCGCGCACCGAGGCTTCCGCCTGGACAGATAACGCCGGCAATTTCTGGCTCTTTGGGGGAGAAGGCATTGACGGCGCCGGCAATTACGGCGATCTGAATGACCTTTGGGAGTTCAACCCAGCCACAATGCTATGGACCTGGATGGGTGGAAGCAGCATCATGCCTTGCAATTATATTGTTAGCGGATCAAGCATATACGGCACAGTTTGCGTCCAGCCAGGAGTCTACGGCACATTGGGAACTCCAGCGCCCGGGAACTCTCCCGGTGGTCGCCTGAACGCCCAGAGTTGGGTCGACAACGACGGAAACCTGTGGATGTTTGGAGGAACCACGGACCAAGTCTCCTCCGACCTTACAGAGGTGCTTGACGACCTTTGGGAGTTCCATCCCGCATCAGCCACCATGCCCAAGGTCGCAACCCCAACCTTCAGCGTGGGTGAAGGCACGTATACCGCAGCGCAGTCAGTGAGCATCAGCGATACGACGGATGGAGCAACGATCTACTACACTACCGACGGCACAATACCAACCACGAGTTCCACCGTGGTCAAGGGAGCGATTGCTTTCTCGTCGACTGGAACGCTGGAGGCGATGGCCGCTGCCACCGATTATTACAACAGCGATGTGATCAGCGCGACCTACACCATTCTGCCCGGCTTTTCGGTGGCGGCGACTCCTGCGGCACTTACGGTGAACGCCGGAAGCAGCGGAACAAGCACGGTTACGGTCACGCCGACGAACGGCTTCGATTCGGCAGTCTCGTTCAGTTGCTCCGGCCTGCCTGCAGGCGCAACGTGCAGCTTCTCTCCGGCTACCGTCACGCCTCCTGGCACAGCATCTACGACGCTGACGGTCGCAACCTCCGCAACCACGGCAGCACTGCACCGCCGCTCCAGACCCGTGTTACCAGGAGCGGTGCTGGCTGCAGCCTTCTGCTGCTTCGGCTTCAGGAGGCGCCGCCGTCTCCAACTTCTCGTGCTGGTGGCCGTAAGCGCAATCGGCCTCAGCCTGCTCACCGCCTGCGGCAGCGGCTCTTCAGGCGGTGGATCGTCGGGGGGAAGTGGATCCCAGCCCGTCACATCCACAGTCACAGTGACGGCAACCTCGGGCACACTGCAGGAAACCACGACCTTCACGCTAACGGTGAACTGAGGAATTCAGGTAAGACGTGGGTGCGGTGGCTGGCTTCCTGCAATCCCAGGTCCCCAAGAGCGAGGGACCTGGGGCACCCGGCACTTTCCTGATTTGTTCCCCGGCACTTTCCTGACTCGTTGCACCGATGGCCCCCAATCCGTTCGGCATCTTCTAATTACCATTCAGGGACGGATTCCGCAATTCACTGCATCTTCTTTGGGTTGACCGGCACCACCGGTTACCCTACCCTTGCACTTCCAGCTTCCGAATTCCCGTCGCGAATCCGAAGCTGAGCCGGGCTGAGCACCCATTACCGGCAACCACCAAAATCAAGGAGACCGCAACATTATGCCCAAAGCAATCAAGTATGTTGAAAAAGCAGCCGTCTACGCAGCCAAAGGCGCGTGGGTGGTCTATGAGCGGCTCAACCGCATCAGCCCGAATCCGTCGTTCACGCCCAAGTGGGCCGACAAGCCCCTCCAGAAATCCTGGCAGAAGGAAAAGCCGCCACTCGGCTGGCCGCGCACCACCGACTCGCTCTGTCCCAAGTGCGTCCCCGAGATTCGCAAGCAGATTCTGGACGGCAAGCTGCCCCACGAAGT
>CAYWMR010000154.1:0-10042 GCA_964458965.1 uncultured Occallatibacter sp. | reverse complement strand
TCGTTCACGCGCGGGTTGTACTTCATCGTGCACGAGCCCAGCGGATACATGCCCAGGTCGATAGCGTAGTTCCATGTAGAAAGCCGCGTGAAGTGGCGAATGATCTCGATCTCGCTCAACTCCGGCAGCAATCCCGCCGTCTTGCGATGCGCATCGCCGAGCAGCGCCGCGGGATCGACCGCGGGCACATCGAGCGGCGGCAGCTTGTAAGCCTTCTTCCCAGGCGCGGACTTCTCAAAGACCAGCGCTTCATTCTGCGTCTGGTGCGGCCGGACTTTGCCGGTGGTCTTTCGGATGGTAGTTTCAGTGCTCGATGCCATTCGTTATACCTCTTTGCGTTTCGTCCCGCAATTCAATCGGTCCTGCTTGTCTGGAGGTGATATGGGTAGCGCGATAGGTGCTCTCGTTCCGATCCCACGCCCATAGGGTTAAAACAAGTGCTCCGAGGAACCACACAAATGCATTCGTCTCAATCAAACGGAGACTGAGTTGTTGGCGCCAAATGAACAACTCAAACAACATCGCGACGGCAAACAAGACGCTTCCGCGAAACAGCAAGCCCTGAACGATGATGAATCGAAGCTTGCCGACCTTGCGAGTTTTCTCACATCGCAGCAGGTCCCTTTCGCTAATGCCCCATTCGATTTTGCGGAGTATTGACATCTATGCCTACACCAACCCCTCAGCCAAAACCTGCGCCGCCGTATCAATCTGGTCGCGAGTTATTAACTCCGTAGCGCACCACAACGTCGCATTCCCTAACTCCGGATACCACTTCGATAAGTCCAACCCGGCGATAATCTTCTCATCCAGCAGCCGCTTGCTCCACACCGAGGAATCCTCCACCGTGCTCAGCACAAATTCATGGAAGCGCGGCGCGCCGGTGAAAACCAGCTTTGCTCCGGGCTGCCCAGCAAGCGTAGCCGCCGCGTAATCAGCCTTCGCCAGGTTATGCTCAGCCAACTCGCGAATCCCTTCCTTTCCATAAACCGTCAGGAAGATAGTAGCCATCAGCGCCACCAGCGCCTGATTCGTGCAAATGTTCGAAGTAGCTTTCTCGCGCCGTATATGCTGCTCGCGCGTAGCAAGCGTAAGCACAAAGCCGCGATAGCCATTCGAATCCACAGTCTGCCCGACCAGCCGCCCCGGCATCTGGCGCAGGAACTGCTCCTTGGCCGCGATAACTCCGCAGAACGGCCCGCCGTAACTAAGCGCCACGCCAAACGACTGCGCTTCCATGCTCACAATGTCCGCCTCAACCGGAGGCCGCACCACTCCAAGCGAAACCGCCTCCGCAATCGACACAATCAGCAGCGCGCCCTTCGCATGGGCGATGGCTGCAATGGCGGGAATGTCCTCAATAACTCCGAAGAAGTTAGGACTCTGCACCAGCACAGCCGCCGTTTCGCTTGTAACTTCAGCCTCAAGAGCTTCCAGATCCACGCGGCCGGTTTCCGGGTTATACCCCGCGAGCGTCGAAGGCAGACCCTGATGCTTCGCATAAGTCGCAAGCACTTCGCGATACTCGGGATGAACCGTGCGGGCGACGACGGCCTTGTGTCGGCCATTAACTCGAACGGCCATCATCACAGCCTCGGCCGCTCCGGTTGACCCGTCGTACATGCTGGCATTGGCCACATCCATCCCGGTCAACTCGGCAATCATCGTCTGAAACTCGAAGATAGCTTGCAGCGTGCCTTGAGTTATCTCCGGCTGGTAAGGCGTGTAACTGGTTAGAAACTCGCCGCGCTGCACCAGGGAGTCGATAATCACCGGGCGATAGTGGCTATACGCGCCCGCGCCCAAGAAGCTGGCATAGCCGGTTGAGTTCCTGGCCGCGGCCGCGCGAAAGTAATCAATGATTTCGCTTTCGCCCTGTTGACGCGGCACGTCCAGGTCGCGAGCGAGGCGATACTCCTCCGGAATGACGACAAATAAGTCGTCAATGGACGAAGCGCCAATCTCAGCGAGCAGTTTCAAGCGTTCGGCAGGCGATTTAGGTAGGTAGCGCATCGAACGTCCTCCCAGGACCAGTTGTCAGTGTTTAGTTATCAGTTGTAAGTCTGCGGCGTGCGAACTCTGCGCCCTTGGCTGCGGGACAGTTAGAACATCCAAACAGTCAATAAATCCAAACTGTTCACTAACCACTAATCACTGTTCTTCAGCGATAAACGCCTCGTACGCCGCCGCGTCCAGCAGCGCGTCGACCTCACCGGGATTCGAGAGCTCGACCTTTATGATCCATGTCTCATGCGGAGCTTCGTTGATCTTGTCAGGCGACACCTTTAGCTCCTCGTTGATGGCGGTCACAGTGCCAGTGACAGGCGAGTACAGGTCGCTGACTGCCTTCACGCTCTCCACCGACCCGAAGGTGGCGTGGGCGGTCACCGGATCTCCCACCTTGGGAGCATCCACGTAGACAATGTCGCCCAGAGAGTTTTGCGCGTAGTCGGTAATGCCTATGGTTCCGATGGAGCCATCGACAGCGATCCATTCATGTTCGCGGGTATAGCGATAATTTGCGGGATAGGCCATTGCAGTTCCTTTCCTTGAAGAAGTAGTGTACGGCGCGGGGGTGGCTTGAGAAAAGCGCGGAACAAGAATCAGAAAGTTGAGAGCACGACGCTCAAAGCCCCAGAACTCGCTCGCCGAGCAGTCCTTGACATTGCCCGGACGCTTTTGTAACCTGACTTACATGTCAACGATCCTTCAGAGGACTTTGGTTTGTACACCATGTTGTTGCGCCGACGCGCGCACAGGGTGTCCTCTGGCAGGTAGATGCAGGGCTTGAACCATCATCGAGCCTAGCTTCAGCTAACAAAGCTGATTAGCCCACCGCCGGAAGTCGATACGGCAGGTGGGATTTCTATTTATAGGCCGCAAGAACACACCGCCGCGACGACCACCCATCATTGAGCGAATGCATAAAACATGCCACCGGAAGGGCGTGCCTCCCCCCGGCGTTGTTCATTCGCAATGCAATAAACGCAACCTGAGAAAGAGGAGATCGTCGCATGAGAGTGATTGTGAAGAAAGTAATCCCGGTGGTAATGGCGTTTCTGTTAGTCGGCGATTCGTCCTTTGCGACGGATGGATACTTCCTGACCGGATTTGGCACCAAGCAGCAGGGCCAGGGCGGAGCGGGCGTCGCCAAGCCTGCAGACAGCCTGGCCGGGGCGACCAATCCCGCGGGACTTACGCTGGTTGGCGACCGCATCGATATTGGGCTGGCGCTGTTTCGGCCTGTGCGCTTCGGAACCATTACAGGAAACCAATTGCCGCCGGGCTATCCCGATGTGAACGGCACTTACGACGCCAACAGGGTTAAGAACTTCGAACTGCCAGAGCTGGGTTACAGCCTGCAGTATAAGCCCAACCTCGCGCTGGGCGTAGTCATTTATGGCAATGGCGGATTGGATACTTCGTACACCACCCCGATACCCCTGCTGGGGTCAACCAGGGGCGGCGTGGATATCGAGCAAGTTTTCATTTCGCCCACGCTGGCTTACAGGGCGGGCGCGCATAACTCCCTCGGAATTGCCGCGAATATTGCCATCCAGCGTTTTTCGGCCGAAGGACTGCAGAACTTCGCCTCGCCACAGGTTTCCTCTGACCCATCCAATGTAACAAATACCGGGCACTCCTATGCGTCTGGCGGCGGCGCGCGCGCGGGCTGGCTGGGCGAGCTGAACCATGCACTCAGTGTGGGCGCCACGTATCAAAGCCGCACCTACCTAAGCAAATTCAACCGCTACAGCGGATTGTTTGCCGAGCATGGCGGATTCGATGTTCCCGCCAACTTCGCCGGCGGCGCGACTCTGAAGCTGGGTCCCAAAGCCTCGCTGCTCTTCGACGAGGAACGCATTCTCTACAGTTCGGTGAAGTCGGTTGCGAACTCCGATGCAAACCAGGCTCCGCTTGGAGCCGACAACGGACCCGGCTTTGGATGGCACAGCATCAATGTAGCGAAAACTGGGCTTGACTACGATGTGAACCCCGCGCTGACGTTGCGTGGAGGATACAACCACGGCGGTGTCCCGTTCGACAGCTCGCAGACATTTTTCAACCTGCTGGCTCCGGCCGTGGTGAAGGACCACCTGCATGTGGGCGGAACCTGGGCCTCGAAGAGCGGGAAGGAAATCAGTTTCGCTTACATTCATGCCTTCAATAACACGGTGAATGGCGTGAATTCCATTCCACCAGCTTATGGCGGCGGCAATGCGAATCTGAGCATGTATCAGAATTCGTTTCAAGTGGCCTTTGGTTGGAATAAAAGCAAGAAGAAGTAGCAAGGGCGCAGGCCAGTGCCAGGGAGGAACAAATATGGCAGCATTATTCCGAGGGGAATGGCCGTGGTGGATCGCGGGTCCGCTTATCGGGCTGTTCGTTCCGGCATTGTTGCTTGTTGGCAACAAGCGGTTCGGAATTTCGAGCAACCTGCGTCATCTTTGTTCGGCCATCGTTCCAGGCAGATTGGATTTCCTGCGCTATGACTGGCGCAAGGCAGGGCTCTGGAACTTGGTTTTTCTCTTCGGTGTGCTGATCGGCGGGTTTCTGGCTTTCCATAGCGGCGCGACGCACAACGTGGCAATCTCCCCCGAAACCAGGGCGGCACTCAGCACGCTGGGGATTCACGACTTCTCCGGCGTGGCGCCGCATCAGCTGTTCAGTTGGAACGCTCTCCTTACGGCGCGCGGTTTCGTCCTGATCGTGGTTGGCGGATTCCTGGTGGGCTTTGGAACCGCATATGCCGGCGGTTGCACCTCGGGCCACGCCATCACCGGCTTGGCCAACTTTCAGTTGCCGTCGCTGATTGCGGTCTTCGGATTCTTTGCCGGCGGCCTTGCCGCAACATACTTCATTTTGCCTTTTGTGATGGGAAGACTATGACCACATCGTCGATTCCAGACAATGACGGCTGCGGCGCGGGAGGCTCCAGCGAAGATGCGGTCCGTCCAGCATTTCTGCTTGCTTACCTGCTGCTGGGGATTGCCTTCGGCGTGGTCCTTGCGCGCAGCGAGGTGGTGTCCTGGTTCCGCATTCAAGAGATGTTTCGCTTTCAGTCGTTCCGCATGTACGGAATCATCGGGTCGGCGATTGCAACCGCGGCTCTGTCGATTGCGCTTATCAAGCGGGCAGGCCTGAATGCAATCGACGGAGAGAGAATCTCGACTCTTCGCACACCCCTCGACAGTTGGATTCGATATGCGGCGGGCGGCACAATCTTCGGACTGGGCTGGGCGATGACCGGCGCCTGCCCTGGCCCCCTGTTCGTCCTCATCGGCGACGGAGTTCCAGTAATGATCGTCGCGGTTTTCAGCGCGCTTGCCGGGACCTGGCTCTATGGGTGGTTAAGACCTCGTCTGCCTCATTGAAGCCGCCTTTTGAACTTGAGCGCCTCTCAACCTTCTCGTGTTCAACAGCAGTCATTGCGAGAGACACACACGGCATTGCCGCTCAGAACAACCCCGGCGCCAGCGCCCACGATTCACGGCAATAAGCGTCGTATTCCGGACCGAACGCTATGCGCAGGTTCGCTTCTTCGAGCCGGATCTTGCGCCAGTATGCGAACAATGCTATCGCCAACCCGGCAAGAGCCAGCCAGGTGCCGGTGACCACCGCCGTACCCACGTACATGATCAGGATGCCCGTATAAATGGGGTGCCTCACCCCCTTGTACGGCCCCGTTCTGATGAGTTCGTGCTCCTCTTTAATGGTGATTTCTCCGCTCCAGTGGCGGCCCAGGTGACGCCGCGCCCAGATGGCCACGAACAACCCGGAGATGGTCAAGGCGCAGCCCCATGCAATCACAAAATAGTTCGCCGGCAGGAAACGCCCACCGAATGGGAATTGAATAATCTCAAGCAGCAGCGCCAGGTTGGTCAGCACCACATGAATCCCGCGCGAAAAGCTGGATTCCGAGCTCTTTGCCTTGGCAGCGTTCTTCGCCGCGGCCTCCCAGTAAAGGCTGAAGATAACCCATGGCGTGGCCGCAGCTACCAGTTGCACGCGGCCCAGCTGCCCCATCCCCAAACCGAAATCGCGGATATTCGGCGGTATGCCGCCTCTGAGGCGGACAATAATTGCGAAGATGAGAGCACCAAATATCGCCACCCACAAATACATTTTCTTGCGCTGCATAGTAGCCCCAACTGTTCATTTTACTTCCCTCTTAATCCGGTATCTTGCCGCTGTCAGCTCAATTCTCGCGCATCGCCGGGTAATTGGCGGCGCGGCCAGATTCTAGCCGCAAAGCCGCCCGCCGCATCATACCCTGTATGGGAATTTGGACGCGCCGATTCCGGGCCATTCTATTGCTTGCGCTGGCTTTGCCATCGGGTTTCCGGGCGCGCGCCTATTCGGTCCTGACGCATGAGCAGCTGATCGACCTCACCTGGAAGGATTCGATTGTCCCACTGCTTCTGAGCCGTTATCCCTCGCTGACACCGGCTCAACTCGAGCAGGCGCGTGCCTATGCCTACGGCGGCTGCGTGATCCAGGACATCGGCTACTACCCGTTTGGCGACAAGACCTATTCAGACCTGACCCACTATGTCCGCTCCGGCGACTTTATTGTGAACCTTTTTCGAAACGCGACAAACGCCAACGAGCTCGCCTTCGCTGTCGGCGCGCTTTCGCATTACATCGGGGACTCGGTAGGACATTCCCTCGCAACAAACCTCGCTGTCCCGGTCGAGTTCCCCAGGCTCCGCGCGAAATATGGCCCTCAAGTGAACTACGCCCAGGGCCAGCGCCAGCATGTGCAAACTGAGTTTGCGTTCGACATCAACGAGATTGCGCATCATCGCTTTGCGCCGGTGCACTACCTGCGCCACATTGGATTGGAAGTGCCGGTAGACCAACTGGCGCTGGCGTTTTACCAGACCTATGGGCTAAGGGAAGACTTCACCGGAAAGCGCGGGCGTCGCGTGAATGTAAGTGCATACCGATTCGCCGTGCGGGGGTTTATTCCTCGAATCGCTTATGCCGTGACGCTGCTCCATCGCAGCCACGAGCCCGCCGATGCAAGCACCCCTGATGCCCTTGAATTGCGGATTGAGGCAGCCGGGGTGGCAACCGAGAACGACTGGCAGGCTTATCGCCGCAAAGCCGGCATCGGCACCTACGCGCTGGCGGGATTGCTGTTCATTGTGCCCAAAGTTGGCGCTCTCAAAATGGTTGCGGTCAAAGGGCCAACGGCGGAGACCGAAGCGGAGTATGTGCACAGCGTTGTGCTCTCCACAGCCGCGCTGCGCAGATCCCTGGCCGGATTTACTCCGCCAGGAGCGCCGCATGAGGCAGCCGCGAACGCGGCGCCCACCGCTGTTTCCGCCGATGCGGCGCAGGTCCAGGCTCCGCTCGTGCATCCGGCCGAGGGAAAACTTCTCCCCAGATCGGACAGCCCCGGCAAGTTACGGGACCCGCGCCATCCGCTCCCGAATCGCGACCTGGACACCGGGCACGTGGTGCAGCCCGGCGGCTATTCGCTCACCGACTCCACGTACGCCCATCTGCTGCATGTGCTGGCGGGACAACCCACTCTGCCAATTCCGCCTGGGATCAAGGAAGACATTCAGGCCTATTACGCCGATCTTGGGATGCCCTTCACAACCAAGAAGGATCCGCAACAGTGGGCACGGGTGCAAGCCGATCTGGCCACCCTCGCGAATATGCCCACCAGCGCAGCGCCCGCACCCTATCCCACATACGGCGACGATGCCGACAGCACGCAGTGAAAAGGCTGATAAGTGACGTCGATGCAGGCAGCAACTCCATCCCCTACTTGTCGAAGTACTTCCCCTTCCCGCCATTCGCCCACGGATCGTAATGCAGCGCGAAGTTCGCCCGGGTTTGAACCGAGGGGTGGCTATACTCCCAGAACTCGATGAACGGGCTGGGATTGGGGTCCTCAAGCCACGCCTCGCCCAGAGCGTTAAAGCCGGCTACAGCGGTTTTCTGCGGGTCAGCAACGATGCCATGAATAGCTTCCTGCCCGTAGACATCGGCCTCATGCTCAAAGTGGCGGCTGAAGGTGTTGCCTGCCGGTTCCAGCACCAGTCCTGCAACGGAGATGGCAAACAGCAGCACCACGAAACCCGCCCGGCTTTGAAGGCCGCCAGCACTGTTCGCCTGCAAACCGCTCGACCCGCCGCCCGGCCCGTTCAACTGCCAGCGGATGCCGAAATGGCGCACCAGCCAGGATGCAAACCCGGCGCAGGCCCAGAAAACAAAGAACAGTGCGATTGCCATCCCCGCAAGCATTTTGGGAATGTGGTTGAGCACGTAATGCCCGCTCTCGTGCCCGAACACAAAGAGCACTTCGTCGTCCGGCAAACGGTCGGTCGCGGTGTCCCACATGACAAAGCGCTTGGTAGCGCCCAGTCCGGTGACGTATGCATTAAGCCCGTTGGACTTTTCGCTGGCCTTCATCAGATACATACGTTCCGGCGCAATGTTAGTTCCGGTGCGGGACACCACCGTTTCAAGCTTGTCAACCAGAGCGGCATGATTCTTTGCGAGCGGTTCGTAGGTGTTGAAGATAGGTTCCAGCAGCGGCGACACAAAGACGCTCAGCGCCAGCAGCGGCAGCGATATAACCCACGCGGCAATCCAATAACGGCGGGGCCAGCGGCGGACAATCCAGTGGAAGAGCAGCAGCAGGGGAGCTCCGATCACGAGGGACAACCCCAGCGATTTGGCATGGTCCAGAAGCCAACTGGGCCATCCCTGCACGCTGATCTCGTAGTCCCGGCTCACATGGTGGCCAAACACATCGAGGGGAAGATTGGCCAGCGTGTAAAAAATCAGCAGAACGGCGAAGAAGCAAAGTCCCTGCAGCCAGCGGCGGTGGGTGTGGCGCTGAGCCCACGATTCCAGGCCAGCCGCCAGGCGCGAGTCAAGCAGCAGCCATAGCACTGCCAGGCCCCACAGCGAGCCCACAATGTCCATCACGTTGCGAATCCGGCTGAGATCGATGGCCTTGCCCAGCTTCTCAGGCGGCAGAGAATAGGCCTCACCGGCGGGTTGACCCGAGGCCGGCTGAAGTTGATCCGGCAACACTTGGGCAGGCTCCGTAGCGTCCGCAGGGTTAGCGGGCTGTTGGGCAACACCAAGGCGGGAGGCAACAAGGGCAATCAGGATTGGAAGGGAGAAAACCAGCATGCAACGGCGGATCAGAGTCATGGAACCTTCCCCGTGAGTCAGCTCACTCTGCGACAATTGAGGTCACACATGTTTTTACTCGAGTTTCGTCTGCCAAAGCCACAAAAATCTTCCGGAGCCAGCAAGTCCGTCGCCCTCAGGCCGGCCCTCGGCGTGGTCAGTGCCTTAACCGCTCTGGCTTTTGCCATGCCGGCGGCCGCCGGCGCACAGCACATCGCGCTTGCGCTCCACTCCGCCGACAAAGGTGCCACCACGGCTGTCCCGGTACTTCTAGACGCAATGACCACTGAGCTTCATCGGGCATTCACTTCGTTGGGCCGGGAAACCACAGGCAACCAGGAATCCAACAAGCAAATGCCGCCATACTTTCTTAGCTACGCAGTAAGCGATGCGAACTTTGTGCAGATTCAGGCGCAGTATGGGGCGGTAGTGGCCAGCTCGGTCAGCCACGTAAGGGTGGCGGATGTCCAGGTGCGCGTAGGCGACCCCAAGCTCGACAACACCCATGGGACGCATCGCGGCTCCGCGGTCAATAGCCTGCAACTGCCCTTGACAGACGATCGCGAGGCACTGGCCCGTTCCTTGTGGCTGGCCACCAACACCGGCTACGGCACCGCGCTGGACAACTACCTCCGTGTGAAGACCGAGGCCGAGGTTCGCGCCAAAGAGGAAGATACCTCTCCAGACTTCAGCCAGGAGGCGCCCCAGACCTATTTGGGCAAGCCTGCTCCGACAGTCTCGGTTGACCGTGCCGCATGGGAGCAGCGGGTTCAAGCGCTCTCAAAGATTTTTCGCGATTACCCCGATGTCTATCAAAATGTGGTTGTCCTGACCGGCCAAAACGAGACCGACTACTTTGCATCGTCCGAGGGGTCGCAGG
>CAYWMR010000153.1:0-10045 GCA_964458965.1 uncultured Occallatibacter sp. | reverse complement strand
GCGATAAAGGTCGTAGTAGTCGTACAGGCTTTGGCCGCGAAACAGCACGGTTCCCTGCACCGGCCGGGTATAGCCGTTCAAGGCTTTGAGCAGGGTAGTTTTGCCGGCGCCGGCGGGGCCCATGAGGGCCACCATCTCATAGGGGAAGATGGTGAGCGAAACCGGGTTCAGCAGGCGCTTGCCGTTGGGCGAATTGACGACAATGTCGCGCGCCTCGATGGTGACCTTGCCGTTGTAATCGCGCTGCGCCAGTTCGCCGTTTTCCAGAAGCTGGAAGCGGATGCTGCCGAGGCCGATCTCCTGTCCCGGCTTGACCAGCACCTTTCCGGTAACGCGGATGCCGCCGACGTAGGTTCCGTTGCGGGAGCCCAGATCTTCTACCAGAACGCCTTCCGCGACGCGGGTAATTCGCGCATGACGCCAGGAAACCATTGGATACTGCAGGGGAATGTCACACTGCGGGTCGCGGCCAATTTCCATCGCCTTGCCGCGGAAGGATATTTTGTTGAACGCGGCCTCGCCGATCTCGACCTTGGTCTCAAGGGAGAGAAGCTGGGAAGCGGCAATTTTGTACGACCCCAGGTAGACTTCCGCGTTGGGGTCAAGAACGGCCCTGGTGATGCGATTGTTCAATTCGCCGATTGCCGTGCCATTGCGCGAGTTGCGGTCTTCAAGGATGTACTGGCCGTTCTCCATGGTGATGATGGCGTGATTCCAGGAGACATTGGGCAGGTCGATCTGGACATCGGACTCGGGAGAACGACCGATGGTGATAGGCCTGGCTCCGGCGGCCCCGCCGAGGGATCGTCCGGAACCGGTATTCATATTGGGGCTGGGGGTGAGCAGAGGGCCGTTTCCGGCGACGGGCCAGGGCATCTCCACCAGGCGCCCCAGGGTGACCTTTGCCCCGTGCGCGACCCTCACTGGTTTGCCAGGCTCGAGCTTTACACCATCGAGGAAGGTGCCGTTGGTAGAGCCAAGGTCTTCAACAGTAAATCCATTGCCGGCGTGAGCGAGCCTGCAATGGTGGCCGGAGACGGTATCCTTGGGCACCCTGAGGTTACAGTCTTTGGCGCTTCCAATGATCCACGAGGCTTGCGGTTTGGGCTCTTCCACGGGCATAAGAAAGATTTTCGGATTCCCCACAGCGTACCACACGAACGGTGAGAACAAGCAAGCGCCCAAAAGTTGCAGAACGTGGCGCGGAATTCTCCCGCTTTTTTCTTAATTGACACCGATTCGATGCGCGGCGACCTGCGATTGGCCTTTCCAAGGAGTTCATCGGCCGAATTGCGGAGAATCTTCACACTGGTTTGGCGGGGTTGGGGATGGTGGAAATCCATCGCGGAGGCGAAGTGTGGTGAGGGTGAAGTACGTCGAAGAACAGCCGCAGATCCTTCGACTCACCACCCCCAGGCTGAAGAGCGCTTGGGGCCCCTTTCGCTCAGGATGACGGCCAGTTTGGTGTTGCGCATCTCGAACTCAGGGCAGAGCCGCTTTTTGAACTTTGCCGTGGCAATGCGTTTTTAATATATTTTCATGGGACTCCATGTTACGTTGGCGAAGGACCCCGAAAAGAAATGACCGATAAAATTGCGAGACATCTCAGACTTTCCCTCCTGCGTTCCATTGCGGCATTGGCGCTTGCAGCTTGTGTGTGCGGACTGGCGGCGGCCGCAGCCCAGGATGTGTCGCAGCTCTACGGAGTGCATGGCGTAAGCCCGCTGGCGGTTCGCCAGGGCATTCTCGGCACCTGCTACTTTCATGCCTCGCTGGCTGAAGTGGCCAAGGTTGCGCCAGACACGCTGCGCAACGCCATCACCGCGAATCCCGGGGGTGGTTATAAGGTGCATTTCTTTCAGGGACCGGACGAGACCGTATTCGGTACGGACATCGATTATGGCCGCGCGCACAGCTACGACCACTCCGAGGGGTCGTGGGTTCTGGTGCTGATGCGCGGATATGCGCAACGCGCGCTGCGCCAGAGCATTGTTCGAGCGATCAACGAGTCGGCCGTAATTCCCAGCTTTGTCAAGCCCATGACGCTGTCGTGGCTGGATCAGTCCAGCGTTTTCCTGGTGGCTTACGACCGCGCCATTCGCGCGGTTGTAAGCCAGGACGGAGATATTGACAAGGCGGCATTCAAGACCAAGCTGGCCGCGCAGGCCGGGAGTTTGGGAATTCCGCCTGCGCAGGTTCTGGCGTTCACCGGTTTTCTGGACGAGAAGGGATATTTTGACCAACTGGCGATGACGGTGCGGCAAAACGGCGAGGTGTTTGGAGCCTACAAGAGCCTGGGCGAGGGCGGGATTCCGGTGCGGGTCATCGAATCGTTTCTGGGCGGCGCAAGTGCCGCTCAGGTGAGCGACACCGGGCCGCTTCTGGAGCAACTTCGGCGGCTCCACCAAGGCAGCGTGGCAGTTGTGGCCGGTACCAAGAACGCTGCTCCGAGCGCGGACTTTGAGGCCCAGAACAAGAGCTGGTGGGTGGATGCGCATGCCTATTCTGTAATGGACTTCGACGAGGCCGCGCAGACGATTACGCTGCGCAATCCATGGGGGGCGAGACCGGGTCCGGACGGGGTGTTCACGATTCCCATGGCTGTGTTTTTGCAGTCGTACGATGCGTATTCGTACTCCAAGCCGGCGACGCAGTGAGCCGCTGACCGCCGCTCATCCGTAATCCAAGTCCCGATTTTGACCAGCGGCTTCGGTTGCGCAGGCTGCGGCAAAAGTCGAAACCTGGGATGAATTGGGTGGAGAGCATCCCTCGGGGGCTGAAGCCCACGTTGATTCTGTTGCCTTTGCGGCACGACTGAAGTCGTGCCCTTTCAAAGAAATCGGGCTTTACGCAAACGGTGAAGCTCGTGCCGTTCAGATTGACCCACTACCCCCGAATCTCAGTTCTGGGGCTCGCTTCCCTCTCCACTTGCGTCGCGGACCCTTTCGAGACCTGCACGCGCGCGGGCGGCGCCTTCCGGGCACGGAAGCACCTCGCCATATAGGCGTCTGGCAGCGGAATAGTTGCCGCTGCCAAGAGCCTTGTCTGCCCTGCCCAGGTAACTATTGATCTGGCCGGAGTCGATGTCGCACCCTTTGCCCGAGGTCTTGGGCTCGGGCTTGGGCGGAGGTGGAGGTGGAGGGTGATCAATGATTACTGGAGTCCCATTGTCCTTCCCAGTGTCCACCGCTACGTTCCCTGGCTTGTCTCCGTGGTGCTTTATGTCATTTCGCTCGCGGGCAGATTTCGGCTTAGCTGTATTATCTGTCGGCGTACCCCCGCTGGGGGGTTTAGGGGCGCTGCCTTCGTCTGGGGGCGTTAACTTGGGTTGCACGGCCGGTTCGGCACCACCAGCACCCGAGTTTGCTGAGTTCGATGGAGGTTGGTGTCTATCCGCCACTTGCGGGGCCTGCTTGTCTCCAGACCGAGTAAAGAACAACACTGCCCCGACTGCAAGAGCTGCGGCCAGCACGCCGCCGATGGCCCAGCGGACTTTCGGGTTGGACAACCCGGAGCGGGCCTCACGGTCATCCTCGGCGCTCGACTCCGCTTTCCAGGGCTGATCCGGGGCCTCCGCGTGCACAGGTGGTTCGGATAGCTGCTCTTCCAGGCCTTGCTGCTGAATGTAATTGGTCAGCCACTGTTCGTCGAAGGAACGGGTTGCGTGACTCTCCGCACTGCGCCACTGGAGTTCGCGCAGACCGGTCCCATCCAGCGTCTGGGAAGCAAACCCGGGCAAATCCTCAAAGAACTGGCTGGCCTTTTCGGTGAGGAGAATCTGTCCGCCGGAAGCCTGGTCAAGAGCGTTGCGCAGGGCATCGCCTGCCGGCCCGGTGGACAGTTCTTCGGCTGAGTGAACCAGCACAACGACGGAAATCCCCTGCAAATCCCTGTTTTCAGTAAAGCCCTGGATGGCCCACTGGAGGCGGCGGGCAGCGGAAATCGCCACATGATCGGAGTGAAAACTGGTAACCAGGACGCCGCCATTGCTGGAAACCGGTTCGCCACCCGAAGCGGCAATGAGGTCGGCGGTAAGGCAGACCGCCGGGGTGCCGCTGTCCCAATACAACGGCACAAGCTGGCCGTTCTCGCCGGTGTTCCAAATGCGAATGGAGAGAAAAGCCTCGCGATTTGGCGGGTTTCCTTGCACCAGGGTGACCCTTTCGGTGGCAGCCTGGCCGAGCGTTCGGGTTTGTTTGGAGACGTGCATTTTTTCCGATATGGCCACTTTACAGGCTCCCCTTCCCTGTTTCGCAAAAAAAATTGCAACCTTCAGGGGGAAGTGATAGCGTAGCAGAAAATGCCAGCGTGCATAAAACTTGATTTTAATTTTCCGTAGACGCAGTTCCGTTGGGACGCTGGAACGGGTCAAGATATGTCCGGCTGGCATAGAGGCGCAAGCGCGCCGCCCGTTTTTGCACTTTAGCGAGTTGCCTTTCTCGACGCAGTTCTGGGGATATCATGGCATCGTACGATTTGGATCACAAAGTAACGGCCAGGCGGCTTACTCCGGCCTGGATTCTCGTGCTGGCGGGTTTTGGCCTGGGATGGCTTGCGCCAACCGCGATGGCCAAGGAACCTTCCCTAACCGCCATCGAACTCTACGATGGGCCTTCCGGCGCTGCGTATGTGCAGCTTACCGACGTGCTTATCAACACCAAAGCGGAGATGAAGAACTGCACTCCGTATCAGCAGGCGTCCGTCGACCATTCCACCTATAACAAGATGGAATTGGTGCATCTGGCTGCCGGTGGGGTGCTTGAGCGCGGAACCGACGGCGTGATGCGCTACACGGAAAACGGGGCGGGATCGGTCTGCGTAGTACCCTTGAACGCCAAGTTTGAGCATGGCGCGTCTTTTTCGCTCTCCGAACTGGCCGATCAAGCCAATCTGACGGGAGCCGCTGCCGGTCCTGGCGGGGGAGGGGCTCAGAAAATCCTGAAGGGCGTGAAGCTGGTAATCGTTCCAGCACCCAACGTTGAACTGGCAGAGTTTCTGCGCGCCGAGAGAGCCAACACGATCGAGGTTTGGCAAAGATACCTGGCGACAAATCCTGCTTCGCACCCCGCGCACAATTCAGCCGCCGCAAAGACGGCTCTGGCTACCCTGTTTGTGAACGAGGGCGAAGTCTCCGTGCAGGCGTACGAAAGGACCCAAAACCTGGATACTCCTTCCTACTCCGACCTGAAGGCCGCCAAGGGAAGGGCGGATCAGGCGCGCGCCGTGTGGCCGGACCTTGCGGAACTGAAGAAGCTTGACGGCGAGGTTCACAAGGATCTTACTGCGATCACGGATAAGGGAAGCGCCCAACTGGATGACTACCACACCGCGCTGAAGAGCAATACCGTCGGCTATAGCCACTTGCTGAATGCGAAGAAGTACAGCGACATCCTGAGTGGGATCGATTCGTTTTTCCCGCCTGCGCAGGCATTGCTTGAAAGCGTGACCAAAGACATCAACGATTTCGAGGGCGCGCTGCGTTCGGCGCAAACCAACCTGGACGGGAAGCAGTTCGACCAGGCATTTCAATTCGTCGCTCCGTACCGGGCGTTTGCGGACGAAGAGCCCCGGGTCGCCGCGGTGATCGATGCTGCCTACATGTCGCACATGACGCAGGGAAATACCTTTGGGCGCAGCGGCAATTGGCAAAGCGCTATCAATGAGTTCACGAAGGCGGGCAGCGAGAAAGACACTCCCGCGGCCCGGGACGCTTTGAAGAACGCCAATGTTCAGTACACGATTGCGACTGACAAGGCGGCGGCAGCCAAAGCGCTGGCAGCCAGCCAGGATTACCAGGGGCAGAAACAATGGATCGAAGCGTATGAAATATTCGACTCTCTGAGTCCCGCCCAGCGGGAAATCGACGCCGATGCAATTAAGGCGCTTGAGCCGAACTATATTCAGGCGGCGGCTGCCCAGGCCAAGAAACTCCACACCGGGCACCCCACATTCATTGGAGTGAGCGACAAGGAGGAGAGAGAGAAGGCTTACCACTATTACGACCGCGCGTGGCAGCTGAGCCAGGACGATAAGTGGAAGGACGCAAGGGATGCGGAGGGGGAAGACCTGAGTGCATACCTTCTGCAACAGGGAAAAGCCTTTTATGGAAAACCGGGCGGCTCGGGGACAGAATTGGCGTGGATGTACTACGAGGAGGCCGCCAAATACAACGCTGAGAACAAAGGTGCGGTTCGAGATGCGGAGCAGGATGCGAAGCAGAACCACTCGCTGCGCTCGAACTTGTGGATCAGCCTCCGTTTCCAGGACCAGACATCGGGACGGTTCAACGCCGAGTTTTACTCGCAGTTGGAAAACGCCATTATTCACGGACTGGACAGTTCCGCGATTCACGTTAAAGCCATGCATAGCACCGATGTTGACAAGCAGGGGGGCCCGCTGAAGCCTGACTTTGAGCTGAACGGCGATATATTGGCACACGACGCGACTCCTAAGGTTGACCCAGAGACGCTGGAGTCAGAGTACGTTTCCGACCACCAGGGACAGCCAAATCCGGACTACGTGAAGATCAACAGGGTTATTACAAAGGCCAAGGAGGATCTGGAGGCACAGCAGACGACCCTGGGGATCGCCACAGCGAAGAATAACAAGAAGGAGAAGGAAGCGGCTCAGGCCACCATTGACGCGGATAAGAAGGTCATCGACGACTCGGAAACCCAACTGGCGAGTATCCCCCAGGAGATCAAGGTGCCGATCCTCACGAAATACAATTACACCAAAACAACCCAGGTCATCACATGCAATATCAAGGTGCAGTTCGGCATCGTTGATAACGCGACCGGGAGCACCGAGATGAGGCCCGATCCGATTGTCGTGAGGCCTCCGGACCATGTAGACGTTGTGTTCGGTGACGACGTGAAAGCGGAGGACACCAACCATATCAAGAAATCCGGAAGACTCGCCGATCCGCGAGACATTCTGGCCGATGCTGAAGAAGAGGCCAGAAAAGCCTTAACCGAGCAAGTGAACAAGATCGTGGAACAGTTGCCGGAGAAGTTCTATAACTATGCGCTGGCGAGAGAGAAAGATAACGATCCGAATCTCGCCGGCGAATTCTACCGCCGCTACCTTGAAATTACCAAGGACGAAAAGACAACCCAAAGGGAACATGCGAGGCACTTTTTGTCGGAGACGTTCGATCTGCCGGCTAAGATCCCCATCAACCCATAACGCATACGCCAGCCTATGTGCAGGTTGGGGCGGGGCGATTAAAGTCTGTAGACGAGTTGTCGGTGCGGAAGACGGGCAGGAGTACGGATCGAGCCAGGCGAGAAGCGAGGCCAGAACGTGGAACCTTACGATAATTCGCAGAACGTGATGCCAGACCGAATCGGCAAGTACGACATTCTGGCCAAGCTTGGCGCGGGCGGGATGGGTGTGGTCTATCGCGGTCGCGATCCGCAGATCGGCCGCGAAGTAGCGATCAAGAAACTCACCGGGAATATTCTTGCGGAACCGAACATGCTTGCCCGCTTCTATGAGGAAGGCAAGAGAACGGGGCAACTGAACCACCCGAATATCGTCACAGTATTCGAAATTGGAGACGAGCACGGCGAGCCTTACATCGTAATGGAATGCGTGGATGGCGAACCGCTGGATAAGATTCTCCGCGCCGGTTCGCAAGTTTCGCTGGCCGACAAGCTGGAGATTCTGGAGAAGATATGTTCGGCGCTGGGATATGCGCATCGCAAGAATGTGATTCATCGAGACGTGAAGCCGGCGAATATTTTCGTTCAGCGCGATGGAACCGCCAAGCTTCTCGACTTTGGCATCGCGCGGCCTGAAAAGCGGGATGGGGACCTGAATCTCACGCGTACCGGAACCATCGTCGGCACGGTCCCATATATGGCCCCGGAGCGTTTGCGAAACGAGACCCTCGATGGGCGATCGGACATCTTTGCGGCGGGAGTCGTACTCTACCAGATACTGACCGGGAAACTTCCGTTCACCGGCCTGGCCGACCCGGAGATCATGTTCAAGATCCTGCGGGAGCCGTTTCCCCTCCCAAGCACGGTCAACCCCGATTGCCCGCCGAGTCTTGAATATATCGTCGATCGAGCCCTGGCCAAGAACCCTGACGATCGCTATCAAACCGCCGAAGAGATGGCCGCCGATCTGTCCACCGCGGTTTCAGAACTGCACCAGGAGCAGATTAACCAACAGTTGCCCGATGCCCAGCGCCTGATTGAAGCCGAAGAGTTCGCTAAAGCTCGCACATTGCTTCTGCAACTGCTGAAACTCGATCCCAAACACGCCGAGGTGAAGCGGTTGCTGGATATGGCTGGCCGCCAGGCTCTGCAGGCGGGCCGTCGAGAGAAGATCCAGCTAGGCAAAGGCGATGCCGAAAAGGCCTTTGAGGACAAGCATTATGGGAAGGCTCTTGAAATTCTGACAGGCCTGCTGGAAGTCGAACCCGAAAACCTGGAATTGACCAAATTCAGGGATAAGGTGAAGAAGGCGAAGGACAAGCAGGAAAAGATCGACGAGTTATTGCGCCAGGCCGAGGTGGAGCGCCGCAAGGGCAAATACGAAGTCGCGATTGAGATTCTCAACAACGCGAAAAAGGTTGATAAGACCGACTCAAGGACAAATTCAAAGATCACCGCGGTTTGCAATGAGGTGATTAAAGAGGCGGAACAGGCTAGATTAAAGGCCCAGGCCAAGGCGCTGCTCAAGTCCGCCCGCACTGAAATCTCCGCACGGCACTTTAGCGAGGCCATTGACCTGTTGAAGCAGGTTGAGCCTCTGGATCCGACCAACCCTGAGCTTCCACTTTTGTTCCAGGATGCAAACGCCGGACTGGAACAGATCCGGCGCAGGGAAATCATCACGAAGATCGAAGAAGAGGTTTCGAAAGCATTCACGTACGAGCAGCTGAAGCAGGCGTCGCAATCGATTCGCGAAGCGATGGCGTCGATGCCGGCCGAGGCGGCGCTGTTTCAACTGAACGCTCAGGTGGAGCGCCAGATCAAGTCTCACGAGAATCGAATTCTGGTGGATGAGACGATCCAGAAATGCCGCGACCTTTCTCCGGGTGAGGCGCTGGATCTGATTCGCAAGGCACTGGTCAAGCTGCCCGGCGAAGAGAGACTGATGGGAATGGAGGCGATGCTCGGCGAACGATTCCGTCAACAGAACGTGGACGAGCGCCGCACCGATTACCTGAACAGGGCGCGGGAAGCGCTGAGCAAAGGGGAGTATTCCGACGCCGTCAAGACGCTCGAATTCTGTGAGGCCGAGGGCATTGCCACTGGCGAAATTCTTTCCTTGCTCGATTTCGCGCGAAGCGAGGAACAGGAATATCGGCGTCAGGAAGTTCTGCGCAACAACCTTGCGCAAGCCCAGGCGCTTATCGGGGAGTCTCAATTCGACGAAGCCATCGAATTCATCGAAGGTGTGCTGCAGCAGGGAGACGACACGACGTTGCACATGCTTCTCGACCAGGCCGCAGCCGGCCGGGAGACGCTTCGCCAGCAAATCGAAACGGCATTGGCGAATGCCAGAAAACTCACGCTTTCAGGCAAGCAGGCGGACGCCACTCAGTTGCTTCAAATGCAGCCGCCGGCTGTCCAGCGATCGGTTCGAGTGCAAATGGCCCTTGCGGCACTTGAGGAAGAAAGTCAGCAGCCTCTCTACCGGATGATCGGGAGAGCGTACGCGGTTCTGGAGACGGATCTTCCGGCAGGCGAAGCAGTGATGCGGCAAGCCACGCTTTCAGCAAATTCCAGCTTCGTCAAATCAGTCACTTCTTCGTTTCGATCGAGGGGGAGAATATTTGCCGACCGGATGGTGGCCGAAGCCATCACCGGATCCAAAGCCATGATCAAGGAAGATAAGGACAAGGCCGGACAAATGCTGCAATCGGTGAGCAGCACGATTGATTTCGCCAGCCCCGAGTTGAGAACCGAATGGCAGCGGGCAATGAAAAAGATGGGCAGGTCGACCGGGACTTCCCGCTTCACTCGCGTCTAGCCCGAGATTCTCATCCTCCGCAACACCCACCGTGACCGAGTTGACCCGGCTCCGC
>CAYWMR010000152.1:0-10127 GCA_964458965.1 uncultured Occallatibacter sp. | reverse complement strand
TCTACGGATTCGACTCCAACACCTGCGCCGTCATCTCCACCATCAACAAGCAGTCCGGAGACATCGCACAGGGAGTTGATACCGGCGGCGCAGGCGACCAGGGCATGATGTTCGGCTACGCCTCCAACGAAACCCCGGAGCTGATGCCGGCCCCCATCTCGCTGGCCCACAAACTTACTCGCCAACTGAGCCTCGTCCGCAAGTCCGGCAAGCTGCCCTACCTGCGCCCCGACGGCAAGAGCCAGGTCACCGTGGAATACGATGAGAACGGCAAGCCCGCCCGCATCGACGCCGTGGTCATCAGCAGCCAGCACGCCGAGACCGTCTCGAACGAAGAGCTGCACGCCGACATCCTCAAGCACGTCATTCAGGCCGTTCTGCCCGCCGAGTGGCTGGACGAGCACACCAAGTACCACATCAACCCCACCGGCCGCTTCGTCATCGGCGGACCCATGGGCGACACCGGCCTCACCGGCCGCAAAATCATCGTCGACACCTACGGCGGCATGGGCCGTCACGGCGGCGGCGCATTCAGCGGTAAAGATCCGACCAAGGTCGATCGCTCCGCAGCCTATCTTGCCCGTTACATCGCCAAGAACATCGTCGCCGCCGGCCTGGCCGACCGCGCCGAGGTCCAGCTTGCCTACGCCATCGGCGTCGCCGAGCCGGTTTCGGTCCTCGTCGATACCTTCGGCACCGGCAAGCTCTCGCCCGCCAGGCTGACCGAGTTGGTTCGCAAAAACTTCTCACTCACGCCCCGGAGCATCATCGAGAGCCTGAACCTGCGCCGCCCCATCTATCGCAAAACCGCAGCCTACGGCCACTTCGGCCGCACCGAGCCCGAGTTCACCTGGGAAGCCACCGACAAAGCTGCAACCCTGGCCGAGCAGGCAGGCATCGAAGCCGCAGCAAAGTAGCCAATTCGCAGCAGGGCATCAACACATGGGACCCTTCGCCAGAAGGGTCCCATTCCTTTTCCCTTCCTCCGCGTCGATCACTTAGAATTCTTCAGGGCGCTCAGTCGTCCTATACTCAAGGAGTAATCCATGCGTCTTCCTATATTTGCCGCCCTCGCACTATGCACAGCCACCGTCGCCGCAGCGCAAACCACCGTGCCAAATTCCGCGCCATGGGACTACGAGGGCAAACGAGGCTCGCTGGTCTGGGACAGGCTCGACCCGGCTTACAAGACCTGTTCGCAAGGCCACCAGCAGTCGCCCATCGACATTCGCGGCGCGCGCCTCAACAAGGCGCTTCAGCCCATCGAGTTCCACTACATCGCCGGCCCCGTCAAGCTTGAAAACGATGGCCATACCGTCGTCGTCCATGTCGATCCCGGCAGCTACATCGTGGCCGGCGGCGTGCGCTACGACCTCGTCGGCTTCGACTTCCATCACCCCGCCGAAGAGCCCGTGAAGGGCAAGCTCACCGACATGGATGTCCACATCATCCACAAGAGCGCCGATGGAAAGCTGGCCATTCTCGCCGTGCGCCTGGTGGAGGACCTGAGCACCCCCAACGCCCTGCTGGCCACGCTATGGCCGCACCTGCCCGCAGCCCCCGGAGCAAGCGAAACGGTTACAGAAATGGTCAGCCCCGCCGGCCTTCTTCCCTCCGACCGCGGCTACTGGACCTACGAGGGATCGCTCACCACTCCGCCTTGCACCGAGGGCGTGCGCTGGTTCGTCTTCGAGCAGGAAGTGCCTCTGAGCCGCGGCCAGTTGCGCGCCTTCGCAGCCCTCTTCAAGGTCAACACCCGCCCGGTGCAAGACCCCCACGGCCGCCGCATCGAAGCCGACGAATAGGGAGTATTTCCGGATAAAAGTTTACTCGGGCTTTTCCCCGCGATTCGTGAAGACAGTAAGCTGCCTGTCACGCCCACTTCGACCGATCGTGACAATCAAGATGCAGAAAGCCATCGTGAGTGTGATCAAACCGGCAAATAAGGGGCTGATAGATCCCTTTGGGGCAATCTGGACGGCGTGCAATAGCAACAATACCCAAACTAAGAACACAAACAGGCTCACGAGCTGGTTGATCCTTGTCACCGACAAACGATCAGCCTCTACAAGCACGGACCTGAATGCGCCTAAGAAACGTTTCAAGCCAATTTCGTTTGGACCTGGCACCCAATTGATTTTATACAAAGGACCAATTTTCTTATCCTCGAGCATATCGACGTGTTTCTCCCAATGCATTTGCCAGTACTTACTCCCCCTGTTGATGCAGAACCACGCGAAGGAGAAGAGGGTTCCGAGACAGGACACAACAACGGACAGATCTGTCCTGATTGATTCGTCTTTCAACTGCTGGGCGGCGCCGAATCCGACAAACGCAGCTGCGATAATTGTCCAGAAGTAGGTGGCCCGCTTCCAATAAAGATCTATCTCAAACTTGCGCACATCGAGTGCCACCTCTAGCGCCTTCGCCCGAACCTCATCCGGAAAAAGGGCTGAGTATTCCTGTTCATTGTGAAGAACCTCATTTTTCCTTTTGCCCATGACAAGGCCCTCCCTGCTCGACAGCTTAAGCTAGAAGTATACGCTGCAGAAAGAAACGTATGGCTCACCTTCTGTCGGCGCAGCGCGTCCCCCACCCTTCAGTTCAAAAAGATATTAAGGCATTACTGGCCGCTCAATGGAAATCGATAATGGACTTTCCTGGTTTCCCTAACCCGCCAGCGCCATGAACCGGAGCACGATTCCTTCGTCCCCCGAAAGCACCTCCGCCTCCAACCCGCACAGGTCCTCAACCAGGTAGTGCGCAGCCTCCAGCGCCTCCATCGAATGGGAAAACGTGGTCGCCACCACCGTACACCCGGCGGCCCGGCCCGATTTCGCTCCCGAAGCCGCGTCCTCAAATACCACGCAATCCTCGGCGCTAAGTCCCAGCAGCGCCGCCCCGGCCAAATACGGTGCGGGATGGGGCTTGCCCACCGCCACGCTTTCGGCGGTAACCATCCGCTCCGGCACGGGAACACCCCCGGCAGCCAGCCGCGCACGCGCCAGCCGCTCCGTGGCGCTGGTAACGACGGTCCATTTGCCGTCAGGCAGCGCAGCCAGCAGGCTCAACACCCCCGGCAGCACGGTGAGCCCCCCGTTGTCGCCAATTTCCAGGTCTTCAATGACCTTCAGCTCCGCCTCGCTGTCCAGGTCCGGGCGCAGCGTGGCCACGGTTTCAATGGCGCGGCGGCCATGCGTAATTTCAAGCGCGCACCTGGGGTCCACTCCCCGCATCCCGGCCCACGTGATCCAACTGCGTTCAACCGATCCCAGGGATGAGATCAGAATGCCGTCCATGTCGAACAAAATGCCCTTGCAGCGGATCAAAACAGGGGAAGAAGAAACTGGAAAAGCCATATTTTCGATTGTAATTGGAGAGTTCCTTACCGCTTGGCCCGCGTTTCCCTGGGCTGCGTAAAGCTCATCTTCAGCGGATCGCCAAGAGTCACAGCCGCATCCACCGTTCGGCTCCGGCCCGCCATCGCAACCTGGCTCTGCTTGATCGTAATCGCCCCTCCGCCAATCTCGGCGTCCCCGCTCCACTTGTCAAAGCGGCTCAGCGCAGCCGGAGCGGTTCCTGACGCCGCGACCGCCGATCCAGCCTGCCGCGCCGCCCCTGCGGATATTGCCCCGTGCCGCCACTCAAAGTGCAGCGCACCCTTTGCCGACGAAGCCAGGTCCGCATCCGTAAACCCCGTCAGCTCCAACTTCCCGTCCGCATTGAAAACACCACCCGACATACGCTGCCCCAGCAATTGACCCAAAGCCGCCGGGCTAAGCTTTTCGAATCTTGCCTCCAGCGCATAGCCAGGCTTGCTTTGGCCGGCTCCAGCCTCATGCAGCGTCCCCGCTCCGTGCACGCTGCCCCCAAGCAGCCCGGCATCCAGATCCGTGATTTCAATCCCGTCCGCGCGAATCTTCAGCGCCGCCGAAGGCTTCTCCAGCTTCACAGGCCCAAGCACCAGCGAATCCGCAGTCACAGCTCCCTCAAGCTCCGGCCACACCGGCGACGCCTTCGACGGGCTCAGCCGCGCAATCAACTCCGAAAGCAGCGTGCCCTGCTCGTGCGCGCCCAGAATCGCCGCCTGCAGAGCGGCCGCGTCCAGCGCGCCGAACTGCACCTGAAAATGCGGCAAGCAACGCTGCGGGCCATCGCACCGTCCCGGCAGGGTCAGGCTCGCCGTCCCCTTCACCGGGCCATAAGTGAAAACCACAGGGTCCCACCGGAATGCGCCACCGTCCCCGCCCGTGTCCAAATGAAGCGTGGCCTGAGAAATCTGCACCTGGTTCGACAGGTAATCGGCCTTCCAGTTGGCGTTATGCAGGGTCACGGTTCCGCTCAACCGATCCGGCATCTCATCCAGCGTCGCCACCGTCCCAGCCCTGCTTCCAGCCCCGATTCCAGTCCGGTCCGGCGCAGCAGAATTCAATGGAGCTGCCGCCAACCAGGTGCCCTCGGCGCTCAGGTCAACCCCCACGGCGTCGCCAGCCAACGCGTCCAGTCCCGTCCCGTCCGCAATGCCGCCAATTTTCGCCAGCTCTCGCGCCCGCGCCATTCCGGCCTGGCCGCGCACCGTGATCTCGTAGCCGGAAAGCGCCAGCCGCGTAGTTACAGCCAGGGGAGTCGGCGCGCCCGCCGGAATGGCCACCGCAGCCACCAGAGCCGCGGAATGATACGGTTCAGGCGGTTGCCCCGCCGGCTGGTCCGTCGAGGCCGCCGCCGGCGCAAGAACCAGCTTGGGAATCTGAATCGGAGTCTTCAGCCCGTCCCCGCTCAGTTGGAACCCCTCCACGATCAAACTGCCCGTCAGCGGTCCTTGCGGCAGATGTGGCTGAGTGGCCCGCGTCTTGCTGTTCTTTGATTTCCCCTGGCTCGCCCTGCCGGCCTGCTTTCCCGGCGCAACGGCCACCACCGCGTCTCCGGGAGCGTAAACAATCTTGCCGCGGACTGTCCCCCTGGCCTCCAGTCCTGGGCCAAATCCGCTGCGCACGGTGCGCAGCGCATCCAGCCCGGCAGCTACAGGAATCTGGTCCAGTTCCACCGTCAGGCGCGGCAATCCGGCCTCGCCCGGCAGGTCCCCGGTCAGACGAATGTGCCCGTCGCCAAGCGGCGAGTCGCACAACAGGGCGTCTACCGCGCGTTCCGAGAAATGGTAGACAAAGCCGCACTTGGCGTCGAAATCCATAGCCGCAACCGGCGCGAACTCTTCTCGATGCACCCCGGTCGCCCGCAGCCGCGTCTTGATCTGCGCGGCTTCCGCCGTACCGTCCAAATGCAGTTCGCCCGTCAAATCGCCCCGCCACCCTGGATCGGAGCCGAGGATCAGCCGCGTCAATTGGCCCAGTTGCGCCTCGCGCCACTCCAGGTCCAGGTGTACGGGCATCTGACGCAGCCCAGGCGCACGCCGCACGCTCGCTTCCAGCCGCACCAACCCCGTATCGGCCAGGTCCAGGCTCACATCGGTGCGCGCCGGCTGGCCCCTGAGCCGGATTCGCCAATCGCCCGCGTCCTCTTGCCAAAATGACAGATCGGTATCAACCAGCGAATACGGCAGCTTCTCTGCGCCGCTCTTCAGGTTGATGCGCAGGTTGGTGGCTTCAAGGTAAGGCAGAGGAACCGCCCGGCCGCGTCCGGTCTTGTTCTGCCCGGCCCGGTCCTGCCCAGCCGTATCCTGCCCGGCCCGGTCCACGCCGGCGCTGTCCGTAGCCGTCACAAACAGCGGGTTCAGGTTCCATTGCCCCATCCCGGTTCGCACCAGGTTCAGGCTCGCATCGTCTACGCTGATCTTTGCGATTTCCAGCTTTCCCCGCCAAAGCGATAGCAGCCGGATCGACGCCGTCACCGTGTCTGCGTGCAGCACCGGTTCGGCCCCATAAGCCGGGTCTTCTTCCACGGTCAAATCGGTCAGCAAAAAGGCCGGCCACGGCAGCAGCCGCAACTCCACCGACGACAGCCGCACCGGCCTGCCCAGTGAAGCCGACATCAGCCGCGTAATGCTGCTCTTGTACCGGCTCACGCTCACCAGCGGCACCAAAATCAGCACCGCCAGAATAGCCGCCACCGCCGCCAGCGCCAACCAAACCCGCTTGCGCCCTCGTCGCCGGCCTTGAACGTCTCTTGCCATGGGTGCCTTGGAGAACAGTGGTTAGTGGTTAGTTGTAAGTTGTCAGTTGTAAGTGATCAGTTACAACTGACAACTAATCACTGTCCACTGTTCACTGTACTCGATGCAGCGTCCTTGACCAGCGCGTGTCAGAGAAAAAGTGCAGCGCCACATGGCCCATCCAGGCTATCGTACTCCCAATCCCTGTCTGCTCCAACTGGCCCTCCGTGGCCTTGAACGACCAGTAATTGAACAGCGGCCTGCCCACGATGTTCTCTCTGGGAACAAATCCCCAGTAGCGCGAATCCAGGCTGTCGTGCCGGTTGTCGCCCATCATGAAGTACATCCCCGGCGGTACCACCAGGTCCCCATCCACCACGTGAGTGGGAAAGTCGACGGCCCACGCCTCCGGAGTGCTGCCTGGCTGCGGATAAGGGGGCACGGAGGGAAACTCGTCCAGAAAATCGGTGTAATTGTCCGCCGTCGTCGGCTCGGCATGAGGCTGGTCCTGGGCCACTCCGTTGATGATCACAATTCCGTTGTGCAAATGAATATGATCGCCTGGAACGCCGATCAGCCGCTTCACCAGAAAAAGATAGTTGCCGGTGTCGTCCGGCACCGGCTTCAGGAAGACCACAACATCGTTGCGCTGCGGCTCGCGATAATGCACCAGCGGCATCCACTTCGCCGGCGGAGCCAGCGTGATGCGGTCAACCACCAGGTGATCGCCCACCAGTAACGTCTTCTCCATCGACCCCGACGGAATCACAAAATTCTGGCCCAGAAACGTGAGGATGAACAACCCCACCACCAGCACCGAGCAAATGCTCGCGATGGCTTCCCAGGTCGTCTCTTCTACCCTGACCTCATCGACAGCGGCAGCAACCTGCGCCTCTGCCTGCGTCCTGTTCTCCGGCGTCGTTTTCTTAGTCATTCAGTACTCTTTTCAGTGGACAGTGAACAGTGAACAGTGGACAGTGAGCAGTGGCTAGTAGAGAGCGTTTCGCGAGAAGTCTTCAGTTCTCAAATCATAATGGAGGGCAACTCGGTTTCTTGCTTTTCACTGTTCACTGTCCACTGTTCACTGCACTCTGTGCAGTGTCCGCGACCAGCGCGTGTCAGAAAAGAAGTGCAGCGCCACATGGCCCATCCAGGCTATCGTATTCCCAACCCCAGTCTGCTCCAACTGGCCCCCCGCGGCCTTGAACGACCAGTAATTAAACAGCGGCCTGCCCACTATGTTCTCTCGCGGAACAAATCCCCAGTAGCGTGAATCCAGGCTGTCGTGCCGGTTGTCGCCCATCATGAAGTACATCCCCGGCGGAACCACCAGGTCCCCATTCTGAATGTGATTTGGAAAGTCAACAGCCCAAGCCTCGGGAGTTCCCAGATCGGGATCGCCGTCGGTAGCAGACGGCGGCACAGAGGGAAATTCATCCAGAAATTCGGCATGATTCTCGGGCGTTGTCGGTTGAGCAAGCGGCTGATCTTGCGCCACTCCATTGAGGATGACAACCCCGTTGCTTATGTGAATATGGTCGCCCGGAACGCCAATTAGGCGCTTAACGAGGTGGTGGTACTCACCGTCCGCACTCGCCACCGGCTTAAAAAACACCACAACATCGTTGCGCTGCGGTTCGCGGTAGTGCACCAGCGGCATCCACTTCGCGGACGGAGACAGCGTGATCCGATCCACCACCAGGTGATCGCCCACCAGCAGCGTCTTCTCCATCGATCCGGAAGGAATCACAAAATTCTGGCCCAGAAACGTCAGGATGAACAATCCCACCACCAGCACCGAGCAAATGCTCGCGATGGCCTCATAGGTCGTCTCTTCCACCCTGACTTCTTCGGGGACAGCAGCAACCTGCGCCTCTGTCTTCGTCCCGTTCTCCGGCGTCGCCTTCTTAGTCATTCAGTAGCTCGTTTTCAGTGAACAGTGAACAGTCGACAGTGTGGCGTCAATAGTGGCTATTAGATTCCATTTCGCAACAAGTTTTCGTTTGGCAAATCATATCGGAGGACAATTCGGTTTCTTGCTTTTCACTGTTCACTGTCCACTAATCACTGTCCACTGCCTTTAATGCACTATCCGGAAAATCCGCTTCCACCGCGCAAACCCCGTCAATCGCGCCGAAACTTCCCTGTCGTGTCCGAGTCTATCATCCGAAGCCTGCTGTACATCCGTGGTCGACGGCCGTCGAAGAGAGAAGTAGATCACCAGCGGCCGGGCCACAATTGCCTGCCGCGGCACAAACCCCCAGAATCGTGAATCGTCGCTGTGATTGCGGTTGTCGCCAAGCACAAAATACTCGCCCGCAGGCACCGTTAGCTCTCCGTTATGCGTCAGGTTCCGCATCTGCTTCCACCAGTCGTGATCGACCAGCGGATCGGAATACACATCGGCGGGGAATTCGTCGCGGAATGGCTCGTAGGCGGCCGGTTCAAACGCCACGTAAGGCTCGTCCAGAGTCTGCCCATTCACGGTCACTCGCCCGTCTTCAATGCGCAGCCGGTCGCCAGGCAGCCCCACCACACGCTTCACCAGGTAAGGGTGCCGGGGATGATGGAACACAATGATGTCGCCGCGAGCCACTTCGCGATAGGGCAGCAGCCACCGGCTCCAATCTCCCGCCGGCGCATACACCTGCTTGTTCACCAGCAGAAAATCGCCCACCAGCAGCGTGCGCTCCATGCTCACGGAAGGGATCAGGTAAGGCTGAAGCACAAAGGTGAGCAGAAACAGCGCCACCACCACCGTCTGCAGCAGCGATTGAAACGCCTCCGGCACGGTGGGCAAATGCAGCCGCACCCATGAGAACCAGGGCAGGGAAGAGCCGCCCGCTTGGGCTGGTGTATTCATTCCGCCGCTTGCTCCTCGTCTCTCGCGCCCTCTTCCGCGCCGTCTGTCTCATCCGGCTCCGCGCCGGTCGTCCCATTTGCCGCCGCGGCCCGCAGTCGCTCCATCGCCCGCCGGGCGGCATCCTGTTCCGCGATCTTCTTTGTGCTCCCCGTGCCCCTGGCAAGTATCGTTCCCAGGTCCGCCTCAGTGGCTCTTAGACGGACTTCAACCACAAACCGTTTTCGATGATCGGGGCCGCTCTCGCTCTTTACACGGTATAGCGGCGATCCCGACCCCTTCGCCTGCAAATATTCCTGCAGCGCGGATTTATGATTGCCCAGCGGCGCCCCGGAACGCAACTCCTCTGCCAGCCGCAGAACTGCTTCTCCCATCACCCAGCGGCCGGCGAACGCCTTCACCGGCTCCAGTCCGCCATCGAGGAACATCGCGCCCAGCACCGCCTCCATTCCATTGGAGAGAACGGTGCCCTTGTTTCTCAGGCCGTTCCGTTCCTCGCCTCGGCTCATGCGCAGTTGGCTGCCCAGATCGATCGCCTTGGCAACCTCCGCCATGTGCTGGCGGCTCACCAGCCTCGACCGCACCCGCGTCAACTCCCCCTCATGCCACTCGGGATGCGACTCGAACAGCGCCTCCGCCACCACCAACCCCAGCACCGCATCCCCCAGAAACTCCAGGCGTTCATTATCCTGCGCGCTTGCCGGAGCCTTCTTCCCGTTTTCAAGCGCCTGATCGTTCACCGCGTGTTCGTTCGCCAGCGACCGGTGGGTCAGCGCGCGCACCAAAAGCTCCCGGCTTTGAAAGCCGTAACCGAGCGCCTTTTCAAGTTCGCTTGAAGCTGCCTTCACCCGCACTCCCGATCCATCGCACTCGATTACATCGTGTCCTGAGTCTGAACTACGCAACACTAAACTCGCTGTCATTCTGAGCGAACGGGGCCCTGAACGCTCTTCAGTTCGGGGGCGGTGAGTCGAAGAATCTGCGGTTGTTTTTCGATGAACTTCAAACTCACCTCCCTGGATACTTCCCCCTGCGAATGTCAGTTCCGCGCACATTTCAGACCGCGGCGCATTTACTTTATACTAACCTCTCGTGTAACGAACCGATCTAATATCCCGGGAGATCCCCCGGCTCTGCCGGGGTGGCAGTAGCAGTTTGACA
>CAYWMR010000151.1:7508-10157 GCA_964458965.1 uncultured Occallatibacter sp. | reverse complement strand
GCTTCTGCCGGGCCCGTGGGACGCAATACCCAGGCCGCAACCGACTGGAAGATGAGCGCCGAGCTGCTCACATACTCACGCAGTAAAGGCCTGTTTGCCGGCATCGACCTCGACGGCACCAGCGTTAGCCAGAATTCCGAAGATACGGAACTCTACTTCGGCGCGCCGCATCAGTTTGAGTCCATTCTAAAAGGCAGTGTTCCAGTTCCTGACGGTGCGGTTCCGTTTGTGCGCGGCGTTGCGCACTACTTTATCGAGGCCAGGAAACGCCAGCAGTAGCGACCCCGGAAGCCTGGGTGAGACGCTAAACTAATCTTTGCCTTCGATGCGGGAAAACCTGGAGTATTGGCTGGTGGTGGCCGTGGCGCGCTTTTTGGGGCGGATGCCGCGCGGCTTGGCGCGCCTGCTGGCCGGGATGCTCGCTTTCGGCGTGCACTGGTCTTTTGGGCGGTTGCGGCGAGTGGGCGTGCGCAACCTGGAACTTGCGTTTCCTGAACTTCCTCTTGAAGCCAGGAAGAGAATCCTGCGCGGCGTGTACCTCTATCTCGGCTGGCAACTGGTCGAGTTTTGCCGCATGACGCGCTACACGGCCCAGAATACCCGCGAATGGATTCGCACCGAGGGACTGGATCACTTCCTCGCCGCACAGGCGCGAGGCAAAGGGGTTCTGATCGTAACCGGCCATCTGGGCGCATGGGAGCTTTCCAGCTTCTATCACTCGCTGATGGGGCACCCCATGGGCATGGTCATCCGCCGGCTCGACAACCGTAGGCTGGATGATTATGTCAACGCCATTCGCTGCCTGCACGGCAACCACGTGCTGCATAAAGACGATTTCGGGCGAGGCCTGCTGACCGCCATGCGGGCCGGCCAGACAGTTGGCATTCTCATGGATACCAACATGACGCCTCCACAGGGCGAGTTTGTGAAGTTCTTCGGTCGCGCAGCCTGCACCGCTACGGGACTGGCGCATGTCGCGCGCAAAACGGGCGCAGCGGTGCTGCCGGGATTCATGCTGTGGGAGCCCGCTGAGTGCAAATACGTGTTGCACTTTGGGCCGGAGATCGAGATTCCGCACACCGAGGTCGCGCAGGCTGACATCCTGGCAGGGACGCAATTATGCACGGAAGCAATTGAGAGCTGGATCAGGCGCTATCCTGACCAGTGGTTGTGGATTCACCGCCGATGGAAGACGCGGCCGGCGGGGGAGCCGGGCTTGTATTAGGCACACTCCGATGCGCCGGGCTTTGAATGCACGACGTTTTGAGGAGTTCGGATAATTCAGCTTTGTATCAGTCGTCCACCGGCGAGGCCGACCGGCGAAAGGATGAAACTGGTTTTTCCGCAGTCTCTTCTCCCGTTGGGGAGGAGGTGAAGATAGTCTCTTCTCCCGTTAGGGAGGAGGTGAAAATAGCCCCGGGTGAAACCCGGGGTCCGAATGTCCCACATCGATCCCCGTCCTGTAGGGACGGGACGAAACGGACGATTCCTTTTAGGGCACGACTTCAGTCGTGCCGAAAATGTTGCAGAATCAATGTGGGCTTTAGCCCCTGCGGGAAATGCCCATTTCCTCTACTCCATTTCCAGGAGGTACGCATGACGCTGGGCGAATTGATCGAGAAGCTGGGCGGAACATTAGCGCACGGCAGCCCGGAGACTGTCATTGCCGGCGTGGACGATCTCAACGTGGCCAATGGCCAGGACCTCGTATTCGCTGAAGATGCTCCATCAGCCGCAAAGGCACTGGCTGGCAGCGCTGCCGCTGTAGTCGTCAAGCCAGGATGCATTGCGGCCTATTGGGATGCCCCCCGCATCGGCATCGTCGAGACTGCGCAGCCCCGCCTCTGGTTTGCGCGCGCGGCAAAACTCCTTCAGGTCCCTTCTCCCGCGGTGGGAGTGCATCCCTCTGCGGTAATTGGTTCCGATGTGGACATCGGCGAAAATGTCACCATCGGTCCCGGTGCCGTGGTTGGCCACGCTGCCAGCATCGGCGCCGGAACCCGCATCGAAGCTGGCGCAGTCATTGGTGCGCAAGTTTCGATTGGCGAGAACTCCCGCATTTATCCGCGCGCAGTGCTCTACACCGGAACCACGCTCGGCAACCGGGTAGTGGTCCACGCCGGCGCGGTTCTCGGCGCAGACGGCTTCGGGTACGTGCGCGACTCCACGACGGGCGCCTACACCCAATTCCCACAACAAGGCGAGCTCTTCATTGAGGACGACGTCGAGATAGGCGCCAACTCGACCATCGATCGCGGAGCGCTTGCAGAAACACGAATTCGCCGCGGAACAAAGATCGACAACTTGGTCCACATCGGCCACAACTGCGACATTGGCGAAGACGTGATTATAGTCATGGGCACGGGAATCAGCGGCTCTTGCAAAGTGGGAAACGGCGCGGTGCTTGCCGGACAGGTGGGCATTGGCGACCACGCAACCATTGGTCCGGGAGTAATTCTGGGCGGCCAGGCTGGGGTGCTGAGCGGCAAGACCGTTACCAACGAAGGCCTGAAGCCGGGAACCGTGCTGTGGGGCACGCCGGCGCGTCCCCTCAAGCAGGTTCTGCGCGAACTGGCTGTCTTAGCGCGGCTGGCGAAAAAGCAGGGAACAGCCAATAGGGAATATGGGAATCGCGATTAGTACCACAGT
>CAYWMR010000151.1:4845-7408 GCA_964458965.1 uncultured Occallatibacter sp. | reverse complement strand
TGTAGATCGTAGATTCCGGAGGGAGCAGGGGGTTTCAACCCCCTGAAAAGGTGCAGTTGTAGATCGTAGATTCCGGAGGGAGCAGGGGGTTTCAACCCCCTGAAAAGGTGCATATCGACAAGGCCTTTAGGCCCGGGCTTAGCGCATTTCTCGGGATTTGAAGGAAATACAACTGTAGCAATAGGCCTCTTCGCCGGAAACGACAGCAACGCCGTCCTCCTGAATTATGACTGGATCTCGGCCGTCGCGATCAGGCTGCGGCATAATCGTTGCTGTCTTTCGCTTGCACTGCTTCAACCTTCCGCTCTTGTGTAACAGTGAGCCGCAATCCCAAAGTCTTCAAAACAGCAACCAAAGTCTTCAGGGTCGGATTGCCCTTGGGCGACAGCGCCCGATACAGCGATTCGCGGCTGATGCCCGCCTGGGCCGCGACGGCGCCAAGGCCGCCATACGCCTCGGCCACGGCGCGCAAAGCCAGCAGCCCGCCGCCGCGCTCTTCAGGGTTTTCAAGGGATTCCATGGCCACTTGGAGAGTGGCAATGGCATACTCCCGGTCTTCGCGCAGTTCCTCGATGTCCCGTTCATGGTGTGAAACTCCGCCAACAATATTCCTCATGGTTGCCTCCTTGTCCAATCAGCCCAGAGTGCTTTAGCTCGCGCAATGTCCGTTGTTTGGCTGCCTTTGTCTCCTCCGCAGAGGAGGATCACCAAGGCCAGCCCGTGCCGCCCGCAGTACACCCGGTATCCAGCGCCCACGTCGATGCGCAGTTCGGTTATGCCTTCTCCCACTGGCTTCCAGTCTCCAAAGTTTCCGGATTGAAGCAGGCGCAACCTGGCTGCGATTCGGGTCCTAGCCATCTGGTCGCGGAGGCAGCGGAACCATTCTGTGTAAGGTTCACGCCCATCCTCTTGCTGGTAACGGATGAGTTCGATCACGGATTAGTGTAGCATAAAAGCTACAATCTGCTCGAATCTTCGAGACAAAAACAGTCGGTTTGCCCGAACATGTTGTTGTCTTTCGCATACTGGAGGCCCTGGTATTCGACCGTGTCAGTAGAGGCAATGCCGACGCGCCCGGCGAAGATGCTGTATGGGATGCGATCGGCGGTGAGCAGGGCGATAACTGTGGTGAGATGATGATCGCCAAAGATGAGAAGGATGTTGCTCGCTTGAATCTTGCTAAGTTGCCGCAGCCAGTATCTCTCGCGAATTGGAAACTGGTGGGCGAACTTATGCGCGTTGGCAACTACGGCGGATGAAATACCCCGAGCAACCAGAAGGCCGTTGAGCACGTCGAGATTCTTGTAGCCCAGGCTCACTTGCGTGGCGCGGTCGGCCTCGACGAAGATATGCGGGATGTTATGGTGCTCCGCAATCGGCAGCAGAATGGATTCGGCCTCGTCTTCGGCAAGATAGCTGGGATGATCTTCCTCTGCAAGCAGGTCGGGATGGATCGATTGAATGGCTGATTCTACTACGAATTCGTAACGACGCTGGACCTCGGTGAGGGCGAGAGCGCGCTTCTTCCTCTGTGCCAGCGAGTGGTCTACGCCGATCAAGTGAAACATGGGACCTCTGTTGCGAAAAACCGCTTTTTCAGCGAACGAAACCACGATTTGCGGCTACGAGGCTTTGGGAACCGGAAGCCTGCCTATTCCCAATCACTCATATCACCTTTTGGCAGCGGCATAACCGTCGCCTCTTAGGAGGCCTTCGCGTGAGGTTCGACGATTTCGTCTGTGGCCGCTTCGCGGGGAGTTACCGGAACGCCGTCCTTCTGGATCATCACCGGGTTCGGCCAGCCCTTCCAGATCGTTGCCTGGCTCCAGTAGGCTTCCACCGCAGCATCGTCGTTCGGGTCATAGGGGCCATCGTCGGGATCGTTTGGGTCGTAGGGGATCGGAGCATCTTCCGCGATGTTCTTCTTGACTCTATCCCAGTCGCTCATATCACGATTTGGCAGCGGCATAACTTCTCCTTTCCTTTCGAGATGCATGACGAAACGAGATGAATCGAATTTTCTCGTTTCGCCTAGTATAAACCAGAGCCAGAACCGCACCCTTCAATTCAACCAGAGCGACATCCAGCAACCTTGCTTCCTGTTTCGAATTGACTGGGAATGTGACTTTATCGGGATTCTCGTAGACCAAATGGGCAACCCAGAAGTCGAGCCCATGCTTCCGCAGGTTAGCTTCGCGCTTGGCTTCGTCCCATTCGTACATTGGGTGATTCTAGTCAGATTGCTGATCATCTACTGTGACGCCGGTCTCTGGTCTTACGCAAAAGCACCTGGGGTCCGCACCGATTGTAACTGGCGGGAATCCATTCCTACGCACTTCTTCGAGAGCTTTAAATTCATCTGAATCTCGCATTGTTGCGAGACAGCCAATCGAGTCCGCAACAACATTGACCTCTACATCCCTACTTTCGAGTCGCTCCTTGAAGGTACAGATGTGCACAGCACCGCAAACAAGCAGAACCGTCTTGTAAATATCATCTCCAAGTTTCGCGATCCAGTATTCCTCTCGAATGGGAAAGCGGTGCGCAATATTATGCTGATGCC
>CAYWMR010000151.1:3852-4835 GCA_964458965.1 uncultured Occallatibacter sp. | reverse complement strand
GATTATGGAATCCGTCCGGCGGACTTAGTACAACCGTACCTGGAGCATTATTTGAGAAAGGCAATTCGGGGCCGATGCCTCGTCTGTACTTCTCCACAGAACAAGGCTCCAGAAAAATATGGTCGATCTTTCTTCCCAGTTGCAGTTCAAAACTGTTCTTGATAAACACGAGCAACGATTCTGACCTGTTATATCTTTGGTCGAGCAATTCTTGATTCAATTCTTCTGCCACAACCTCGGGCTGAAATTCGCAGATCGCTTTTCCTACAATGGAAGAATAGGATTCCCAGTTCGCTTTTTTAGCTGGGCTCGAATGGTGGGCTGCTGTGCATTTCTTATGCTGCACCGAGTGGTCAACCCCAATCAAATGGATCATTCGAGCCTCAAATCAAGCTCCCTCAATTCAAGAACATCGTCCGATAAAGCGTATCCCGCTGCACCGGCTTGAACCCCGCATCGCGGATGATCCGCCGCAGCTCTTCTTCGGTCGTGCAGTTCGACGTTCCGGCGGCTCTAACTACATTTTCTTCTAACATGACGGACCCTACATCGTTGCCGCCGAAGTGCAGTCCTAACTCAAGTACCTTTAATCCCTGAGTTACCCAGCTTGCCTGAACATTCTCGATGTTATCGAGATAGAGACGCGCAATAGCCAGCACCTTAAGATATTCGACCGAAGTCGCCTCTTCCCATCCGCGCCCGCCGAGCGCTGTGTTACCCGGCTGGAAACTCCACGGGATGAATGCCGTAAATCCGCCTGTTTCTTCCTGGAGCCGGCGGACCACCTCGAAATGATTGATGCGCTGGTCGAACGTCTCCCCAACGCCGAACATCATGGTGGCAGTGGTCCTCATGCCCAGCTGGTGCGCGGTGCGATGGACGCTTACCCAGTCTTCTGTGTTGCATTTGAGGCGGGCAATCCGATGCCGTACCTCGTCATCCAGAATCTCAGCGCCGCCGCCGGGAATCGAATCCAGACCCGC
>CAYWMR010000151.1:0-3842 GCA_964458965.1 uncultured Occallatibacter sp. | reverse complement strand
GCGAAGGCGGGCGATGGTGTCGCGCAGAGAGAGGTTGGAATACTCGGCGATGGCCAGCACTTCAGAGGCCGAGAGGCAGTGCAGCCAGATCTGCGGAAAGCGCTGCTTGATGCCGGTGAAGAGGCGCTCGAACCAGTCGATCTTGAGATCCGGATGGATGCCGCCCTGCATCAGAACGCCTGTTCCACCCATCTCCAGGGTTTCGGCAATCTTCTCGTAGATCTTTTCGAACTCGAGGATGTAGCCCTCGTCCGAGCGTGGGACCGTCTTTCCCGGCTTGGGAAGCGGCCGATAGAACGCGCAGAAGGTACAGTACTCGGTGCAGAAGTTGGTGTAGTTGATATTCCGATCGATGATGTAAGTGACCACACCCTCGGGGTGCAGGCGGCGGCGCACGGCATCCGCCTCAAACCCCAGCCCGATCAGGTCGGGGGAGTGGAATCGATCAAGGGCCTGTTGGCGCGTCAGCGGCATACTCTCGATTCTAACAATACCGCGGCTGCGGGGCGAGTCACTTGGAATCGGCCATAGTATTCGTCTTCTCGTCCACGGGTCTGCGAAACAGAAAGATCCCGCCTGTGCGCAAGGCGCGACCCTGCGTGCGCTTCAGGTTCGATGCGGTTGAAATTCCACTGAACAGGACGAAAAAGTCCCAGAATGTACGGAAGAAGCCTTTGCGGTTATCGGTAGCCATGGGGAAGCACCTCGTCGATCGAGCCTGATCGAACGCTGACTCTCACCTCATTCGAGACGAAAATCAGTGTTCCGGTTTCACAATTTTTTCTCCGCTCTCAGTCCTTCCGTGGCGCGGGCGCGGGCTTCGACGCCGGCTTCGTCTTCTTCGCCGGGCTGGAGACTCCCATGCTCATCAGGAGAAACTTCAAGCCGGTGCGCAGCGAGTCGAGCATGCTCATGGTCCATTTCCTTTCCCATCCGCGCCAAATGGCTTCGATTTCAGCGTCTGAACTCCCATCGAGAGTCTGGACCGCTCTAGCAGGCTGCGGAAAAACTCATCCGGGCGGTAGGCCGGGGATTCATCCCCGGCATAAAGCCAATCAAATCAGCGTGGGCTTCAGCCCCTGAGGTATGCCTTCAGCAAATTTCACCAGAAAAATCGAGTTTTTCCGCAACCTGCTAGTGCTTCTTCACCGGCGCGTCAACGGCCGCGGTTGCAGGGGCTGCCTGGCCGCGCAGAATATCTACCGCCCCAGCAGGCAGCGGCTTGTCGGCGTTGGCCAGCAGCAGGCTCACCTGCCACATCTGGGTATCGGTCAGCACCTGCTTGTAGCTGGGCATGCCGGTCAGCCGGATGCCGTTGGCTACTTTCCAATAGGTTTCGCCGGGTGGATCGTCGCTGACGCCTATGATCGTCGTCAAGCCATGGTGGTGCGTTTCCCACAAGGGAGGCGCATCGGGGAACATGTGTGCGCCAAACACCGAGGGCTTGCCGTGAAATCCATGGCAGGCTGCGCACTGGTCGCGATAAACGGCCGCTCCAGCAACAAAGTTATCTTCATTTGCCTCAATCGGCGGAGTACTGACGAGCTCGCGGTCAATGCGCGCGTCCAGCGGAACGCTGGTGATAAAGCGTTCCAGGGGAAGCGGCGGGTCCGTGACGGCCACCGGTACCGTGCCAAAGTGAAACCACGCCATCACGGCGAGGGGTACCAGAACTACTCCCAGGACAATACCAAGAAGAATACGAGTCATAGGGTTTTCGGTCTCCGTTTCCCTTGATGGTAGTGCATTTCATCCAGGCCGTGCGCCGTTTTGGTGTGTCTGCAAGCCCATTCTGCGCCAATTGCCTGGCGACAATGCGCCGGTTCAGCAAGGCGAATCGGTGCGCCGCGCGTCCAAACCAGTGCCGGTTCACCCACAAGGCTCCCCCCAAGGTGGTTTAATACCTAAGGGGGGAGTGCCGCCTTGGGGTGGTCTTCCGTAATCCCGTGGAGGTAACCCGAACCCGATGTATTCTTTTCGCCGTCTTGCCCTTTTGCTGGCTTTTTGTGTGCCGGCCATGCACGCCGTTGTTGCCCAAAGTTCGAGCAGCGACCCCGCACCGTCAACCCAGGATCAGGCACAGCCGCCTGTGTCTGCACAGCTTCAGTCTCAGCAGATGAGCGTGCAGGCCCGCATCAAGGCTCGCCGCGCGCAACGCCGCGCCGCCGCCATTCGTGAGGTCTATACGCATCTTTACGAGGGGTACTTCGGCGCCGGCTACCTGCGCTTTACGCCGGGCTCGCCGCAACGCGTCACGGAGTACAACTGGAACGTTGGCTTTACGCGCTACTACAATGAGCGCCTTGGCGTTACCGTCGACGGCCGAGGTTATTACGGCACCCCGTTTGTGGGCCTGAACCAGTTTGGACTAACCAAGCCTGCCATCAGCCAGTACGCGGCCATGATTGGACCCACCTACCGCTTCTACCTCCAGCCAAAGTACTCCATTTCAGGGCGCGTAATGGGCGGATATGCCTACGGGAACTTCTCCGCCGATACAAATGGATTCGGTAGCGTTGCGCTCGGCCTCTATCCCGATGGGTCAACGTTTGCCGCGGACGCCAGCGTGATGGTGGAATATAACCTATTGCCGAACATCGGATTACGGGTTGCGCCGGAGGGCATGCTGACCGGATTTGGCTCGACCCTGCAAAAGAGCCTGGGCTTCACCGGCGGCCTTGTTTACCGGTTTGGGAAGCAGTGACGAAAAGCAGTGGACAGTGAACAGTGCGCAGTGAACAGTGCTCGGACTTGAGCGCTAGCGGGCTCGGTCACCATCGATGATTTTGCTGAGGATACACTCTTTATTCAGTCCGAATGGCTAGGGCTTTTAACTGTCCACTGTCCACTGTTCACTGCTTTTGAAGTATCGGAATCCCAGCAATCCGCTGCTGCCACTCCGCAGGCCCCGTCTGGTGCACACTCGTCCCTTTCGAGTCGACCGCTACTGTAACAGGCATGTCGCGCACATCGAACTCATAGATTCCCTCCATCCCCAGGTCTTCGAATGCCAGTTGGCGAGCCCCAATGATCGCCTTGGACACTAGGTAGGCTGCCCCTCCGACGGCCATTAAATACACTGCGCCAAACTCGCGAATCGCTTCGATCGCGACCGGCCCGCGCTCGGCCTTGCCCACCATTCCCAGCAGGCCAGTCTCGGCCAGCATCTGGCGCGTAAACTTGTCCATGCGCGTCGCCGTGGTGGGACCGGCGGGCCCGATCACTTCTTCTCGCACCGGATCGACCGGGCCAACGTAATAGATAAACCGATCGCGGAAATCCACAGGCAGCTTTTCACCGCGGTTGAGCATGTCGGTCATGCGCTTGTGGGCTGCGTCGCGGCCGGTCAGCAGCTTGCCGGTCAGCAGCAGCGCTTCGCCGGGCTTCCAGGTAGCAGCCTGCGCGCGGGTCGCGGTGTCCAGGTTCACGCGTGTCGCCGTCGAAACATCGTAGACCAGCTTGGGCCAATCCTCAAGGCTCGGCGGATCGAGATAGACTGGCCCGGAGCCGTCAAGCACAATGTGCGCATGGCGGGTTGCCGCGCAGTTGGGAATCATGGCGATTGGCAGGTTGGCCGCGTGGCACGGTGTGTCGAGCACCTTCACGTCCAGCACAGTGGTGAGCCCGCCCAAACCCTGCGCGCCAATCCCAAGACGATTCACCTTGTCGTAGAGTTCCACGCGCAGCTTTTCCGCCGTTGTCACGGGGCCGCGGGCGATCAGGTCCTGAATGTCGATTGGATCCATCAGCGACTGCTTGGCCAGCAGCATAGCCTTCTCTGCCGTGCCGCCGATGCCGATGCCCAGCATCCCCGGCGGGCACCAGCCTGCGCCCATGGTGGG
>CAYWMR010000150.1:4943-10175 GCA_964458965.1 uncultured Occallatibacter sp. | reverse complement strand
CACCGCCAGGGCACTGATCAGCGTAGCCGTGCATTCGTTACTGCCCGTAAAAGTGCAAGCTCTGCCTTGGCCGCCCAGATAGGTGGAGTACGCCAGCACGCCGCCGGAATTGGACAGCTTCATCGCGACGAAGGTCGAGGCCGGACTTTACGCCAATGCCAGCGAGGTGATGCGCGCGGCCCTGCGTGTGCTTGAGAGGGACGAGCGGGAGCACGAGGAGAAGATGGCGACGCTACGTGCTGCTATCGAAAAGGGGTTTGCCAGCGGGCTGGCGGAGCCTGGAGTCTTCGCGCGCGTCCGCGAGAAACACGGTCTGCCTCAAAGGGAGCTCTGACGCGTGCCTCAATTCCAGCTTTCTGCCGAGGCCGAGGTGGATATCGATCAGATTGCGGCCTATACGACAAGCACATGGGGATGGCGGCAGACCGATCAATACTTGGCCAAACTTGAGGACGGATTCGATCTCCTTGCGCGGAATCCATCCATAGGCCGCTCCTGCAACTCTCTTCGGGCAGGTTTGCGAAGATTTGAGATTGGCAGTCATGTTGTCTTCTACCTACCCGAGGCAGATGGTGTACTGGTGGTGCGGGTGCTGCATCAGCGAATGTTGCCAATCAATTATGTTTGACGGCCAGTGGCCGATCCGATCTTCTCTTTCAAGACTCTATGCGAAGATCGATGAGGACGACGCGAACTGAGAATGCAAAGGGAGTGGCCCGCGATCCCAGCCTCCGAAGCGAGGCCAGGGGCTGCCGGCCTACACGGTTGAGGACTGAATTCCCGGCCTGTGCGACAATCGATGCACCGGCCGTTCGCTGTGCAGGCAGAGGTCACCATGCAATTTGCAACCGAACCGGCTCCAATCCAACAAGCTAAACGGCGCCTTCCCGCCGTCCTGCTCTCGGTTGCCCTGCACGGAAGCGTGCTAGCTTTCGCGCTGCTGCTGGGGATGGTGGCCAGAACCAGGGCGGTCTCTCCCGTTTCTTTCAGAACCCAGATGCTGGTGGAGCACGTGGGCGCTTCTCATGCCGCTAAGATTCCACTGCCAACCATGGAAACCGCGCCGCATACCCGCAATCCCGCGCCGAACACCGAAGCGACCAGGAAGACGATTCTCCCCGTCGAAGCGGAACAGCAAAGACTGTCCGGGGGCGGCGCGCCGAAGGATCCTCACGCGGGCAATGGTGCAGGCCAGGGCTTGCGTGGAAGCGGAGACGATGCCGAGGACGCCCAGCCGGCTTTCCCAATCTTCTCGCCGCACCCGTCTGTTACGGAGCGATCATTGCTGCCGGCCGACGAAGAGAAGGTGGTGGTTGACGTGAAGGTGGACGCACTCGGGGCAGTGGTGGGCGAAACCCTGGTGCAGGGAGTGGGCAACCAGCTTGACCAGATTGTCCTCGATGTTGTCAGGACCTGGCGCTTCCAGCCGGCAACCGTGAATGGCAAGCCGGTGGCAGCCGAGGCAGAGCTGATCTTCCCGTTCAATCCGCGCTATCCCATTTCCGACTCGTAGGAAGTGACGAAAAAACTCCGATCTTAGCGTAATGCGTTTTTGTATTGGTGTAGGGTGTGCGTCGTGGACCGGGAGGTCCACGCGACAGCCGGCCGGGAGGCCGGCGCTACATGCGCCTGCAGCGCCCTGCAATCTTGAGCGAAGCAGGAAATCCACTCCATACCAACAGGCAAAATGCTATAGAATCCCGCGTCGGCGCAAGCTCGAATCCTTTTCCGCTCGAATCCTATTCAATCACTTGAAGACTTGTCTCCGCCATAGCCAGCGAGCTGCCGCCCACCCAGATCTTGTAGGTTGTCGGTTCCACGGTGCGCTTCACGTCTACGTTGTAGAAATTCAGTTCGTCGAACCCCAGCGGGAATTCGACGTGCTTCTGTTCGCCTGGGGCAAGCTGGACGCGCGCAAAGCCTTTCAGCTCCCGCACCGGCTGTTCCACGCTGGCCGCTGTGTTGCGAATGTAGAGTTGCACCACTTCGGTTCCGGCCACGCTCCCGGTATTCCTCACGTCCACGCCCACCGTGGCCACAGGCCCACTTCGAGACGCAAGCAACTCGCGCTCTGGAATTCCGGTCCGGCTGATGGTGGGCTGCGAGTAGCTGAATCTTGTATAGCTCAGTCCCCATCCGAACGGAAACAGCGCCGAGTTCTCCTCATCCACATAGCGCGACATAAACTTTTCCAAACTGTTCTGTGGCATATGGCTCAAGTCCCCATGTGCCGGACGGCCTGTGGGAAGTTGCGCATAATAGAGGGGCTCCTGACCGACCGCTCTGGGGAACGACGCCGGCAGCTTGCCCGATGGGTTCACGTCGCCAAACAGCACATCTGCCACCGCATTGCCTGCCTCGATACCAGGGCTCCACGCCTCAAGAATCGCCGGCACATGACCTGCGGCCCACTTCAGCTCAAGGGGGCGCGTGGCCAGCACCACCAGGATCACCGGCTTGCCGGTAGCCACAACGGCCTCAAGCAGTTGCTCTTGCGCTCCGGTAAATCCCAGCGTGGTGCGGCTTGAAGCCTCACCCTCCATCCAGTTTGTGCTCTCACCCAGTGCCAGAATCGCCACGTCCGCCTTCTTCGCCGCTTCAACAGCCTCGGCGATAGTTTTGGCGTCGTCCGGCAGTGGCTCATTGCCGGGCGCGCTATCGGGTCCACCGAAGCTCACATGCTTCAGCACGTTGGCGTCGGCGCCGCTCAGCAGTCCGCATCCCTCGGCATAGAGCAAGCGTCCGCCCAGCCTCTCCGCAAGCGCCTGGCGTAGCGTAATCACATCCTTGGCTTCGCCGTGCCCGCTCCAGGCGCCCAGCAACTCCTGTTGGTTGTCGGCCAGCGGACCGATCAGCGCTACCTTTTTGGCTTTGGCTGTCAGTGGCAGCACCGTCCCAACGCCTTCGACGGGGTCGTTCTTCAGCAGCACAAGCGTCTCATTCGCAACTTTGCGGGCAGCGGCTCTGCGTTCCGGCGTCGGGTCGTAGGCCGGACCCTCGGTGGTATAGGGGTGCTCGAACAGTCCCAGTGCAAACTTGACGCGCAGAATACGCCGAGTAGCCTCATCCACCACGCTCTCTGGAATCTTGCCCGCCCGCACCTGATCCGCAATCACCGTGCCGTAGAGATTTCCCTCCATGTCCATGTCCACGCCGGCTTCCAATGCTTTTCGGGCAACAGTCGGCCCATCGCCGATGGAGTGGTTCATGAGCTCAGCAACTGAGCCCCAATCGGAGACCACAAAGCCCGAAAATCCCCATTCCTTGCGCAGAATCTGGTTGAGCGTAAGCGGGTTAGCCGAGGCGGGAACGCCGTTGATGGAGTTGAAAGAACTCATCAGCGTGGCCGCGCCGGCTTCAACGGCGGCGCGATACGGTTCAAGGTAAACCTGGCGGAGCGTAATCTCGCTCATGTCAACGGCGTTGTAATCGCGCCCGGCGATTGCCCCGCCGTATGCGGCGTAGTGCTTCACGCTTACCGCGACGGAATCCGGCTTGGAGAGGTCGCCCTGCTGGTAACCTTTTACCCACGCCCGGGCGATGGCTGAACCCAGGTAGGGATCCTCGCCGGCCGACTCGATGATGCGCCCCCAGCGCGGATCGCGGGCAATGTCGACCATGGGCGAAAAAGCCCAGGCGATACCGTCGGCGCGGGCTTCCTCAGCACTGATGCGCGCCACCTTCTCCACCGCGGCTGGATCCCAGCTTGCCGCCAGGGCCAGCGGCGCGGGGAAGGTCGTCCGGTGGCCATGGATCACGTCGAGGCCGAAGAGAATGGGAATCCGCAGGCGCGTCTTTTCCATGGCGATGTGCTGATAGTGATTGGTCGCCTCCGCGCCCACCACATTCAGAAACGATCCAACCTGCCCCTTGGCAACCAGGTCGTCCCATCTAAGATTCGATGCGCCCGGACCCGTAGCGAAGCCAGCCGAAAATTGCACCAACTGCCCAATCTTCTCTTCGAGCGTCATCTTCTTCAACAGAGTGTCGACCCGCTCATTCAATTCTTTGGACGCGAGTTGATCGTTGGGCACAGGCCTGGTTTGGCCAGCTGCAGGAAGGAAGGCAATTCCAGCCAGAAGAAGCACAGGTATGAGTAACTGAAGTGTATGCACCGAATAGGTTTTCATCGCTCGGCAATGATAAACGGTCAGAGGAAGATTCGTCAGAACTTCGCCGCTCCGTAGTCTCATCGGCATCTTTGCCAGGTCACCGGGCTGCATGGTGGCCGCAGTCTGGTCTTAAACCAAAGCCCTATCGCCGAAACCCTGCGGAATGCTCTACTCTTGCCAGTGACGCCGATGAAGAACTTCCTCTTGAAGCTCTGGAGTGCCGCCGGCCAGGCCCTTGCCCACGACGTGATCAACACGGCGAAGGCCGCCGCGTATTCCGGTATGTTGATGATGTTTCCCGCCCTGCTGGTGATTACCACGCTGCTGGCCCAGGTTCCGGAGGGAACCACTCTGGTGGGCGAAATTCGCGGGACATTCGAGCAGTTTATGCCCGAGGACACCATGGACCTGCTCCAGTCTTATGTCCTGAGCCGCCGCATTCACTCCGGGCCGGTGATTTTTTCCGCCACCAGCCTCAGTGTCTTTGCCGGCCTGGGCATGATGCTGTCGCTTATGGAGGGCTTTCGCCGCGCTTACCGGCTGCCGCGCGGTGAGTGGGGCTTTTGGGAACGCCGGCTTCGCGCCCTGCTGCTGGTTCCCATTGCGCTGGTTCCACTGGCGCTGGCAACGCTGTTGGTCATTTTCGGCCATCAGATTGAGACGTGGATGATCGACAACGCCGACCACGAGTTGCGCCACTTTGTGCTGTTTTTTTGGCGGGTCGTACGGTGGTCGCTGGCTTTGGTAACCAGCGCCACCGTCCTGGTTGTTCTTTACCACTTCGGCACCAAGCGCAAGGAGCATTGGCAGCGGGTTGTTCCAGGCGCAATCACCAGCACGCTCGTCTGGTTTCCGGCTACGCTTCTCTTCGGCTGGTATGTAACGCGAATTGCGGACTATTCCATGTTCTACGGTTCGTTTGGCGCGGGCATTGCCACCCTGGTCTGGCTGTATATCAGTGCGTTCAGCGTCCTTATTGGCGCGGAATTGAACGGCGCCATCTTCCGGCAGCGGCAGGCAATCGCGCGCGCCTCGGCTCAACCCGATACTCCGCCTTCCGGTCAGTGACGAATTGCACCGACCATTGCACCCCTCCCGATACATGATGGATGAAGCGGGG
>CAYWMR010000150.1:0-4843 GCA_964458965.1 uncultured Occallatibacter sp. | reverse complement strand
TCCATCCGGGGTCCCCACGGACAGGTTTTGGTAGTGGGGTGGAGTCCGACCCTCCGTGTACAATGAAGCGGACCACATACTGTCCCCAAATTTTCCCCAACTGAGCTTTTTTCTGGAGCAATCGTATGCAGTTTGCCGAACTGAACATGACGGATTCCGTATCGCAACGCCGGGCAAAAATCGTAGCCACTCTTGGCCCCGCCTCGAATACCGAGCCCGTTTTCAGGAACCTGGTGCGTGCCGGTGTCGATGTGGTCCGCCTCAATTTTTCCCATGGCACACACGAAGAGAAGCTGGCGCTGATCCAGATGATCCGCAAAGTGAGCCGCGAAGAGCGCAAGCCGCTGTGTATTCTTGCCGACCTGCAGGGTCCGAAGATTCGTACCGGGAAGCTGAAAGACCATCTGCCCGTGCTGCTGAAAGCAGGGGGGCGGCTCACCATTACTGCGCGCGAAGTGCCGGGCTCGGCATCCGTGGTGGGCACCACATTCAAGACGCTGGCTGAAAACGTGGAGCAGGGCTCGCGCATCCTGCTCTCCGACGGTCTCATCGAGCTTCGAGTTCACGAAGTGTTGGGCGACGATGTTGTGTGCGAGATTGTGAATGGCGGAATGCTGGGAGAAAACAAGGGCATCAATCTGCCCGGCATTGCGGTGCGTGTTCCCTCGCTCACCGACAAGGACGCCGAAGATCTGGAGTTCGCCCTGAAGAGCGGCGTGGACGCAATCGCCGTCTCGTTCGTCCGCACCGCGGAAGACATCCGCCTTGTGCGCAACCGCGTCTCCGCTTTGGGCGGAGAAACCTGGATCGTCGCCAAGCTTGAGAAACCCCAGGCCATCGAGCATCTCGACAGCATTCTGCAGGTGGCCGACGCCATCATGGTTGCCCGCGGCGACCTGGGCGTGGAAGTACCGCCTGAGAAGGTGCCCGCAATCCAGAAGCACATCATTCGCCGCGCCGCGGAGTACAGCAAGCCGGTGATCACGGCCACGCAGATGCTGGAATCGATGATTGAAAACCCGCGCCCCACGCGCGCCGAGGTCTCCGATGTGGCCAACGCCGTTTATGACGGCACCGACGCGGTAATGCTCTCCGGCGAATCTGCGGTGGGCAAATACCCAGTGGAGACGGTGTCCATGATGGCGCGGATCGTGAAGGAATCCGAGCGCCACATCAAGGAACTCAGCTATTCCGAGCCGCGCATTCGGCAAACTCACCTGTCCATCGCTGAGACCATTTGCGAGGCCACGGCCCACGCCGCCGACGACCTTGACCTGCGCGGCATCGCGCTGTTTACCGAGTCGGGAGCAACCGCGCGCCAGCTTTCGAAGTATCATCCCTCTGCGCCCATCTTCGCGCTCAGCCCGGTCGATGTCACCATCAACCGCCTGAATCTGTTGTGGGGAACTACGCCCATCCGATGTCCGAAGGTCAACTCCACTGAGGCACTGGTCGACGTGGCAGAGAGCCTGCTGGAGCAGAGCGGCTATGTGAAGCCGCGCGAGGTGATCGCCATCGTCGCCGGCACTCGCACCAAGTCCGGATCAACCAACTTCCTGCGTCTGCATGTGCTCGGCGAACACGCTCAGGAGGGTACCCGGTTCTTTGCTCCACACGATGAGAATGCGGTGCCGAATCCGGCGGTGAAGGCGCATGTCGCCAAGCGCAAGCGCCCGCATCCAAGGCCAGCCGCGCCCGAGACGCAAGGGTAAGTAAAGCGGAAACGGGGTACAATGAGCCTAATAGGAGAATGGCGTGGTCGTCGAGCTTCCAGCGAATTTTGAAGCCAGCGTAAAGGCGCAAGCTCTCTTGCGCGGGCTTTCGGTCGAAGACTATGTGCGCGATGTCGTCGAGCGCGACCTGCGCCTGGCCGAAGAGGCCAACCGTCCTAATCGCCCGTTGAAATCCGGTTGGGGTCTCTGCGCGGACCTCGGACCTGCCCCATCTGCCGAGGAGATCGACGAGAACCGCGCGGAGATGTTTCGCGGTTTCGGAGAGAACTTTTGATGAGCGCGGCCGCGGTTGCCGATACACACGCGGCGATCTGGTATCTGTTCGCTGATTCGCGGCTTTCAGCCTCCGCAAAAAATGCCCTCGACCGGGCAGCCTCCGACGGCCGCAAGGTTCTTGTTTCTGCAATCACTCTCGCGGAAATGGTCTATCTCGTCGAAAAGAGCCGGATTTCGCAAGAGGTGTACGACCGGCTTTGCGAAGCTCTGGCCGACCCGGAGCACGTCCTGGCCGAGGCCCCCCTGACCGCCGCAATTGCCGACTCGATGCGCCGGGTTCCGCGCGAGCAAGTTCCGGATATGCCGGACCGGATCGTGGCCGCGACCGCGCTCTACTTCAACGTGCCCGTCATCAGCCGGGACAGCCGGATTCTTGCGAGCGATGTGACGACGATCTGGTGATTTTGGAGCGGGCCTGAACTGGCGAATGCTTTGCAAGGTCCCCGGCCAACCTTGGCACTCATCGCACGCAAGCGCGGTCTGCCGCACCGCAGGTGCTACTTCGCTGCCAACTGCCTTAACACATACTGCAGAATCCCGCCGTGCTCAAAGTACTCAATCTCCTGGGGTGTGTCGATGCGGACCTTGGCATCGAACTCTTTGACAACTCCATCGGCCGCAGTGGCCTTCACGCGCAGCGTGCGTCCGCCAGCAAACTTGCTTTCAAGCAGCGTGGTCAGCCCCGCAAAATCGTAGACCTCCTCGCCGGTCAACCCCAGCGACTCGACGTTCTGCCCCGCCTCAAACTGCAAAGGCAAAATTCCCATGCCAACGAGATTGGACCGGTGAATTCTCTCGAAGCTCTCCGCAATCACCGCCTTCACTCCCAGCAGATTCGGTCCCTTGGCCGCCCAATCGCGCGAAGACCCCGAGCCATACTCCTTGCCGGCCAGAATCACCAGTGGCACGCCACGCTCCGCATATTTAACGCTGGCGTCGAATATCGACATCCCCTCGCCCTCGGGCAATAGCCGAGTAACCCCGCCTTCAGTGCCAGGCGCAAGCTTGTTGCGCAGGCGCACATTGGCAAAAGTGCCGCGAACCATCACTTCGTGATTCCCGCGCCGCGAGCCATAGCTGTTAAAGTCCGCCGGCCTCACGCCATGCTCCGATAGGTATTTTCCCGCCGGCCCATTGGCTTTAATGGAACCCGCCGGAGAAATGTGGTCGGTGGTCACCGAGTCTCCCAGCACCGCCAGCACACGCGCGCCCAGAATGTCTGTAACCGCCGCCGGAGTCTTCGTGATCCCATCGAAGTACGGCGCCTTGCGGATATAAGTCGAATCCGGCTCCCACTGGTAGACGTCGCCGGTGGGAAACTTGAGCCCCTGCCAGTTAGCATCGCCGTCTGAAACAGTGGCGTATTCCTTGCGGAAGCTCTCGCTCGACAAACCTCTTTCAATGGCTTCAGCCACCTCAGCCTGCGTAGGCCAAATGTCCTTGAGATAAACCGGCACCCCAGCCTCGTCCTCGCCCAGCGGATCGGTGTCGAAGTTATGCCCAATCCGTCCGGCCAGCGCATACGCTACCACCAGCGGCGGGCTCATCAAATAATTGGCTCGCACATCCACATTCACGCGGCCCTCAAAGTTGCGATTGCCGCTGAGCACACTCACGGCAACCAACCCATGCTCGTCGATGCTCTTTGAAACGTCTGCAGGCAGCGGCCCCGAGTTGCCAATGCAAGTGGTGCAGCCGTAGCCGACAACATTAAAGCGAAGCTTCTCAAGATAGGGCAGCAAGCCGGCCTTGGTGTAGTAGTCGGTAACCACACGCGAGCCGGGCGCAAGCGAAGTCTTAACCCACGGCGGCACAGTAAGGCCTTTTTCAACGGCCTTCTTCGCCAGGATTCCCGCTGCCACCATCACCGATGGGTTCGAGGTGTTGGTACAACTGGTAATAGCGGCAATTACCACCGAGCCGTGGTCGAGATAAGTATCCGGATCGACACCGAACCGCTCCTTCACAGTCGTGGTCAGATGCAGCGGCACCTTTTCGGCAATGCCTGTATCCGTAACTGCGCCGCGTTGCCAGGTCGCTCCGGTGCGCGCCCCCAGCGGCTTGGCCGTTGGCGAAAGCAGGGCAGGCAATTGCTGCTCGAAGCTGGCTGCGGCATCTTTCAGCAGCACGCGATCCTGCGGACGCTTCGGTCCCGCCACACTCGGTTCCACAGAAGCGAGATCCAACTCCAGCGTCTGCGTGTACTCGGCCTCAGCGGAAGCACCCGTATGGAACATATCCTGAGCCTTGTAATAGGCCTCGACCAGCGCAATCTGCTCTTCGCTGCGGCCAGTCAGACGGAGATAACGCAGCGTCTCGGCATCCACCGGGAAGATGCCGCAGGTAGCGCCGTATTCAGGGGCCATATTGCCGATGGTGGCGCGGTCGGCCAGCGGCAGCGCGGCAATGCCCGGCCCGTAAAACTCCACAAACTTGCCCACCACGCCGAGTTTGCGCAGCGCCTGGGTCACGGTCAGCACCAGGTCTGTCGCGGTGGCGCCCTCCCGCAGCTTGCCGGTGAGCTTGTAGCCCACCACCTGCGGCACCAGCATACTCACAGCCTGCCCCAGCATCGCCGCCTCGGCCTCGATTCCGCCTACGCCCCAGCCCAGCACGCCCAGGCCGTTGATCATCGTGGTATGCGAATCGGTGCCCACCAGCGTGTCAGGGTACGCAACCTGCTCGCCATCGATCTCGGTGGTAAACACGACACGGGCCAGGTATTCCAGATTCACCTGGTGGCAAATCCCCATCCCCGGCGGAACAGCCGAGAAATTCCTAAAGGCCGTCTGTCCCCATTTCAGAAAAGCGTAGCGCTCGCGGTTTCGCTGGAA
>CAYWMR010000149.1:0-10244 GCA_964458965.1 uncultured Occallatibacter sp. | reverse complement strand
GTGACGGACCTTCATAACCCCCGTGGCTGCGAGATATCCAATCCCCGTTCGCAGACTCGCTCGGCTAATTCGCAGGGCTTTGGCGAACTCGCGCTCAGGAGGAAGTTTGTCGCCTGGTTGAAGTGAGCCGTCCTCGATCTTCGCGCGAATGTGACTTACTACCCGCGCGGTCAATTGGGCCTCGATGCCTCTTGGTGCTTCAATAAGCATCGGATTGATGGCGAGAGTCCTTCTCATAGGTTGAGCCCGCACATTGCCTCGGACCATAGTGAATACTCTCAACGGGCCCTTGAAGACGCACGTGAGGTTGAATTTCACGGTCATCGAAATGCCTTTGTTTCGAATTCAACCGGTAATGCGTTCCCACAGTGGTCGCCGGCTAAGAGGATGTGAAGGGGATATTCAACTCCTTTTCCATAATTGGAAGCGACGGCTTCGTAAGGGACGAAGCATCGTATCCCAGGATGGATTCCAGCAGCATTCCATAATAGAGGGCAGTAAATCCCCAGAAGCGGGTTTGACCCAAGCCGTCTCCCGTCTCCGCGTTGTAGTATTCGCGAAGAACCGGATTCTTCACGAGAGCCATGGCGAACAAGCGAGTGGCCAATTCGCGGGCATCCGCCTGATGTCCATAACGGCGCAGCCCTTGAAAGATCATGTAGTTTGTGGGAGCCCAGGTGGGGCCACGCCAATTGCATTCGCGGTGCGAGCCTTGATAATAGTCCGGCTCGCTTTTTGCGTAGCTTGCCACCGGATAGTTCAGCCAGAATTCTTCCTGGTTCAGCAGGTGCTCATGGATCATTCGCCTTGCGCGTGCAGGGGGCGCGGCACCGGCAAACAATGGCATAAAGTTGGTGGCCGACTTTACGTACACGCGCTTGCCGGTCTTCTCGTTGCGGTCGAAGTACATTCCTCCCGCTTCATCCCACAAAACAGTGTTGATCAGGCCGATGACGCGATCGGCATGTTCATCGAACGATGCGCTATCCGACTTCAAGTTGAGATGTCCTGCAATAACCGACATGGCTCGCAACTCGCGAATGAGGTAGGAAGCCAGATCGACGCCTTCCACTTCAAAAGCGCTCAACGCGCCCGCCCGCGACCATTGGTTGTCAGTACCGGCAGCGTCGGCAGAGTTCCAAACCGGCAATCCATTGTGGTCTGAATCGTAGGAGAACCATTTGCCGAGATACTTCACCAGGCGGTCATAGTACTGGCCACGCAGCCACTCGTAGTCGTCGTGATTCTGTTTGCATCCAAGCACCGCAAGCTGCGCGAGGAAGGGCTTGAACTGCTGCCGGTCTCGCTGTTTGATCAAGCTGCGGTTGACATAGCCGTCGGGCTGCTCCCGGTTGAGGAACTCTTTGAGATTTGTAAAGCAGTATTCGGAAACTCCGAAGTAAGAGAGGTAAAGGTTTTCGAAGTAGAGGTCCCAGTCGTAGAACTCGTTGTACGGATATCCGGTGAGGAATGTCCCTTCGATGTTGGGGATGTGGCGCAATCCGTGGGCCTGAATATCAGCATTCACGGTACGGAGGCGTTGGTTCAGCTCCTTCCAACTGTCTGCGCCTATCTGGTGGAACAGTGTGTGCGCCGCACGATTTGAAGGAGGAGGAACTTGCGCTGGATCCAACGTGATTGCGTTCGCGGAACTCGACGGATACTGTCCAAACCCTTTGGCAAATCCAGACGCCACCAGCGAGACTGAGGCGACCAACAGATTGCGACGAGTGAGGGGCATCGAGTAGTCCATTTCCTTTCAAGATAGAGTGGATCCGGGCGCTTGAGGAATCGGCTCAGCGCGATTCTTTATGCTTGCAAACAGCACAACCGTGCCTTGTGAGCCGATAGCGGCCTTTCCTATCGCGGGACACACAATGACACACCATGATAGTCATCGGCGTGCGCGTCATGGTAGTCCCTGGACATTGAATCATTTGGTATAGGTCCCGGGATCTTGATTCTGTTGGATTCTGCATGAGGATTGCGTCCACTTGGAACAGCATTCCGTGGGCGAGTTTCCATGGCGCTACTTCATCCAGAGTTTCCCCCTTTTCCGTATTGTTCCTGACGCTCCTCTCTCGGCATCGGCCGCATGCTTCAGAAGAACGTACGCGAAATGGCGGGCTTGACTCGGTGAAAAAGCGATTTGGCTTCCGCCCTCATGGCCGGGTTTTAGATCGCGGTAATGGATGATCACTTCGTGCGTGTCGTCTTTTCGGTCAACTTCGAGGATTCCAGCCACAACGTCCATTCTTGACCATCCTCGTGTTGTTGCAGAGTAGACGATGAACTTGTGCGATGCATTTGCGGCGTTGAGGGGATTACACTCGTTTCGATTCGTGGCGGCGGATCGACTTCAGAACGCGCCCCTTCAAAGCCCAGGTAAGATCTCTCGAAAATAACCCGAAGAGATGAGCATATCGAACTGCTGCACCTCTCCGGGTGGAGGAATTACATCGACTCAGAAGTTGATGTGTCCCGACAACTGGAAGTCGCGCGGCAAGGTACCGGGCGCCCCGACTGTTCCGAACGTGGAATTGTACGTTGTTCCACTCTGGCCCCATCCGCCGCTTGGACTTCCCCAGATCATCAGGTTCAACACGTTCTGGATATCCGCCTGGAAGACGAATGCCATCTCGTGATAGATGGGGAAGGTGCGCCGTATTGAGGCGTTGAAGGTCTGATTGGCCGGTCCCGTAATTCCGAACGGCTTGGTGCGGGGTGCATTGCCGATGAGGTACTGCGCTGTACCCGAGGCTGTTGACACGTTGGCCGGCTCAACGAATGCCTGTGGGTTGACGTAGCGGATGGTGCCCGCGTTGCCAAGCACGTAGCCGTTGGGGCCTTTGCCGTATTTGCCGTTGATGCGCGCAGTGCTGCCAAATCCCGGATTTATCGACGGCATGCATTGCCCGGCGTTGGGCGCCGCGTTGGCGCAGTTTCCGTTGGAACTCCAAGTCGGAGTGAGTGGTCCACCGGTGTCATACGAGTAGACACCCGACACTTGCCATCCGCCGGCGAGCTGGCGCACCAGGAAGTTGGTTGCGCCGATCTTGCCCGCCCCGAAGGGAAGCTGATAGACGCCGTAGGCATTCAGGATTGTGGGTATGGAGATGGTTGTCCAGGAGCGATCGATCTTATCTTGTTTCCAGCTTTGGCCGTGGCCGTCGATGGCTGCCGCCGGAATGGCGAATCCGCTGCGGAAGGTGCCATCGTCTCCGATGTTCTTGGAGAGGGTCAGGTTGGCGCCGAACGAGAGGCCGTTGGCCATGCGCTGGCTCGCGGTGAACTGGATGGCGTTGTAGGAGAAGTTCTCTGAAAACGGTCCGCCAAACGTATCCACCACGGCGTTGTACTGTGGGAATGCCGTGAGCATCTGGGCGATGCTGAGGGTTGACTGGCCAGGAAATGCGTTAGCGGCGGCGATGAACGATGCGGGATTCGGTAGGCCGGCCATGTTCGCATTGAGAATGGCTACATTGGCCGTGGTTGCAGGCGCGGTGAGAAGGGAGACCGGCGCACCTTTGGCGCTGGTTCCGTTTACCGGACCGAGTGCGGCAATGTAAGCGGGGTTCAATTGATTGTTCCAGTATCCGCGCGAATTCTGCGAACTGCCGTCCCAGGTGTGGTGCGCCTCATCCCCCACATAGTTCACCTGGACGATGATGTTCTTGGTGATGGCGCGCTCGAGGCCCACATTCCAGAAGGTATACATCGGAGCCCGACCCGACAGATAGGGGTCGACGTATCCCATCGACGATGGGGTTACGAATGCGCCACTGCTGTTGAGGTAGTTGCCGGTATCGAGGATTGTGCTCGCGGCACCGGGCGCGGGGGCTGCCGGGTAAGCATATCCCGGGCCGAAGAGGTCGCTGTTGGTGCTGTTGAGCCAGAAGGACGGACCTGCAGCTGCGCCTGTGAGAGTATCTCCCGGCGCTACGGCAGTAGTGTTGAATCCCAGCGCCTGGCCTGCGCCATTCGAGCCACCGTTGCCGGCCACGCGGCCGCCGCCGGTTCCGCCGCCCTGTGAGTAGACAAGGCCCGATGCGGCTCGGATCACCGTCTTGTCGTCAAGCGCATAGGTAATGCCCGCGCGAGGCCCGAAGTTCTTCCAATATGTCTGAACCGGTGTTTTGCAACCGCAGGAAACGCCCGCGCCACCGAAGTTGCCATCGAATTCCAGTGCGCCCGCATAGCCAGCGGCAGAGTTTGTCGCCGTGGGATTCAGGAACGTAAAGTGATTGAACTTTTCATGCAGCGGGGGAAGATAGTCCCAGCGGAAGCCCAGATCGACGGTCAGCTTGGAGGTGAGCTTGAAAGTGTCCTCGGCATAGGGCGCTATGGCCTTGATGCGGCTGTAAATTGTGGCCACATCCTGCAGAGGCAGGGTCAAGCCCGTGGTCCCGCTTCCCGTCGCTCCTACAGCGCCCAGCAGAAAGCTGGCGTAAGCATATCCGGTCTTGCTTTGATCGATGACAGAAGACGAGCCGTCGTTGATGCTGCAACCGCTGCCTGTGCATCCATAGGCCGCGGTTGCATACTGATCGAAGGTGAGGGGAAGAACACCGGTGTAGGTAGCCGGGTTGGCGTTGTTGAGCCCTTCGAACTGATAGGAAAAGCCAAAGGTGAACTGGTGCTTTCCCTTCAGCCATTGCACGTTATCGACCAATTCATAGTTGTTTGGGATGGTCAGCTGGGTTGAAGCCGAATTGCTGTCCGTGGTCCAGGTGGCGGGAAGTACGCTGCCCGCCAGGGAGCCGGCTCCTGCGAACGACACACCGGGAAACTCCTGTCCGGCTTGTCCCGCGGGCAGATTGGTAACACCCAGAGTGCCAACTTCGTATTGGGTCAGGCCCTGGGTGGGATTGGTGATGGGCATGTAGAACCGCGTGTAACCAACCTTGAACTGGTTGGTCAGGTGGTCTGTGATCGTGTACGCGTCTTCGATGTTGTACTGCTTGGGAACGATGGTGGCATAGTCGCCGACGGCATACGGAACCGGAAGGTAGGGAGTGCCGAAGTTGTTGGTATAAACCACGTGCCCCATCGCGCCGACCGAAGAAATGCGGTTCCTTGCATTCACGTCGTAGTCCACGCGCCAGTCATAAAGATGGTTGTCGCGGCCTCCCACCTGGGTGCCGAGAAAGTCGTTGTTGAATACCGACGAGTTGTAGTTGCCCGACAACCCGGAATTGGGTGAATTGGGAAAGTTGGGCATGAACGACTGCATCTTATCCGTGATGGCCGAGATTCGTCCGGGAGGAATAACGTTGAGCTTGCCATTGTAGCTAAACGGTGTGCGGGTGCAGCCTGATTCTCCGCACGTGTTGCTTGTTGGATCGAAGATGATCGGAACATCGTTCTTGCCGCCATCGGACAGCGCGGAAAAGTCGCCCGATTCCATCGCGGTGGTGGGAATGGTGGTAAGTCCCGGCGTATCGTTCAAGCGGGAATGGTACCTGTCGTACGCGAAGAAGAAGAAGAGCTTGTCCCCGGTGTGAGGGACATGGCCGCCAACGGACGCTGAGAACTCATTGCCGTGCTCGACACTCTTCGGGGCGGGTACGGTGGCTCCGGTGACTGTCTTTACGGTTGCTTCCTTTTGCGCGAATTGCCAGGCATCCAGAATGGTGTTGCGCAGGAAGTCGGAAACCTGTCCGTGATAGGCTTTTCCACCCGACTTCATGGTGTAGTTCGATGCGCCTGCGCCCATGTACTCCGCCGGCGGGACACTGGTGAGCACCTGGAACTGATCGACGGCATCCATGCTCATACTCAACGAGACCGTGCGGTTGTCACCCTGCTGGTTGATGGTTTCCGACGGCACACCATCCAGGTAGAGATAACCCTGATAGTTGGCGAGACCGGCAATAACCGGTGTGCGAGAGCCGCTCTGCGAGCCCGCAACCAGGGAGGAAAACGCAGTAGGGTCTCGCTGCTGCGTGGTGGCCATAATGATGGGGAGATTGGAGACGTCCACGTTGTCTAATACCACCCCCAATACCGCGCTTTCCGTATCCAGTGCGGGTGGCGCAGTGGTGACCGTCACTGTCTCAACCTGCGCGCCAACCGTCAGCTTCGCATTGTAGGCCAGAGGGTTCAATGCATCGACATCCAGATTTTCCTGCTCCAGCGACTTGAATCCCTTCGCTTCCACCTTCAGGTTGTACTTCCCTACAGGCAGAGGAGCGATGGTGTAAAGGCCTGCCGAAGAGGTCTTCCTCTGTTCGGCGATGTTGGTTGCAACGTTGGTCGCTGTTACTGTGGCATCGGCGACGACGGCGCCGAGGCTATCGGTGACGGTTCCAGTTATGGAGCCTTCACCAGCGGTCTGCGGCCGGATTGCTCCGGGGAAAGTGAGTGAAAACACGAAGAGCAACCATGCGACGTGGAGTCTCACGGGTGCAGACCGATGGGGACGGGACTTCTCTTGCAGCATCTGTGGTGCCTCCGGAAGGGGAACTGCAAATTGTGGAAAATTCGATGGGGGAACTATTTCGAAAGAGAATGTAGGTCAGAAAGAAGAGGCTTGTCAAGGAAAAACGGTAACGCTAACGTTGACATTGGAAAAGATATGTATTATCAGATACTTAGGTGGATATGCAGAGATTCAGACCTACCCACTCGCACCCCAAAAACTAAAGGTGACCGTTATCTGTTGAATTTGAATTCCTATTGCGCAAGTGGGCGTCGGAGACTAGATTCGCGCACCACGAGGGCCGGTTGCAGCGCGATGTGACGAGGGGTGCCTGAGGCTTTGTCCTTTAGACGGCTTAAAAGCAACCTGGAGGCGCGCACACCAATCAGCCTGCTGTGGTGGTCAACACTGGAAAGGGGAGCCTTGAGGCTTCCATCGAAGTGCAGGTTATCGCACCCAATGAATGCGATGTCTTTAGGAATCCGCAGGCCCGCTTCCAATGCCACGTCGATGGCCGCAATTGCGATCGGGTCGTTGTAGCAGAAGACCCCATCGGGACGCCTATGGGAGAGCAACGCGCGCATCGCCTCGTAGCTTTGTTGCCAGTCCTTCCCGTCGGCGGTCATGTAGGGGCTGACCATGGAGGGATCCAGCTTCATTCCGTGCTTGTGGAGCGCTTGCTTGTACCCTTCAAAACGGCCCACGCCTGTGGTAAATTCCAGGCCCCGGATGTGTGCAATTCGTTTGCAACCCATGGCAATCAGGTGCTCGGTGGCAATGCGGCCAACGGCGACATCGTCCACACCGACGAAATCCGCCTTGAATCCGGGGAAGAAGCGATCGATCAATACAAACGGAACGCGCTGCTCTTTGAGTTGTTCGAATTTTCCTGGAGACGTACTGCAGGAGGCTACAATCAAGCCGTCAAGCTGATGTCCCAGCAGTAGTTCAATCGCCACCTCCTCCGCTCCCGAATCCTCCATCGACGAAGAAATCATTACCGCGTATCCGCCTTGCTTCATCGTCGCGGCCAGTCCTTCCAGTACCTCGGCAAAGAATGGATGTAACAGCGTCGGAACAATGACCCCGACCTGCCTGCTTTGTCCCGTCACCAGGCTGCGCGCAGTCAGATTTGGCCGGTAGTTCAACTCCTTCGCTTTCGCCAGAACACGCTTGCGCGTCTCCGCTCCAATATCGGGACGTCCGCGCATGGCTTTGGACACGGTAATGATAGAAACTCCGCATGCCTGCGCGATGTCTCTCATTGTGATTTGGTTCATCTGGTTGTGCCCCGGCTCCCGGATGGATGGAACGCTAGTGTAACCAGCCCGCCCCGCGTGAGGCAATGGTTTTGCTGTCGTGTTGGGCAACATTGGACGGGCAGCGAAGGGATGAAGATGCACGACCGCCCGTGCCATGCCGTCGCTTGATCCTCTGCGTGCCTGCGGCGTGCTGCTGGCGGCAATGGGAACTTACTTGGGCTCGCCGTACGGAATGTCTTTTGGATCTTTGAAGGTGGAGTCGGTAAAGACGGGCTTGCTTCCATCCGCGGTCTTGATGGAGCTTTCCGTGATGGTCCAGTCTTTGGCGTTGGCAATGGTTCCAGCCGTTGCTGCTTCGATATCGAGGTGATCGAGGTGGAAGCCGTCGAGTGTGGCGTCGGGATAGGCAGCCACATTGAAAGCGCTTTTGGCGCCTGTGGCTTTGATGTTCCAGATGTGTACGTCGCTGAAGTGCGGCAACCCTTTTTCGTGCGGGACTTTGGTGCCGAGGGTGATCCAATAGGACGGAATGTCCTTCATGCCATCGGGGATCACGGCGTAGCTGAAGCTGGGGTTCCAGTTCATGGTGATGTGAATGGGAATGGCGACTCCCTGGAGGTTGAGGTCGTGGATGCGGATGTCCTTGGCAAAACCGCCGCGCACGCTCGCCGACTTGAACAGGATTCCGGAGGGGACGCCGCTGAGGGCGGTGATGTTGTAGGCCTCTATGTTGCGAAACCCGCCCGAGGTCTCGCTGCCGATGGTGATGGCCGCCGCGCCGTGGCGCACCATGCAGTCACGAATGACAACGTCCTCGGTGGGGCGATTGACACGCAGGCCGTCTGAATCGCGACCAGCCTTGAGGACCAGAGCATCGTCGTTGGCGTCGATGTCGGCGTGTTCCACGAGAATTTTGCGGGACGAGTCAATGTCGATGCCGTCGGTGCTGGGCCCCTTGCCGCCCTCATTGTTGCGGATGACAACCCCATCCAGATGCACGTCGTGGGAGTAGAGAATCTGCACGGTCCAAAACCCTGAGCGCGTGAGCAGGATGCCGCCGCCAAGCTGAATGTCTGAGGAATTCTGAAACAGGATGAGCCGCGGCCGACGTGCATCGTAGTCCGACGCCCAACGCAAACCGCGGGGTTCATACAAGGCGCGAAGGTCCCAATACGACTTCCACCAGATGGGCCCGTCGCCGTCGATCGTGCCCTTACCCGTGATGGTGACATGCTGTTGGTCGCGGACATTGATAAGCGCCGCCGGCCATGTCATCTCGATGCCGGAGATGCGCGTGGGCAGCATGGGGTAATCCTCGAGCTTCTCAGAGCCAACGAGAGTGGCGCCTTCCGGCACGTTGAGACTAACGCCCGACTTGAGAAAGAGAGACCCGGTGAGGTACTTGCCGGGATTCACAGTGACGGTGCCGCCGACAGCGGCAGCCGCATCGATGGCTTTCTGCAACGAGGCGGTATTCAGCGTGACGCCGTCGCCTTTGGCGCCGTAGTCGTTGGCTATGAAGGTCTGAGACGCGGCCCAGACGGGCGTAGAGAGAATCAGGCCAAACAGACCGATGGCAGCAATGCTGAAGGCGAATTTCGTCATTTTCTCCTCTGCACTTCAAGTTGGATGGGGCCGAAAAGGCCGGAGGGAATGGCTTGCAGGTGATCCATATCCTGCGGGTCGAAGCGGTGTCCGTACTTTGCGCGCAGGGCAGTGTAATCGCGCGGCGGCTGACCGGCGAGCAGGTTGATGGCCGTGTTATAGACGTGCACTTCGACCTGGTTCTGGCCCGGGTGAATAAACTGCGATACGGCGATGCGATAAGGCGGATGCCAGAGAGAGCCCGCTCTTTTCCCGTTGATGAAGACCGTGGCGGCTTCGTGAATCGGCGGATCGAGAAGGGCGAGCATGCCACTGGCATTTGGCCTGCGCTTATCCTCCACAGGAATTCCAGCGCCAAAGTCGAGGAAGACGGTGGAATCTTTGGATGAGGCTTGTTTGGCGTCGACATTGAAGCTCCGCGAATAGATCGCTTCACCGGAGTAAAACTGCCTGCCGGGCAGATCGGTCCACGAGGTCAGAGCGGGGAGAGCCGCGGGAGAGTCGCTCGGGCCAAAGCGAATTGTCCAGCCAATGCTCAGATCAGCCAGTGGTTCATCCACCACCTGCGGTGCAGGCGGTAACAACTCCGACCACAACGCAGATTTGCTTTCCCTTGTATCGTGCAAGACAAAGATTCGCGATTCATAGGGCGCTAGCAGCAAGGGGATCTTCCCAGCTTGTGTGGCCTGGAGCAGCTTGCCGCTGTCCGGATCCCATGCATCGATGAACGCCCGCGTGGACCGGAACTGAATGGTTCCGTCGATGGGACGATTTGCGGTGTTGGCCACGAAGTACACGTCGAGGCCGGGGAGCTTGCGATGCAGGAAGCCAAGGCCTGCAGTCTGGCCTGCCGCTTGCACGTCCGGCGGAAGAGCGGAGTGGAGCACATCCGCAAGCTCGGCAGTGGAGGCGGTGAATATGCCGCTGTGACCGTCAGCTTTGAAGAGCCGATCGGA
>CAYWMR010000148.1:0-10264 GCA_964458965.1 uncultured Occallatibacter sp. | reverse complement strand
CGCCCTTGTTCAACAGGCTTCCAATCTCGCACTTCAATCCCCGCGTAGCTATTGAAGATTTCACCGTCACAGGCAATCCGAACAACGGCCTCCGCTCCCGCTGCCCTGCCCACGCATCATGCAGCCGCGCCCGCACGCGCACCCGCTCCGCATCGAAATCAGCAAACGCATTCAGCTCAGGATTCAGCCGCTCAATCTGCCGGATATGCGCCTCAGCCAACTCCCCAGCAGAGATCGCCTTCGACTTCAGAAGCTCTAGTTGTCGCACCGCCGTCTCAAGCACCAGCTCGCTCATCTTTGAATCACCACAGATCTGTCGTTGATTGAATCACCAAAAATCTGTCATCCTGAGCGAAGGTCGCCGCAGCGACCGAAGTCGAAGGACCTGCGGTTGCACTTTTTTCACTCCTTCTCAATTCGCCGCGGCCCCACTCGTTGCATATCTAATTGAAGGCGCAAAATCATCCGACGGCGTCGAAGGCATTGCCCGGTAATCAAACCGGTAAGACCGCACCGGCTCGCCCGAATCGAAGCGATCGTTCCAGTTCAATTGATAATCCAGCGCATCCTTGTCCTCCGGATAACTCTCGCTCTCCGGATAGGGATAGGTACTCATCCTATGAAACGGCAGTTGCGCCACGGTAAACGGCGATGCATCCCACCAATCCATATCTTTCACAAACCCATTCGCATAGAAGAAGTAATCGCGCTTCCAACCCGCGGGCAGGGTCGACAACTTCGCCGCGTCAAACTCCACTGCAATCTCATCGCCGCTCCCGAAAATCGCAAACCTGTCGTCGATTCCTTTCAGTAATTCAGTAACATCGCCCATCCGCGTATAACTCCCGCGCTGATGTTGAAACGGTCCCGTCAAACTAACTCGGTCGTAATCGTAGTCCAGATCTCCCGGACTCGTCCCCTCAGTCTGTTTCGGGTATCCACGGAAATGCAGCATAGCCTGCGCAAGCGGAATCTCTTCGGTCCGCGCCTCCGCATTCAAACTCTGATCCACCAGCACCTGGTCCCAGTAAATCTGCAGATTCGTCATCAGCCGTATGCGCCGCGTTCCCGCAGGCAATTTACCCGTCAGGTCCACAACAATCGTGCGCTCCAGGCCCGCGGGAAATCCCATATCGTCCGCAACGCGCTCCCACGTTCCATCGGGTAACTCCGCTTCCACATACGGCGAAACCGGCTTCACTCCAGCCTGCCAAGCGGCATACAGCGAAGTCGCACTGAAGTAATTCACATATCCCGTCATCAGCAACCGCAGCGGGGACTTCGCGTCCAGCGGACCCAAACCAAGCGTCAACGAATGCAAATCAGCAAACCCGTCATAAGGCAGCGCGGTAAACCCGCTCGCGAAGTTATGATCACGCCTGCTCAACTTATCCAGCACGTCCTCGCCCAACCCGTCCCACGCTCCCACGGGCAGCCGCGCGCCCTCAGTGGCCACCACGCGCCCCGAAGCAAACGGGGGATCGTCCAGGAATCGCTCATCGGGATTCACTTCCACATTCGCCGGATGATCCACAGCAACCAGCCGTAACTGGTCGATGTAATTCACCTCTTCCATCGGCTCCATGAATCGCAGGCTCAACTTGCCGTTTACAGGAACAATCCCGTCGCCATCCACCTTCACCCACTCACCGGGATTCGGAATATTCCGCCGCGTCGGCGTAAACCAGTGCCCAACCACCCCGGCGCCGATAACATCGGTGACTAACCTGTACTTATGTCCATCCCAGGCAAACAAGACCGGGCACGAGCTTCCCCGTCGGTCGGCCTCCTTCATTGCAATTACGCCCCGCCCGTCAGTTAGCTTGGTTAAGTCGATCTCATCCTGCAATACGCCCGTCGGCCATAATATCCGCAGCAAGTCGATCCCCTCCGCCTGCCCCAGCCCAACCAGAATCTGCGGCGGCCCCTGCGTCTGGTAGCCCGATGCCCCGGCCAACTCCCACTTCTGCCACAGCCCGTTCGCAAACACCTCAACCTTCACGCCCAGCGCGGTTTTGTTATCCGCATACCCTGTCAAATCCAGCCGCACAAAATGATTCTTGTTCGCGCCCACATTCTTCAGCAGCACTGGAGGCGCGTTCACCTGCGTAACAATCAAATCCGCCGCGCCGTCTCCATCCACATCGGCAGCAATCAACCCACGCGCCTCGTGCAGCTTTACCGCATCCAGACCCAGCGCATGACTAACATCCTCAAAACTCCCATCGCCGCGATTGCGAAACACCCGAACCTGCGGCCCGGCCGCAGTCTCCACAATCGCCGCCAGGTCAATCCATCCATCGTTATCGATATCAATCGGAGTAACTCCCCATCCGCGCAGCGCGCTTTTCAGCGGTAACTCAACCCGCTCAAATTGCCGCCCAATGTGATCTGGACCATCAACGTTCTTCCACAACGTCAACCCCGGCGCACCTTCATGAGTTACTGCAATATCCATCGAGCCGTCTTTGTTGTAATCCAGCACGGCTATGCCCGTGGTCGCCGGCAGCTTATCTCCGCCATAAAGCGCCTGCGTTGGATATTTCCCTTCGCGCGGGTTCACATAAATCAACGGCGCGGGCCCATCCCCAGTCACCGCAATATCCACCGCGCGATCGTTATTGAAGTCCGTAAGAATCGCCGCCGCCGTCTTACCGCTGCCGCCCAGCCCCGGCGGCTCAGTCCACTCAGTAAACGTCTTGTTTCCGTTATTCCGCCACAGCACATTCGGCGCACCGCCATCTTTCAAAGGCGCGCCCGTCAAGAACAAATCCAAATCCCCATCGTGGTCGTAATCGATAAACGTAATCCCCGTCGGCCGGCTCTTCGCCGCCAGCCCAGCCTCCGCCGTCACATCCTGAAACTTGCCCTTGCCCAGGTTCCTGAACAGCAGCACCGCATCGTCCAGCGCCACGGCCAAGTCGTTCAACCCATCGCCGTCGTAATCGCCGACAGCGCAAGCCACGCCGTGCCCCTGCGCCTTCAGCCCCGCCGCCTCAGCATCCCAATCCTCAAAGCTACCATCGCCTTTCGCATGCAACACACGAATCGCCTGCGCCCCGGCCTGCATCAGCACCAGATCCGTCTGTCCCGAGCCGGTAACGTCCATCATGCAAGCCCCGCCCGTCGTCGTCCACTCCACAATGGGTGCCCCAGGTTTCGCTTTTGAGACCTGGGAGCCGAGTTCCCGCGCCACCAGCTTCACCGGAATCATCGCCTTCGATGCCGCTCCGGGCTCCTCGACCGGCGTCACCGTGGAATAGCGTCCCTGTTCCCCATACGCCAGCCCAATCGGCGCGCCGATCTTGGCGTCCGACAAATGCTTGAAAATCTTGAAGTGCTCCTTGGCATCCGGCATGTTGCCCGATCGCTGCAAAGCCTTCGCCAATTGAAACTCAGCGGAAGCATGCAGCGGATCGATCTCCAGCGCCTTCTCAAAAACCGGAATCGCCTTGTCGTTCTCCTTCATCTCCGAGTAGCACACACCCTCAAAGTAATACGAATCCGCATCTCGCGGATCGAGCTTCGCAGCCTGCTGAAAGCTTGCCAGCGCCGCTTCCAGTTCATTGCCCGAGTGCTGCGCAAGCCCCAGGTTGTACCACGCCTGAGCGCTCGTCGCATCGAGCGCAATCCCCTTCTGCAGCCAGGTCTTTGCCTCGTCAAGCTTCTGCAGCGCCATCTGCGCAATACCCTCGTTCACCGCAGCCTGCGCAAGTTTCTCGTCCTTCTTGAACGCCTCGACAAAGGTCCCCGCCGCCCGCTCGGTAAACTGCTGCCCCATCTGCGCCACGCCGCGATTGTTCGTCCGCACCGCCTCCGCATCGAAGCGCGTCTCCGCCCCAACCTCCGCCGCGAACATCACAAGAACAGCCACTGCAACCGCCCCAACAAATCGCATGAATAACTCTTTCCCAATCCCTCTGGAACGCGTTCAATCCAGCAAAACAAAATCATCCGAGACCCCATCCAGTGTATGCGAACGTCCTCTCCGTCGGCATGGCTGACGTCCGAGCCCGAATGATTCCCGGCTCGCCCGATTCACGGTCAATTTATACTGCATCTGTGATTCCGTCTCTCGAAGACCTGAACTGGCGCAGCTTTCTCAATCGTCCGCGCCTGCCGTCACCGCCGCCCGAAGTGTTCGAAGCACTCTATCGCCATCCCATGCTCATCACCGGAGCGGGCGGCTCCATCGGCTCCGCGCTGGCGCTTCGCATCGGGGTCCTCGTCCCCCCCATGTTGCTGCTCCTCGAGGCATCCGAGAGCCATCTCTACAGCTTCAAGCGCCAGTGGAGCGAAGCCGGCCTCGCCTGCCCCATGACGCCCATCCTCGGCAACGCATCCAACCCCGCGCTCATCGAGCACATCTTCATCGCGCACAGGCCACGCATCGTCTTCCACGCCGCCGCTTACAAGCACGTCCCCCTCATGGAAGAGCATCCGCTGGCCGCCATCGCCAACAACGTCTTCACCACGGAGACGCTCGTCTCGGCAGCCTCGGCACACGGCGCGCGCGTCGTACTGCTTTCCACTGACAAAGCCGTCGAGCCGGTCTCCGTAATGGGCGCAACAAAACGGGTCGCCGAACAAATCGTCCTGGCCGCCGGTGGAACCGTTCTCCGCCTCGGCAATGTCCTCGCCTCGCGCGACAGCGTGGTTGAAACCTTTGCCCGCCAAATCGCCAATGGCGGCCCCATCACCGTCACTGATCCCGCAGCGCGCCGCTACTTTCTCACCAAAGATGAAGCCGTCAACATGCTGCTCATCGCCGCCGCCATCCCTCAGCCTTCGTCTCTGCTTGCGCCCGTCCTGCCCGGCCCCCACTTCGTATCCGACCTTGCCCACTTCATGGCCGAAGAGCTTGCCCCAGGCCAAAACATCGCCGTCGACTTCACCGAACCACGTCCCGGCGACAAAGACACCGAACTCCTATGGGCCCCGGACGACCTCACCGAACCGGCGACTCTGCAACCAACCGACCCAACCCAAACCAGCTACCAGGAATCCGCTCCGGAATCTCTGGACAACGCCCTGGTTTCCATACAGTCCGCGACCATTCCCGCAGCCCGCTTCGAGCACAGTCTCGCCAAGCTTCACGAAGCAGTCGACGCGCGCAGCCTGACAGTCGCTCTCTTCCATCTCCGCAAGCTGGTGCCCGACTACACTCCCAGCCCTGCCGTCCTCGCTCTTTCAAAACAACAAGGCACGCGGGTCTCCTTATGAGCATTCCGACTCGCGCAGCGGGTTACACCTTGAATGAACCTCAGATGCACCGTGCCCCATTCATTCGCGTGCTTTTGGCGAATGAGTGGGAAACCACAACCCTCAATCGGAGTCTGTTCATAGGAAGCCGCTCCCAATGACCCACCCCGCCCCCAACCGCCGTCGCATCGGTGTAGTCACCACCTCCCGCGCCGACTACAGCCACCTCTATTGGCCCCTCCGCGAACTCCAGGCCCACCTTCAAGTAGACCTGGCCGTCTTTGCCCTCGGCGCACATCTTTCTCCCGATTTCGGAAACACCATCCAGGAAATCGAGCGCGACGGCTTCCCCATCCAGGCCCGCATCGAGTGCCTGCTCAGTTCCGACTCCGATACCGGCATGGCCAAGACCATCGGCCTCGCCATCCTCGGCCTGGCCGACGCACTCTCCGCCTGGCGTCCAGACCTGCTTCTGCTCATCGCCGACCGCTACGAAATGCTCGCCCCCGCGTCCGTCGCGCTCGCCCTTCGCATTCCCGTAGCCCACATTGAAGGCGGCGAAATCTCCCAGGGCGCAATCGACGACCACGTCCGCAACGCCCTCACCAAGCTCGCCGCCATCCACTTCACATCCACCCCCACCGCGCGACGCCGCGTCATCGCCATGGGCGAGGAGCCGTGGCGAGTCCATCACGCCGGCGCGCCCTCGCTCGACCACCTCACCCGCTCCGCGCTACTAGACCGGCCCACCCTCGAAGCCCGCCTCGGAGTCCAACTCCAGCCGCCCACGCTCCTGGCAGCCTGGCATCCCGTCACCATACTCAAAGACACAAACGCCGAGGCCGATGCGCTCTTCTCCGCGCTCGCTCAAACCCCCGGCCAGCTACTCTTCGTCTATCCCAACGCCGACGCAGGGAGCCACGCGCTCATCGAACGCACCAAGACCCTGGCCGCCACGCGCCCACACACCCACATCTTCACCAACCTCGACCCAATCGCTTACTGGAGCCTTCTTGGCAACGCGGACGCGATCATCGGCAACTCGTCCAGCGGCATCATGGAAGCCGGTTCCTTCGCCCTTCCCGCCGTCAACGTAGGAATGCGCCAGCAAGGCCGCGAGCGAGCCAGAAACATAATCGACTCACCCGCTCACTCCGCAGCAATTCAAGCCGCCATCCAGCGCGCCCTAAGCCCAGAATTCCGAGCCTCGTTAGCGGGCATGACCAATCCCTACGGCAACGGCACGGCCGCCAAGACCATCGCCCACGTCCTGACCACAGTGCCGCTAGAAGGCATACTGATCAAACAACCCGCACCATTGCCTGAAACCGACTGTGCCCCATTCATCGCAGCTTCATCGCGATGAGTGGGAGATCGAAGCGAACTGTGACGAAACTGACTGTGCCCCATTCATCGCGCAGTTTCATCGCGCGATGAGTGGGAGACCATAAACTTGACATGTAGATGACCATCCCGCTCTCATCCCCCGACATCACCCAAGCCGAGATCGACGCCGTAACCACCGTACTCCGCACGCCCCACTTGTCCCTCGGCCCTGAACTCCCAGCCTTTGAAGCCGCGCTCGCCCAATATCACGCCGTCCCCCATGCCATAGCCGTAAGCTCCGGCACCGCCGGCCTCCACCTGGCTCTGCTCACCCTCGGCATCGGCCAGGGCGACGAAGTAATCGTCCCATCCTTCGCATTCATAGCCGTAGCCAACGCTGTTCTCCAGGTTGGCGCAACGCCAATCTTCGCTGAAATTGACCCCCTCACCCTAAACCTCTCGCCCCACGCCGTAGAGCAAGCCATCACGCCCAGAACCCGAGCCATCCTCGTCGTTCACACCTTCGGCGTCCCAGCGGACATGCACGCCCTCAAAGCCATCGCCAGCCGCCACAACCTCCTCATCCTCGAAGACGCCTGCGAAGCCATCGGCGCCCAATTTGGAGATCCGCCCGACTCTCACCCGGCAGGCTCATTCGGCAATTTAGCCGTCCTCGGCTTCTATCCCAACAAGCAAATCACTACCGGCGAAGGCGGAGCCATCCTGGCCCACGATCCCGCCCACGCCGCCCGCCTCCGGAACCTGCGAAATCAAGGCCGAATACCTACCGGCGACTGGCTCGATCACACCGAGCCCGGCTATAACTACCGTCTCTCCGAGTTAGCCTGCGCTCTGGGCCGAGTTCAATTGTCGCGAATCGCCGAAATCCTCGCCCTCCGCCAGGCCGCCGCCCAGCGCTACGAGGCCCTGCTTCAAGACATCCCCGGCCTCGAACTTCCGCCCCTCATCCTTCCCCATCGCACCATAAGCTGGTTTGTTTACGTAGTTCGCCTGCCACAACACGTCGGCCGCGACCAGGTCCAGGCCACGCTCGCCGCCAGCGGAATCGCCACCGGCCGCTACTTCGCCCCCATCCACCTTCAGCCGGCCTGGCGCTCCCACCCCAGCTCGGCCTCCGCCTCGCTCCCAGTAACCGAATCCATCGCCCGCCGCACCCTGGCGCTTCCCTTCTTCAACCGCATCACCCCCGAACAGCAGCAACATGTCGCCGCCGAACTCAGTACCGCTCTGAAGCAAGCGAAGTAATCTCACCGCTCACCTCCCCTGCCATCTCTGCCTTGCACCAATCTCCCCGCATTCATCGAGAATTCACGGTTTTCTTGTTCAATAGTGACCAGCACTGACGCCTGTTTTCGGCAATTCTATGTCCGTAAGCCACTTTCCCCAGCGAGCATTCAGATTCCGCGCACCACACTGAAGAAAATTGCTGAAATGCCGATAAGTTCCATTCAGGGCTCAAAACGAGGCATCCCTTTCTCGCCAAGTTGACATCAGAGAAAGAGGGTCATCATACGGGAATTCGCAAAGCAGTTCGGTGCGAAAGAATGCGGCTCCTTACATCTTGGCTACCCGAGCATCACTCTTCCACACCCGAACAGGAGATACCCACCATGATGGTGAAAACCCATTCCCTTGGCCACGGCGTCACTGGCCTGCATGTCGGGGCAACCAATGTTCGCCGCTATTTTCCTAAAAGCATCGCAGCCATCGAGTTGGAATTGGATCATCTGCATATCCAATGCGGCCTCGATCCCGGCTTCTGGAACGGCCATCCCGACATTCGCGACCCCCGCCTCTCGGAATGGCTCGAGTACAAACACCTCCGCAACAAACTCGATCGCGCGCCTATCCCGCTCGCCATGGTTCCGGCGGGCAATAACTCCTTTCGGCTCCAGCCGGTAACTCTCAAAAGACAATTGAGGACCAGGCCGTCGTCTGCCGCCGCCCTCTAACGCATAAGTTGAATTCATCAAATGAGCCCTTGACACCGCAAAAAATGCGGCGCATGATCGTCCCACATCGGAACATTCGCATGGTGCGTATCAAATGAGGAATCCGCCCGCACGATTCCCTGCACCGGCAATGATTTCTTCCTTCCTGACTCCCTAGACTGTCCTCATACCCTTCTGAACAGCAGGTACGTATGGTAGTCAAAACACAATCCAAAGGCCGTGGTGTCACCGGTTTGCACGTCGGCGCTTATAACGTCCGCCGTTACTTTCCCAGGCACATTGCCGTAATCGAGTTACAACTGGATCATTTGCAGATCCAGTGTGAGCTGGACCCCGGCTTCTGGACGGGACAGCCTGAGATTCACGACCCCCGGTTGTGCGCATGGCTGGAATCCAGGCATCTGCATTATGTGCCGGGCCGCACTCCCGTCCCACTGGCAATGATCCCCGTGGGAAACAATTCCTTCCGCCTGCTCCCCGTCACGATCCCTGGGCAGCTACCCGGCAAGCAACTCTCCAGCGTCGCGGCCTGAGCCGTCCGTCAACCCGCTTACCATCCTTTACCAACCATTTCGCATCTCACAACCCGTAGTCATTTTCTTCAAGCGTCCCTCCCCCTATCCCACCCCCCACATCGTCATTCCATTCTGAGTTGATAAACTCAGAATGGAATGACGACCCGCCAGCTCCAACAGGAAATCGAAACGCACTTTGCCGCCGGAGATGCCGCGCGCAACGATCCCGACGCCATGACGGCCTTCCTCGAACTGCGCCTGAGCCTTGAGCGCGGCCATCTGCGCGCCGCCTCGCCAGACCCCGAATCTCCCACCGGCTGGCGCGTCAACGCCTGGGTCAAACAGGGCATCCTGCTCGGCTTTCGCCTTGGCGTTCTCAAAGCATTCCCCGCCGCGGGTCCAACCGCGCCTGCCCCGGCGCTTTCGTTTGTCGATAAGCACACATACCCGGCCCAGCAGTTCGTCCCGCGCGACGGCGTGCGCATCGTTCCCGGCGGCTCCTCGGTCCGCGCCGGTGCCTTCATCGCCCGCGGCGTCGTCTGCATGCCCCCCATGTACATCAACGCCGGCGCCTACGTCGACGAAGGAACCATGGTCGATTCGCATGCCCTGGTCGGCTCCTGCGCCCAGATCGGCAAACGCGTGCACTTGAGTGCCGCCGCGCAAATCGGCGGCGTGCTCGAGCCCGTCAACGCCAGCCCCGTCATCATTGAAGACGACGTACTGATCGGCGGCAACTGCGGCGTCTACGAGGGAACCCTCGTGCGCAAGGGCGCGGTGCTCGCGGCCGGAACCATCCTCACCCGCGGAACCCCTCTGTTCGATCTCGTCAAAGGCGACGTACTGCGCTCCGGCCCCGACTCCCCGCTCATCGTTCCCGAGAACGCCGTCGTCGTCCCCGGCGCTCGCGCCGTCGGCAAGGGCAAAGGCCATCCCCAAAGCGAAGCCTGGGGCCTCAGTCTCTACGCCCCCGCCATCGTCAAATACCGCGACGACAAAACCGACCTCAGCACCACCCTCGAAGAACTGCTCCGCTAGGGCCTGTTAACACTACCTCAGGTGGACGGCGTTGCGAGCGAAAAACCGCCCAGACGAGGCGGAGCCCGCAGGGTTTGGTGATTCCAAGCACAAGGGCGACAACGAAGTATGGGCGGTTTTTCGCCGCAACCCGAAGGGACGGGGCCAATTTTCCTCATTTCTTCGTTGCTCGTCGCTCCAGTAACCGGTTACAGTTCGCTCCTCGCGCCT